>NZ_CP045422.1:600000-900000 GCF_014926585.1 Devosia beringensis | reverse complement strand
GTCGAGCCGCTGGGCAACTGGGGGCAGGGCATGGTCCGGCTCATCGAGATGCCCGCCAAGATCGAGGCCGACGACAATATCGGCGCCTTCTGGGTCCCGGCCGAGCCCGTTCTGGCCGGCCAGAGCCGCGAATTCGCCTATCGCCTGATCTGGGGTGATCTCAATCCGGACGAGAATGCGGAAACGGCCTACGTCATGGAGACACGCGCCGGTGCCGGCGGCGTGTCCGGCGTGTTGAACGAACACGATCTGCGCAAATTCGTTATTGATTTCAAGGGCGGCGAGATTGCCGGCTTTGACGAAGATACCCCGATCGATGTGCTCACCACCGTCAGCGGCGGCGTGGTGCGCGACACGGTCCTGTTCCGGGTTGAGGCCAATGGCGCCTGGCGTCTGGTGATGGATGTCGAGGTCAATGACGGCGCGGCACTGGAACTGAAGGCCTATCTGGTCGGTTTGGGTAAGACGCTCACGGAAACCTGGCTTTACCAGTGGAGGCCTGCCGCATGAAGTATTCCGCAGAATTCACGTTCGCCAACGCCCTTCCGGACGCGCCTCTCGACATGCCCAAGCAGCAGTTGCAGTACCGGCGCTCGCTGATCCGCACCCTGCGTGACACCTTCATGGCTTTCACCGGCCGGTGATTGAGACCAGATCCAGTGATGCGTAGGTCAGTCTTGTTCCGATGGTCGGCTTTGCTGATCACCTTGGCGCTTAGCCTTGGTGGCAGCTACCTGTTCCTGCGCTTTTCCGGCGAGGGCAGCATCAGCCTGCTCGACATCATCCGCACCCTGCTCGTCGCTTTCAGCGGCTTCTGGCTCGTATGGGGCAGTGCGGCTGCCGTAATGGGCGTGTTCGCCACCCGCCGGCGTGAGCCCGAAACCGGCCCTGCCGCGACGGGCGCCACGGTCATCCTGGTGCCCATCTATAACGAAGATGCCATGGTCACCTTCGCGCGCATCGCGGCCATGAACCGCAGCCTGATCGCCGAAGGCGTCGCCGACCGCTTCCATTTTGCCATCCTCTCGGACTCCCAGGCCATGGAAAGCGTGGCGCAGGAGGCCGTGTGGTTTGAGCGGCTGCTGCAGGAACCCCAGAGCGCCGGCCGCATCTTTTACCGTCGGCGCGAGCGCAATGTCGGGCGCAAGGCCGGCAATGTCGAGGATTTCATCACCCACTCCGGCGCGGCCTATGAATATGCGCTGATCCTGGATGCCGACAGCCTGATGGAAGGCTCGACCATCGTAGCCATGGCGCGCCGCATGGAACGCGATCCCCAGTTGGGCCTGTTGCAGACCGTGCCCCATATCATCAATGCCCGCACCCTGTTTGGCCGCTCCATCCAGTTTGCCGCCGCTTACCTCTCGCCCACCTTTGCTCGCGGCGCCGCGCTCATGCAGGGCGACGAAGGCCCCTATTGGGGGCACAATGCCATGGTGCGCGTCCGCGCCTTCGCCGCCAGTTGCGGCCTGCCCGAACTCTCCGGCACCCCGCCCTTTGGCGGCCACATCCTCAGCCATGACTATGTCGAGGCAGCCCTGCTGTCGCGCGCCGGCTGGAAGGTGCAGGTCGATCCCGGCATGCCGGGCTCCTATGAAGAGGGCCCCGAGAACATCATCGAATATGCCAAGCGCGATCGCCGTTGGTGCCAGGGCAACCTGCAGCATGGCCGCCTGCTGGCGGCGCCGGGCCTCAAATGGTGGAGCCGCTTCACCTTCATTCGTGGCATGATGGCCTATCTGGCCTCTCCGCTCTGGCTGGTCCTGCTGGCCACCAGCATCGTGGCCGCCGTCGTTCCCGACTGGCCCAGGCTCTTTGCCGGCTTCGGCCCGGCCCCGGTCCCGGTCTGGATGCTCGGCGTTGCCGTCGCCGTCACGCTCGTCCTGCCCAAGGTGCTGATCCTGCTGCGCGGCATGTTCGATGGCCACAATCGCCGTTTTGGCGGCACCTTGGTCGCGCTGGTATCGGTGCTGGGCGAAATCGTGCTCTCGACCCTTCTCGCCCCCACCATGCTGCTGCTGCAGAGCCGCGCCGTTGCCCAGGTCCTGCTGGGGCTCGATGGCGGCTGGCCGGCAACGCGTCGCGGGCAGAACTATGTCTCCCTGGTCGATGCGCTGCGGGCCAGCTGGTGGATTGTCGTGCTGGCCGCCCTGGCCTTGGGCGGCACCATGGCGCTCGCACCCGCCGCCGTTATCTGGCTCGCGCCGGCCACGCTGCCCGCTCTGGTGGCGCCCCTGCTGATTTCGGCCACCTCCCATCCCACGCGCCGTGCCCTGCCGATCCTGTTCCGCACCGAGATCGAACTGGCGCCGTCGCCCGTTCTGGTCGCGCATCGCGCCACTCTTGCCCATTGGGCCTCCGGCGACATGACCCTGGAACATCAGGCCGTTCTCGCCGCCACGAGCGTGTCCGGCCATGTCCCTGCCTAGTCCGCGCACCGACCGGTCGGCCAGCCTGCTGGGCACGGGCGCCATGCGCGACGTGCGGCCGCGCCCCGTCGCCAATGACCGCATTGCCGTTCCGGCCGGCCGTGACCTCCGGCTCGACATGTTCCGCGGCATTGCTTTGGTGATGATCTTCATCAACCACGTCCCCGGCACCGTCTATGAGACGTTTACCAGCCGCAATTTCGGCTTTTCCGACGCCGCCGAAGCCTTCGTCTTCATGTCCGGCATGGCCGCGGGCCTGGCCTATTCCAATGGCTTCCGCACCGGCCCCCTCTGGCTGGCCGTGGCCAAGGTCTGGGCCCGGGCGCGCCAGCTCTATTTCGTGCACATCACCATCACCATGCTGTGCCTGGCCATCTTTGCCGCCGCGGCCCTGTGGTTCAACCTGCCCGAGGTGATGCAGAAGAACAATGTCCGCGCCATCTATGGCCAGCCCCTGGCCACTCTGATCGGCATTCCCCTGCTCGGGCATCAGCTGGGCTATCTCAATATCCTGCCGCTCTACACCGTGCTGCTGCTGGCGACGCCGCTGCTGCTCATGATCGGCCTGCGCCGGCCCTTTCTGCTGCTGGGTCTGTCGATTACCCTCTGGGTCGTGGCCGGCCAGTTCCGCTTCAATATTCCCAGCTTCCCCAATTCGGGCGGCTGGTTCTTCAACCCCTTCTCCTGGCAGTTGCTCTTCGTGATCGGCCTGCTCTCGGGCGCCGCCATGAAGGTCGGCAAGCGCTTCATCCCCTATCACCGCGTGCTGTTCGGCCTGGCTGCCGCCTTCCTCGTTCTGGTGCTGCTCTGGGTCAAGGTGCCGCCGCTGGGCGGTCTCGGTCGCGCCGGCCTGACCTGGTTCTCCAGCATCGGCGCGCCTTTCTACATCACCTGGTTCGACAAGACCTTCCTGGCCCTGCCGCGCCTGCTGCATGCTTTGGCGCTGTTCTATGTCTTCGGCCACCTGCCGGTCATGCGCGCCGTTGCCAGTTCGGTCTTTGCCGCGCCCTTCCGGCTGCTCGGTCGCCAGGGCCTGGCGGTCTTCGCCACCGGCACGGTGATCAGCATGTTCCTGCAGGTGGTCAAGACGCCGCGCCAGCCCGATCCTCTGTTTGACGGGTTGATCCTGGGCGGAGGGCTGCTGGCTTTGCTGGCCCTGGCCTGGATGCTCGATCGCACTGCACAACTCAAAATCTCCGCCCGGACCGGCGCGGATGTCGCCCTTAGGAAATGACCATGGACAGCCTGATCAAGACGTCTCCCGACCAGCTTGCCACCCGCCGTGGCCGCAGCCCCGAACTGGCCGTCATCGTGCCCACTTTCAACGAGCGCGCCAATGTGGCCGCCGTTGTCGAGCGGATCGCCGTGGCGCTGGAAGGCATCGATTGGGAACTGGTCTTTGTCGATGACAATAGTCCCGATGGCACGGCCGATGCCGCCTGGGACCTGGCCCGCCAGCATGACAATGTCCGCTGCATCAAGCGCCTGGGCCGGCGCGGCCTGTCTTCGGCCTGCGCCGAAGGCATTCTCTCCACCAATGCCCCCTTCGTGGCGGTGATGGATGGCGATCTGCAGCACGACGAATCCATTCTGCCGGCCATGCTGGCCAAGGTGCGCGCCGGCGCCGATATCGCAGTCGGCTCGCGCTATAGCGGCGAAGGCTCCTCGGGGGAGGGCCTCTCGCCCATCCGCCAGTGGGGCAGCAATCTGGCCACCCGCCTGTCCACCCTGGTGGCCGGCCAGGAACTGGCCGACCCGATGAGCGGCTTCTTCATGGTGCGCCGCGATCTCTTCGTTGATGTCGCCCCCCAGCTCTCCGACGAGGGCTTCAAGATCCTGCTCGATCTGGTAGTCACCGCCGCCCGCAAGGGCACCCCGCCGGCCATCGCCCAGGTGCCCTATGTGTTCCGCCAGCGCCAGGCCGGCGAAAGCAAGATGAGCCCGCTGGTGGTGCTGCAGTTCCTCGGCCTTTTCCTGTCCAAGCTCACCGGCGGCCTCTTGCCCACCAGCTTCCTGCTGTTTGCCCTGGTCGGCTTCAGCGGCGTGGCGGTGCATCTGTCGGTGCTCTGGCTCTTCACCAGCGTCGTGCCCGAAACCTTCATCGTCGCCCAGATCCTGGCCACCATCACCGCCATGACCTGGAACTTCTTCCTCAACAACTCCCTGACCTATGCCGATCGCAAGCTGCACGGCCTCAAGCTGTGGACCGGCCTGCTGGGCTTTTACGTCGTCTGCTCCATGGGCGGCGTCGCCAATATATCCATCGCCTCGATGATCTACGAAGCCCGCCCGGCGCCGCTCATTGCCGGTCTGGCCGGTGCGCTGATGAGCTCGGTCTTCAACTACGCCGTCACCCGCATCTTCACCTGGAAATAGGCTGACGCCGCCACCCGCGGCCATCCCCTCGACGTCGCCGCGATCGGGCCTTGTGTCGGTGCCGGTCGCGGCTTCACAATGGGCCCGTGCAGGGAGTCGCCCGCTGGCTGATCCTGCACGGGGTCAATCCGTCCAGGGAAGTGCAGCGCTGTGAACCAGATCGATCTTGCCGGCCAGGTTGCCGTGGTCACCGGTGGCGCCCAGGGCCTCGGCTTTGCCATCGCCAGACGCCTGATCGAGAGTGGCGCCCAGGTCAGCCTCTGGGACTCCAATGCCGATGTGCTGTCACAGGCCACCGTGGCGCTCGGCGCCGCGGCCTCCTCCATGATTGTCGACATCACCGATTATCCCGGCCTGATCGGCGCCCATGCCGCCGTCGAACGCGATATCGGCCCGGTTTCCATCCTGGTCAATTCGGCCGGCATTGCCGGCTCCAATTCAAGCCTTGAGGATTACGATCCCGAGGAATGGCGCCGCGTCGTGGAGGTCAATCTCAACGGCACCTTCTACGTCAACAAGGCCGTCATCACCGCGATGAAGGCGCGCAATTATGGCCGCATCGTCAACATCTCCTCGGTCGCCGGCAAGGAGGGCAATCCCAACCTCTCGGCCTATTCGGCCGCCAAGGCCGGTGTCATCGGCCTCACCAAGTCGCTGGGCAAGGAGCTCGCCCGCTTCGACATCGCCGTCAATGCCATCACCCCGGCGACGGCCAAGACGCGCATCCTCGATACCCTCACGCCTGAATTCATCGACTACATGCTGGTGCGCATTCCGCGCGGCCGCTTCCTCGAGGTCGACGAGGCTGCCGCCATGGTCGCCTGGCTGGTCAGCCGCGACAACAGCTTCACCACCGCCAGCGTCTTTGACCTGTCGGGCGGGCGCACCACCTATTGAGTATTGCGGCGTCCTTCAGCATCTGCGCCGTTTCGGTAACGCTCACCTAACCACTGCCTTTAACGACTGTCTCAACCTTATGGCGCACACTGGGCGCTTCATGAGGCGTGGTGGAACAGCGTCTGGAATGCGTTGCGACCGGCGAGTGGAACCCCATGGTCACCGATAGTGCATTGCTGCTGCATCTGCAGACCGAAGTTCTCGAAGCGGTAGCCCGCGGCGAGCCGCTTGCCGCCATTGCCGATCTGCTGTGCCGCCGGGCCGAGGCCCTGGCGCCGGACACCCATTGCACCCTGCTGGCGGTCGATGCGCAGGGCCTGATCCATCCGCTCGCCGCGCCCAGCCTGCCTTCCACCTTTTCCGCTGCCGTGGATGGGGCCTCCATCGGGCCCAAGGCCGGCTCCTGCGGCACGGCGGCCTGGCGCAATGAGCCGGTGCTGGTCACCGATATCGGCACCGATCCCCTCTGGGATGACTACCGGGCCCTGGCGCAGCCTTTGGGCCTGCGCGCCTGCTGGTCGAGCCCCATCCGCGACAGGGATGGCCTGGTGGTCGCCACCTTCGCCTTCTATTACCGTACCAGTCGCGGTCCTTCGGTCATGGAACGCGATATCGTCCAGACCTGCCTGCACCTGTGCACCCTGGCGATCGACCACGAGCAGGGGCGTCAGCGCAATCATCGCCTGGCCTATTTCGATGCCCTGACGGGCCTGGCCAATCGCGGCAACTTCGTCCACATGCTGGCCCATGCGGCAGCGGCCGGCGTGCCCTTCGGCCTGCTGCTCATCGACATCGATCACCTCAAGGTGGTCAATGACACGGTCGGCCACGTCTTCGGCGATCTGATGATCCGCACCATTGCCCAGCGCATTGCCGGCGCCCATCCCGATCTGGTGGCCTGCCGCCTGGGCGGCGACGAATTTGCCGTCCTTGTGCCCGGCTGCGGCACGCCCACCTGCCTGGCCGACGCCGCCCATCAGATCATCAGCGCCGTGCGCGGCCTCATCGAAGCCGACGGCCAGACAATCGATCCGCATGTAACGCTGGGCGGCGCGCTTTATGGACCCGACGGCACCGATGGCGACGCGCTGCGCCAGAATGCCGATTTCGCCCTCTATCACGCCAAGGAAACCCGCCGCGGCGGCTATGTCCGCTTCACGCCCGATCTGCGCACCTCCATGCTCGAACGCGCCCGCATGGTGCGCGATGTCGACCTCGCCCTCAGCCAGGGGCGGATCCTCGTGCACTACCAGCCCGTGGTGCGGCTCGACACCGCCGAGATCATCGGCCTTGAGGCGCTCGCCCGCATGCGCATGCCCGATGGCCGCATTGCCAGCGCCGGCGAGTTTCACGCCGCCTTTGCCGATCCGCGCATTGCCTGGCAACTGACCGGCCAGGTGCTGCGCCAGGTCGCCGGCGATATCCGCTACTGGCTCGACCTGGGCATCGATGTCCAGCATGTCGGCATCAACGTCACCTCCGGCGATTTCCTGCGCGGCGATCTGGAACGCCGCGTCGTCGAGGCTTTCGACCGGGTGAATGTGCCGCTCCATCACATCGCGCTCGAGGTCAATGAGGCCGTCTTCATGGGCGGCAGCGATCAGGTGCCGGTCACCGTGCGGGCCCTGCGCGCCCGCGGTGTGCTGGTGGCGCTCGACGATTTCGGCACCGGCTTTGCCTCGCTGACGCATTTGCTGAGCTTTCCGGTCGATGTCATCAAGATCGACAAGTCCTTCGTCGACCGCATCTGCACCGACGCCGCCAGCGACGCCATTGTCGGCTGCATCATCGAGATCGCACGCAAGCTCAACATGACCGTGGTTGCCGAGGGCGTCGAAACCGCCGTCCAGGCCAATGCACTGTCCGAACTTGGCTGCAAGCTGGGGCAGGGCTTCCTGTTCTCCCGGCCCTGTTCCACCGAAGACACCACCCACCTGCTGTCCATGTTCGCCCAGCAGCGCGACGATCTCGATTTGGCCGACAAGCCCGGGCAGCCGAGCAAGCGCTCCGCCTGATCCTGTCAGGTCTGTCCGCGACAGGACGGTGACAGGCAGCGCGGTCTATGTTCCTCCCCACGAACGCAACGACGTTCCGGATTCTTTGGGAGGACTTATGAACAAGCTGTTCTTGGCTGCGCTGCTCACTGGCGCACTCGCGACTTCGGCCTATGCCGCCGACTATGCCATCATGGCACCCGCTGCTCCCGGCGGCGGCTGGGACCAGACCGCCCGCACCATGCAGGAAGCCCTGCAGACCGAAGGCATTTCGGGCAATGTGCAGGTCACCAACGTGCCCGGCGCTGGCGGCACCATTGGCCTGGCCCAGTTTGCCAATCAATATGCCGGCAATCCTGATGCTCTCATCGTCGGCGGCTATGTCATGGTCGGCGCCGTGCTGACCAACCAGTCGCCTGTCTCGCTGGCCAATGTCACGCCGATCGCCCGCCTGACCGGCGAATCCGACATCATCGTCGTGCCGGCCAACTCGCCGCTGCAGACGATGGCCGATCTCGTGACCATGCTCAAGGCCGACCCCGGTGCGGTGTCCTGGGCTGGTGGTTCGGCCGGTGGCGTCGATCATATTGCTGCTGGCCTCGTCGCCAAGGCCGTCGGCGTCGATCCCACCCTGGTCAACTACATTGCCTATTCGGGCGGTGGTGAAGCACTCGCGGCCGTTCTCGGCGGCCAGGTGACCGTGGGTATTTCCGGTGCCGGCGAATTCGCTGCCCAGATCGAGGCCGGCGACCTGCGCGCTTTGGCCGTCACCGGCGCAGAGCCGCTTGGTGACATCCCGACCCTCAAGGATTCGGGCGTCGACGTGGTCGTGGAAAACTGGCGCATGGTCGCCGCTGCCCCCGGCATCACCGACGAGCAGAAGGCTGCCATCAACGCCGATATCGAAAAGATGGTGACCTCTGCCTCCTGGACCACCGCCTTGGAGACCAAGGGCTGGGTCGACATGTACCTGGCTGGCGCCGAGTTCGACGCCCAGCTAGCCAAGGATATCGAAGCCACCTCGGCCATCCTGAAAGACGTTGGCCTGGTGCAATGACCACCGGCTCACCCAATCTCTCGCGCCGCCCCGATGGGGCGGCGCTTGTCATAGCGGCGATCCTGGCGATCATTGCCGGGGTCATCATCTGGCAGATGAGCCTGATGCGCGTGCCGCCGGTGCAGCAGCGTATCGGCCCCACTGTCTTTCCCTATGTCATCGCCGGCGGCCTGGTCCTGCTGTCGCTCGGCACGCTGGTTTCGGCCCTGCGCGGCAGCTTTCCCGCCCGCGACAAGGGCAGCTTCACCCCGATGCTGTGGATCGTCGCGGGCCTGGTCACCCAGATCCTGCTGCTCTCAACCGCCGGCTTTGCCATCGCCACCGGTCTGCTCTTTGCCTTCACCGCCAAGGGCTTTGGCCGCGGCCCGCTGTGGCAGACCATTCCCATCGGCATCCTCTTTTCGCTCATCGTCTGGTTCATCTTCGCGCGCGGCCTGCAATTGTCGCTGCCGGCCGGACCTCTCGAGCGGCTTCTCCCGTGATCGGAACGCGCTGAAATGGATACCTTCGGCCTGCTCGGACAGGGCCTGCTGGCTGCGCTGCAGTGGCAGAACCTGATCTATGCCTTTATCGGCGTTACCCTGGGCACCGCCGTCGGCGTCCTGCCCGGCATCGGCCCGGCGCTGACCGTGGCCCTGCTGCTGCCCGTCACCTACAAGCTTGATGCGGCCGGCTCGCTCATCATGTTTGCCGGCATCTATTATGGCGGCATGTATGGCGGCTCGACCACCTCCATCCTGCTCAATACCCCCGGCGAAAGCGCCTCCATCGTCACCGCGCTCGAGGGCAACAAGATGGCCCGCAAGGGTCGCGGCGGCCCCGCTTTGGCCACCTCGGCCATCGGCTCCTTCGTGGCCGGGCTGATCGCCACCCTGGCGCTCGCCTTCATCGCCCCCTTCGTCGTCAAGTTCGCGCTGATGTTCGGTCCAGCCGACTATTTCGCCCTCATGGTGCTGGCCTTCATCACCGTCTCGGCGGCCTTTGGCGACTCTGCTTTGCGCGGTGTCACCGCTTTGTTCATTGGCCTGGGCCTGGGCATAATCGGCATCGATCTGCAGACCGGCCAGGCCCGCCTGGCCTTCGGCATTCCCGATCTGCTCGACGGCATCGAGGTCACGACGCTGGCCGTGGCTCTTTTCGCCATCGGTGAAACCCTGATGATCGCCAGCACCTCGGGCAGCATCAAGGACGAGATCCTGGCCGTCAAAGGCTCGGTCTGGATGACGATTGAGGATTGGAAGCGCTCCTGGGCGCCCTGGCTGCGCGGCACGCTGATCGGCTTTCCCATCGGCGCCATGCCTGCCGGCGGCGCCGAGATCGGCACCTTCTTTTCCTATGCCGCCGAGCGGCAGCTGACCAAGCATCCCGAAGAATTCGGCGAAGGCGCCATTGAAGGCGTCGCCGGCCCCGAAGCCGCCAACAATGCCTCGGCCGCCGGCACCCTGGTGCCGCTGCTGACCCTGGGCCTGCCCACCTCGGCGACTGCGGCTATCATGCTGGCCGGCTTCCAGCAGTTCGGCCTGCAGCCCGGCCCGCTGCTGTTCACCAACAATGCCAGCCTGGTCTGGGCGCTGATCGCCAGCCTGCTGGTCGCCAATTTCATGCTGGTTGTGCTCAACCTGCCGCTGATCGGTCTGTGGGTGAAGCTGCTCGCCATTCCCAAGCCCTGGCTCTATGGCGGCATCCTGGTCTTTGCCACCCTGGGCACGCTGGGCGCCAATGGCGCCATGTCGGGCAACCTGTTGGGCATCCGCTTTTCCTTCGAGCTGATGATGCTGCTGGCCTTCGGCATTCTGGGCTATCTGCTGCGCCGCTTCGGCTATCCCATCGCCCCGGTGGTCATCGGCCTCATTCTGGGTCCCATGGCCGAGCAGCAATTGCGCCGGGCCCTGGCGATTTCCCAGGGCGATCTGGGCATTCTGGTGCATTCGCCTATCGCCATCGTGCTCTACACGCTGGCGGCTGCTGCGGTGTTGATCCCGCTCTGGTTCCGCCTGCGCGGCCAGGGCGCCGTGCTCGGGCAACTGGCCAGCGACGAAGACTAGCGCCTGCCATCGCCGATACGAACCGATACGAAAAAGCCCGGATGCCATTGCTGGCAACCGGGCTTTCTCATGTCAGATGGCAGGCTCGGCGCAGGTCGCCGCGGAGGGGAGGCGGCCTGCAGCCAGGGAGACTTAGATCCTGCCGATCGACCGGAAAGCGTCGGCATCGATACCGAGGGACTTCAGGTGCCGGGCCTTGGGAGCACGGCCGGCCTCGACGGCGTTGGAGACGGCAGCAGCGCTGCCAAACACTTCAACGAAGGTGCCAAGGGTCGCAAAGAATGACTTGCGGGGGGTGCTCATTTGTCCGGTTCCTCAAAAGACCCAACCGAATTGCCGGGTCGCTTTCATGACTAGACAGGTGGGCGCATGCGGGCCGTTATACTAGGGCCCGGAGGACACCGCAGCCATGCGCTGCATGCAATATGCCTCAGGCGTCTCAGTCAAAGTACTCACATGCGCCAGATTCGGGCTTTTTCTGCCATACTCATGCGCTTGACGCATGGCTGCCCAGCCCCGGGTCGCCCTGCAGCCGCCTGGAGCGTTTTCAGGAAAAGTGGATACTGGTTTTGCGGTTCGAAAACGCGACCAACAAGGACTTGGAACATTTTACCGCGTCAAAGACGCGGTGAATTGTTCTAGCGCCCCGGCGACACGATCTCGTTCCAGGTATCGAGGAAGCGCTTCCGCCGCTGCTGGTCGAGCGAGACCATCAGCGAGGGTCCCAGGCCGATCGGCTGGATCACCCCGCGCCCCTGGCCGGCAATACTCTCGCTGGTCCATTCCCCCCGCGTGCCGCTGACCACGGCCCCCAGCGCCGTCTGCCCCGCGGCAATGCTCTGCCCCGCCGGCGACAGCGCGAAATCGACAAAGTCCTTGCCCAGTTCGGGAAACGGCGCATCGCGCGGGATCAGCATGGCGCGGGTCAGCACCAGCACATAGTCATCGGGCACCACGATGTCGATATTGGCCCCCGCCGCCTTGCGCCCGAAGGCATAGGAGCCCAGCACGTTGAAGCCCAGCGCCAGCGAGCCGTCGGCCACGCCATTGAGGATCGCCGGGCTCGAGCCGCTGAACTGCGCTTCCACCCGGCCAAAGGCCGCCGCCAGCCGCCAGAAGTTCGACGAGATCACCTGGTCCTGCGCCGCCAGCAGATAGCCCACCCCGCTCAGGGCAATGTCATAGGTGGCGATTTTCCCGCGGAAGCGCTCGGTCTGGCTCTCCAGCATTTCGGCCAGCCGCAAATGCGTGCGCGGCGCCTCTTCGGCTGCGATCAGGTCGGGATTGTAGATGATAACCGCCGGCTCGAAGGTGAAGCCGAACACCTCATTGCGCCAATGCGCCCAGTCGGGCAGGGCGCCCAGCCAGGGCGTTTCATAGGCCATGGCATGGCCGTCATTGGCCAGCTTGATCATCAGGTCGGCGGCCGAACTGATCAGCAGGTCCGGCTTGGGGTCCATGGTGCCAGCCAGATAGCGCTCATAGAGCGGCAGCGAGTCCGTCTCCTCATAGACCACCGTCACCCCGCCATGCAGGCCCTGGAAGCCGGCGATGAACTGGGCGAAGAGCGGCGTGTCGGTCACCCCCACAATGGTGAGGACCCTGTCGCTGCTGCCATCGCGTGCCGGATAGGTCGTGGCGGCGGCCTGGGCCTCCTGCGGCTGCGCCAGCATCAGGCACACCACGAGGGCCGACAGGCTCCCCAGTGCCTTGCGCATCTGCTCGGCCTTGGGATTGCGCCCGACGGTCGGCAGGTCGATTTCCACCACCAGCCCGCCGCCCGGTCGGTCGTTCAGCCGCAGCGCGCCGCGATGGGCTTCCACCACGCGCTTGACGATGGACAGGCCCAGCCCCGACCCCGCCCTGCTGCCGCTGGCCGTGCCGCGCTTGAACCGCTCCAGCACGCTGGTCTTTTCGCCATCGGCAATGCCGGGGCCGCGGTCGCGCACCGCCAGTGTCATCATGCCCTGGGTCACCGTGCCATCGATCTCCACCACGCCATCCGAATAGACCAGGGCATTGTCCACCACATTGCGCACCATTTCGCGCAGCGCCACCCGGTCGCCGCGGATGGCAGCTTCGGCCGCCACCGTGTCCATGGCCACCACCAGCCGCCGCGCCTGGTCGGGGTCCAGCCGCTGCCGCACCTCCTCCACCACCGCGCCCAGCACCGTGGCATCGCTCTCCTGGTTTTCCAGCCGATGGGTAATGGTCGCCTCCATCAGCAGCTGGCTCACCAGCTGGCTGGCCTGCACCGCGCCCTGGTGGATGCGGCCGATCCTGCGGCGCAACGCCTCGGGATCCTGCTCATCCATTGCCACCTCGGCCTGCGCCCGCAGCGAGGCCAGCGGCGTGCGCACCTCATGGGCCGCCTCGGCCACCAGCCCGGTCACCCGCTCCATGGCACTGCCCAGCCGGCTCATGAAGGCATTGAGCCCGCTCACCAGCTGGCTCACCTCCACCGGCACCGGCACGGTGACCGGCGACAGGTCATCGGGCGCCCGCCCGCGCAATTCCTGCTCCAGCTGATAGAGCGGCGCAAACATCCGTCCGATGCCGAACCAGACCAGGGCAATGGCCAGCAGCGTCAGCGCCACCACCGGCACGATGGCATTGCCCAGGATTTCCGCCGCCAGCGCCTCGCGCTCGCTCTGGGTTTCCGCGACATGGATGGTCACCCAGTCCGCGTCCCCGCCCGACGAGGTCAGCCGTCCCACGCTCGCCACCCGCACCAGTTCGCCGCGATACATCGTATCGGCAAAGACCGGCCCCGCCGAAGTCAGCTCCGGCAGGTCGGCCGACAGGTCCGCATAGCCGGTCACCGCCGTCCCGCCCGGCGTCTCCACCGCATAGAATACCCGGTCGCGCCCGGAAAACATGCCGAACGAGGCAAAGGGCAGCTCCACGATCACCGTGTCGCCCTCCACCTGCACCGCCCCGGCAATGGTCAGGGCCGAGGCCGCCAGCAGCCGGTCAAAGGCCCGGTCGGCCGAGCGCTCGGCATAGTCGCGGATAAACACGATCAGCACCACCGCCGCCGCCAGCAGCAGCACCAAAGCCAGCGCCAGGATGCGCCGGCGGATCGAAAACGACTTACCGACCGGCACCGCCGCCTCCGCAATTGAGATGGGCACCCTCCCCCTCGCGGGGAGGGTGGCGCGCGGTGGTCGTGGTGAGAGACCGTTTCGAAATTCGCTGCGGCGAGTCAAATGTCGGTGTTTTCGAGAACCGGAGCGCAGCGTACATGTGTACGTGAGCACCGGAAGCGGAGAAAACGCCGACAGTTGGCCGACGCAGTAGAGTTTCCAAGCGGTCTCTACCCATGCGGGGCCCGCACCACGTAACCCACCCCGCGCACCGTGCCGATCTCGATATTGGCCGGCTCGAGCTTCTTGCGTAGCCGCGAGATATGCAGCTCGAGCGCATTGACCGACACCGCCTCGTCGAAATTGAACAGCTGGTTCATCAGCCGCTCCTTGGGCACCACCTTGCCGGCATGGGTGACGAGGATTTCGAGCAGCCTGAATTCCCGCCGCCCCAGCTCCAGCGAACGCCCGTCGACACTGGCATTGAGCCCGGCCAGGTCCATTTCGAGGTTCCCCACCGCCAGCGTGCTCGTGGTCTGCCCGCCGGTGCGCCGGATCAGCGCCCTTAAGCGCGCCTCGAGCTCGCGCAGGTCGAATGGCTTGACTAGATAGTCGTCCGCGCCCAGGTCGAGCAGGCTCACCTTGTCGTCGATTTCCGAGCGGGCGGTAATGACCAGGATTGGCGCGGCAAACTTGCGCCGGCGCAATTCGGCGATCAGGCTGATGCCGTCGCGATTGGGCAGCATAAGGTCGAGCGCCACCGCATCGAAGTCATCGCCCTCGGCCGTGGGCACCACGTCATTGCCGTCGCGCACCCATTCCACCGAATGGCCGGCGCTGCGCAGGCGCTTCTCGATCGCCTCGCCCAGGTCTTCATTGTCTTCAACAAGCAGAATACGCATGGCGGCCGGCTCTCCCCGGCCGCACAGTAAGGACTTGCGCCCGTCCTGTCTAAAGCAGAGTTGTCATCATCGTCGCGGCAACCGCCACGATGCCGGCCGCCGCCAGGCTCGCCGCCACCAGCATGATCTGTGCGTGATGCACATAACCCGCCTGTCGCGCCTGCAGCCGCGTGTGGCTCATTCCGTCTCGCGCATGCTCAATGTCCAGTTGTGCCATCGCAATCGTCCCTCTGCCGGCCGATCCGTCATGGATCGGCGTGCTCGTGGGTCGCCGCTTTGCGCTCTTCTCACCCCGTCCTCAGAGGGTAATCCCGCTTCCGTCGGCGACGAATGCGATCCTCTTAACGGGGTTAATTTACATAAAAGGGCACAGAGTTTGATCTTGTATGGAAGATGATTGATTCCGGCCGCGGATCATGGCAGAAAACGCCATGACCCATCTGCACCCAGACCGCCTGCTGCCCGCATCCGAGCCCGCCCAGTCCATCGCGCGCGAGCTTTATGCTGCCGTCAGAGACCTGCCGCTGATCAGCCCGCATGGCCATACCGATCCGTCCTGGTTCGCCAACAATCAGCGCTTTGCCGATCCGGCCAGCCTGTTCCTCACGCCCGACCACTATGTCCTGCGCATGCTGCGCAGCCGCGGCCTGAGCTATGATGACCTCGGCGTGCCCCGCAAGGATGGCAAGCCGGTCGCCCAGGGCCGCGACGCCTGGCGCCTCTTTGCCGCCAACTATTATCTCTTTGCCGGCACCCCCTCCAAGACCTGGATCGACCACGCGCTGCACGGAACGTTCGGCATTGAGGAAGAGCTTTCGGCTTCCACGGCCGACGCCATCTATGACCGGATCGACGCCGCTTTGGCCACGCCAGCTTTGCTGCCACGCGCCGTGCTCGACAGCGCCAGGGTGGAAGTCATTGCCACCACCGAGTTTGCCCTCGATACGCTGCCGCATCACCAGAAGATGGCCGCCGACGGCTATATCGGCCGCGTCCGCACCACCTATCGCCCCGACGACGTCACCGATCCGAGCCGTCCCGCCATCGTCGAAAACCTGCTCAGGTTCGGCGAGCTGGCCGGCGAGGACGTGTCCTCCTGGGCCGGGCTGATCAATGCCCACCGCAACCGCCGCGCTTACTTCCGCCAATATGGCGCCGTCGCCACCGACCATGGCGTGCCCAGTGCCAATACCGCCGACCTGCCGCTGGTGGAAAAGCAGGCTCTGCTCGACCGCGTGCTGGCCAACAAGCACACGCCCGAAGATGCCGAGCTGTTCCGCGCCCAGATGCTGACCGAAATGGCGCTCCTGGCCGTCGAGGATGGCATGGTCATGCAGATCCATGCCGGCTCGCGCCGCAATACCGATCCGCTGCTGCTGGCCGAACGTGGCACCGATCTGGGCGCCGACATTCCGGGCACCACCGACTACGTCAACGGTCTGCGCGCTCTGCTGTCGCGCTGCGGCAACGCGCCCAATCTGCGCCTCATCATGTTCGTGCTCGACGAAACCACCTATGCCCGCGAACTGGCCCCCATGGCCGGCTATTGGCCCAGCCTCATGGTCGGCCCGCCCTGGTGGTTCCATGATAGCCCGCAGGGTATCCGCCGCTATCTCGACCAGGTGGTGGAAACCGCCGGCTTCTATAATCTTGCCGGCTTCAACGATGACACGCGGGCTTTGCTCTCCATCCCCGCCCGCCACGACGTCTGGCGCCGCGAAGTCTGTGGCTTCCTCGGCCGCTGGGTCGGCGAAAACCGCCTGACCCGCTCCACCGCCGCCGACATCGCCAGCCACCTCAGCTACCAGGCCGCCAAGGACGCCTATCGCATCAAGTAGGTCTTATGACCCCCACCTATCCTCCCCCTGAGGGGGAGGGACCGCGCAGTGGGTTGGGTGAGGTTGTTCGTCAAACTCGATCTGTCCCTCCCCCTTGTATGTTTGCTTGGAGGCCGTGATTGGCGATGATCGGCCTGGGAGCTTTGGGTTTACCGGGCTCCCGGGCTGGATAGCGTGTGTCCCCCAAGAGCCAGCAAGCTCGCCCCTGAGCAGACGCGTCCGGCCCATCTTGACTGTCTCGAACGGTTGGTTGGGCGACATGCCCGCATACAAGGCAGAGCGATCATGATTTTTTCCCCAGACTATGTTGGTGTCGACGTCTCCAAGAAGCACCTGGATCTGGCCATCACCGGCTCGAGCAGGTTGCGCGTGTCCAATAATCCGGCTGGCATGGCTCGGTTGGTGCAAAAGATCTCCAGCCTGACCCGGCCCCATCTGGTCTGTGAGGCCACCGGCAGCTATACGCGGCTGATGGCCCGCTCGCTCAGCCAGCATGGCATCGCGCTGAGCACGATTAACCCGCGCCGGGTGCGCGATCTGGCTCGGGCCGACGGGCTGCTGGCCAAGACCGATGCGATTGACGCCGCGGCGATCCTGCGCTTCGCTCACCTGATGCACCCAGATCCCGACCCCCTCTACGATCCAAATGCCGTGGAAATGGCCGATCTGGTGCGCCGGCGCCGCCAGATGGTGGATATGCTGGCCATGGAAAAGCAGCGTCGCGAGCACCCTGAAGCTGCGCTGGCGCAAGCCAGCATCGATGCTCATATAGGCTTCTTGAGCAGCCAGATCGGCGAGATGGATCGGGCCATTACCCGCCAGATCGATAGCGATGCGACGCTACGGCGCCGGGCCGAACTACTCACCACCATCCCCGGCATCGGCCAGACTACGGCCGCCGTGCTGCTGGCCGAAATGCCCGAGCTGGGCGGCATCGGCAACAAGCAGGCGGCCGCCTTGGCCGGAGTCGCCCCCTTCAACCGCGATAGTGGTGAGATGCGCGGCCAGGCCCATATCGCCGGCGGACGCCTCTCGGTGCGCTGCGCTCTCTATATGGCCACCCTGTCGGCCATCCGTGCTAACCCGCCCATCCGCGACTTCTACAAAAGGCTGCGCGCCCAGGGCAAACCGGGAAAGCTCGCCATCGTCGCCGCCATGCGCAAACTCATCACGACAGCCAATGCCGTCCTTGCCAACAACACCCCCTGGCACACCAACACAGCTTGACCGCAAACACGGTTGCTCAGGGGGAGGATAGGTGGGGGCTGCCCCTATCGCGACTTCAACACCACCACGATCATCAGGATCAGCCCGGTCAGCAGCAGTACGGCCAGCCCACCCAGGCCATTGCCGAGCTGTCGCAACAGTCCGGGCCCGCCCTGGATGGCGTCGCTGCTGGTCGTCCTGTCCGGCTCGCTATACTCTTGGTTCGTCATGGAAGGCCCTCCCCAGGTCATGCCTCTGCAAGCCCCCATCATGCGCCCGCGCCTGCTTAACAAGCCTTTCGGGCCCAGCCCTTTCGCGCGCTATGCTTGCTTTTGTGTCAAAAGCCACCAATTGGGGCTCATAAGGCATCAACTTTCCGCCGGTCGCCCTGCTGCCAGTCGAATCGGGCGCCTGCTTCTGATCTAATGGCCGCCATGATGAATCAGTCGCCTGTCGAAACCGCGCTCAGCCGCGCCATGATCCGCTGGTCGCTGACCAAGTCGACGCCGATCGCCGACAGCAGCCGCAGCGCAATCTTCCGGGTCGAACAGAACGGGCGCAACTTTGCCGTGCTCAAGATTCTCAAGCCCCTTGGCGCCGTCGAGGAGCGGCGCGGCGCCCAGTTGCTGGAATGGTATGGCGGGGAGGGCGCCGCCACGATCTTTGAGATCCATGGTGACACCATTTTCATGGAATGGCTTGATGGCGGCACCCTGGGCGATGCCGTGCGGGCCGGCCATGATGACCAGGCCAGCATCGCGCTCTGTACCCTGGTTGCCGGTCTGCAGCGGCCGCGCGGCGAAGCGCCCGAATTCCTGCTGCCCCTGCGCGAACGCTTTCAGGCGCTGTTCGATACCGAGGTGCGCATCTGGCCCCATACCGCCCGCGACATGTATGCCCGGGCCGCCGGCATTGCCCATAAGCTGTTCGATCGCCCCACCGCGCAGATTCCGCTGCACGGCGATCTGCACCATGACAATATCCTCTCCTCCGATCGCGGCTGGCTGGCCATCGACCCCAAGGGCCTGCTCGGCGATCCGGCTTATGAACTGGCCAATGCCTTCATCAACCCGGTCGGCGCGCCCGATCAGGTCAAGGATCCGCGGCGCATTGCGGCCCTGGCCGATATCATCGCCGAACGGCTCGGCCATGATCGCAAGCGCATCCTGGGTTGGGCCTGCGCCCATGCCGCCCTGTCGGCCTGCTGGTCGCTGGCCGATGGCGAAGCGATCACCTGGCAACTGACCATGCTGCCGCTGCTGCTCAGCGCCTATGATCAGGCCTAGCGCCAGGCCACCAGCACCGCCCCGGCCATGATCAGCGCCACGCCCAGCCAGTTGGGAGCGCTCAGCCGTTCGCCCAGGAAGATCACGCCAAAGATCGCCACCAGCACCACGCTGAGCTTGTCCACCGGCGCGACCTGCGCCGCCTGGCCGATCTTGAGCGCGCGGAAATAGGCGATCCAGGAGGCGCCCGTCGCCAGGCCCGACAGCACCAGGAAGACGTAGGTCTTGCTCGAAATGCTGTCGAGCGGCTGGAACTGCCCCGTCGCCGCAACGATTGCAGCCAGCACCAGCAGGATCACGCAGGTGCGCACCAGCGTGGCGAAGTCGGAATTGATGTTTTCGATGCCGATCTTGGCAAAGATCGCGGTCAGTGCTGCAAAGCCCGCCGACATCAGGGCCCAGAACTGCCAGCTTTCCCAGACGATCTTCATGGACTGGCAACGCCCCCTGCGCAATATCGCGGTGTTGCGCAGTGCCGCGACTCCAAAGCGCCACAATTATTCTGCCACAAACCGCGTGCCACAGGAATTGCTTGATGCTCGACTTGACCCGCCGCTCCGTCCTCATCCTTAGCGCCGCCGCGGCCCTGGCCGCCTGTTCGGCCACCATTCCCGTCCTGCCCAAATCGGCCAGCACGCCCGAGACTCTCACCGATACCGAGATCCTGCTCGCCATCAATGCCGTGCGCGCCGCCAATGGCGCCGGTCCCTGGACCTATAATCCCGTGCTCGAAAATGCCGCCCGCTCCCAGGCGCGCCTCATGGCCAGCAAGGATACGCTCAGCCACGATCTGGGCGTCACCCTGCGCGAACGCGTCACCGCGGCGGGCTATATCGGCGCCGTCGGCGAAAACGTTGCCAAGGGCTACAAGGACCTGCCCGGCGCCATCGAGGGCTGGATGAATTCGTCCGGCCACCGCTCGACCCTGCTCAACGAAAAGTTCATCGAATTCGGCCTCGCCGCCGCCCGCAGCTCCAGCGGCAAGCTCTACTGGGCCATGATCGCCGGCGGCAGCTTCCAACCCTGGCTCCGCGCGGGGTGAGGGGTGGGTGGTGCTTGCCCACCGGACAAGCCTGGTCCAGCGAGACGCGGGACGTCGGTTTCCAACGCCTGTTCAATCCCCATGCTCAGGGCACGGCTGTCTGAAAGCGGACATCGCCGGCGCGGTGCCAGCTGTCAGGTTCGAGCGTTTGCGCGCAGGGTTGCGGGAGTTGAGGCCATTGGCCGTCCCGCCATTCTTGTGGGCAATTGTCGACATCGCGCCTCAAAAACTATGAACTGCAAAGTGCGGTCACGTTTTTGTGAGAATGAAGTATAATTCAAGTCAAATAAAAATCAGGCGCTTACATAATATATTTTGCATTCAATCGGTAAAAATTCCAGAGTTTATTATCAGTTGGTCGATTTATAAATCTCAAATATAGAAGTATATTGGAAATTCGCGCATCAGCCGTAGATATGACACAATGCCGCCATCAAGGGGCCAAGGCCTTAAACACATTTGATTGGAGGCAGCGATGTCCGTTTCAGAAAAATTTCGTGATTTTAAAGCCGGCAAGGCAACGCTTTTCTGGACAGGCGCGGCATGTGCCGTGGCGACAATGGTGATCGGGTTTAGCTGGGGCGGCTGGGTCACTGGTGGTTCGGCTCAGGAAAGAGCCGATTTGACAGCGGAACAAGCCGTCGCCGAGTTGGCGGCCGATATCTGCGTGAAACGCTATCTTGCTTCTCCCGATGCAAGGGTCAGCCTGACAGCGCTGATCGAAGAAAGCACCTACAGCCGCGACGGGACACTTGAGGAGGCAGGCTGGGTCACATTCGGAGATCGTGAAGAACCGGTGGATGGCGCCGCAGGCCTTTGCGCGGACCGGCTGGCCGAGGTTGATATCACCTCGCTTCCCGAAACCTCTGTTGCGGCGACCGCACCAGCGGCAACGCCGATCAGTTCCGTGCAGTAGAACCAATAGGCGGGCGTGCGATAGCGCCCGCCTGCCGCCGACACTGTTTGGGACACCAATAGGCTGGACGCCGGCGCGAGCTGCGCGCTTGAGGCGCCCAGTCCCATTACCATCTGCACCCGCCCGGCAGGAGCGGCTAAACAGTCGCTATCGACCCCATTTCAGCCGCTAAGCCCAACGTTGCCAATACCCTTAAGCAGACGTTGATTAGCGGCTCGCCCAGTGTCATCACTTTGCGGTCATAGGCACACTTCATTGCGAGGTTTGGTTTGCGACTGCATGCCGGCCAAAGTCTTACCCGTCTGCTGAAAATGCTATCAGAACCGCTTCTGCAACAGCCTGAAAAAGAAACGCCGCAGTCAAGCCGCGACGCTTCGATGTCTGCCAACGGCGCCTATTCTAGAATTCTGCCCAGTCCTGCTTTACAGCTGCATTACCGTGCGTTTGGAGTGTCCGGGATGTCATCTGGCGAGGTGTATTGGCCTTAGACGGTGACGGGATCGGGTGGGCTACCATACCACGTGACCCGCGGGTTTGGCCGGGCAATACGAAGACGTCCACAACGCGATCGAGATCGGCTGCCTGGGCCTCGGTCTGCTCAATGGCTGCATTGGTCTGTTCCACCAGTGCCGCATTGTGCTGAGTCATCTCGTCCATTTCGCGGATTGCCGTGGAGACTTCGGCAATGGCATTGGACTGCTCATGGGTGGCCTCGGCAATAGCTTGTACCAGCGATGCGCTCTCGCGCACGCCGTCCACCATCAGACTGAGCTTGGTGGAAGCTTCTGCAACCAACCTGCTGCCTGAGCTGACTTCCACAGCCGATTCATCAATCAGCTTTTTAACGTCCGACGATGCGCTGGCAGCCGATTGGGCCAGGCGCCGCACTTCCACGGCCACCACCGCAAAGCCCTTGCCTGCATCGCCCGCCCGGGCCGCTTCCACCGAGGCGTTCAGCGCCAGCAGATTGGTCTGGAAAGCAATATCGTCGATCAGCCCTATGATGTTGGAGATCTTGGCCGACGAACTGGTGATCTTTTCCATCGCTCCGGTAGCCTGGCTCATCACCTCGCCGGTGTCATCGGCCGTCTGCGCCACCGACTTAGTCCGGCCATTGGCCTGTTCAGCTCGCTTAGCGTTCGCGTTGACCGTGGCGGCCAGCTGCTCCATTGATGCCGAGGTCTCCTCGATCGCCGCGGCCTGCTTGGTTGTGCGGTCGCTCAGATCATTGGCGCCACTGAGGATTTCGCTCGTGGCAGTCTTGAGTGAACCCGATGTATTGCGCAGCTGGCCGATGATGCTGGTCAGTCTGTCAACCGTGCTGTTGAGCGCCTCTCGAACCGGCTCGAAGTCTGCGCGGAACACCGTCTCGATCCTTGCGTCCAGATCGCCCTCGGCGAGCCGCTCCAGGCTAGCGGTGAGCAGGGTAACCACTTGTTTGCGCTTTGTGATGTCGGAGGCGTATTTGACAATCTTGGTCACCCTGCCGCCGGGATCAAGAATTGGGTTATAGCTGGCCTGCAGCCAAATGACCTCGCCCGTCTTGCTGATCCGGCGATACTCGCCCTGATCGAATGTGCCCTGGCGCAAACGCTCCCAGAAGGCGGCATAGTCCGGGGCGCGACCGTCCTCGGCGGCTAGGAACATCGAATGATGCTTGCCCACGATCTCGTCGAGCCGATAGCCTACCGTATCAAGGAAATTCTTATTCGCGCCCAAGATAACGCCTTGGGTGTCAAAGGCGACGACGGCCTGTGACTTACCGATAGCGTCGATTTGCCCATTGCTGTCAGCGGCCACCAGCAGCTGGCGCGCGGTATCTTCCTTAAAGGCGTTGAGTTCATGGCCCTGGTCCCGGAATACACCAATCGCCTTGAACACGGCGGCCAGTTCATCCCATTTGGACTTGCCAAGACGGGGGGCATCGAGATTGCCGCCAGCGATTTCGGTCGCGACAAAGGCCACATCGCGCAGGCGGCGAAACTTGTCGACCACAAACGCCAGCAAACCCACAATGCCCAGCACGGCCACCAGATGGCTGGCAAAGTCGAGCCAGGTGCTGATCTGCTGCAACTGCGCAGCGGCGTCGTCTTCCACGCGCAAAGTGCCTTGAATTTCCTCATTGAGGATATCTAGAGCTGCGACCATCGCATCGACCGATGCACCAACGGCGCTTGCAGTTTCGTCAAACTGACCCATCATGGTGTTGCCCTGCTCGGGCCCACCGGCGACGTAAGCATCCGCCATTTTCTGGCCGGCTGCATAATAAGGAGCGAACTGCGTGCTGATGGTATCGAGTGTAACGACCAGTCCATCCTGGCCCAAATCTGTAGCGAGTGCCTTGGCGCGCGCCACGTCGTCGGGTAGTCGGTCTGCAAATTTCTTGGCCTGATCATAGCCGTCATTCAGACCATCCAGCCCACGCGTGGCCGAGACGTCGGTCAGCCACTGCTGGACCTGCACAATGTCGATTTTAATGTCGTAGATGGCGGCTGTAATCTGTTGGCTGGCGGTTAACGAAGCCACAGCGTCCTGTTGGGCTAACCGAGCGCCCTCGTGCGCGGCACCAGCGATAAAGAAGTTTGCAATGGTCCCAGCTACTGCGACCGCGACCAGTATGCCACCTGCGCCATAAATTGTTTTTGTGAGTTTCATTCTACCTCCCGCGTCAGATTATCGGCGGAAATCACTAGATTTGGTGCGCGCCGCATTTGCCGATCACTGAGGCTCAGTATTTAATACCTCGCCGGTATTAAAGTTTCGTAAAGTATCGCCTTGGAGGCGTGTCTCCATTCCATTTGACTGGGTCAAAAAATTGTTTGATGGGAGGCAGTTATCGTTCTGAGCTTAAGCCGCAGGGGGCTTTTACGGTCCCTAACAGCAAACCCAAATCCGGATATCACCAAAGTTCAGCGGGCGGCTGCTCTTTGACCCGCGGACCCAAAGGCGGTCAGCCTGCTATCCACCCCATCTCCGCCACGCCCCCCCAACGCTAACCCGTCGTCAGCGTCCTTCTCACCGCGTCATTCCACCCCGCCACCTTGGCGTCGCGCGTCTTGGCGTCCATGCTCGGGGTAAACTGCTTGTCCAGCGCCCAGCTCTGGGCAAATTCGTCCATGCCCGGCCACACCCCGGCCCGTGACCCGGCCAGCCAGGCCGCGCCAAGCGCGGTCGTTTCGAGCGTCTTGGGCCGGTCTACCGGCGCGTCCAGCACATCGGCCAGAAACTGCATGGTCCAGTCCGAGGCGACCATGCCGCCATCCACCCGCAGCACCGTCTGTCCGCTCTCGCCCCAGTCCTTGCGCATGGCCTCGAGCAGGTCGCGCGTCTGGTAGCACACAGCTTCCAGCGCCGCCTTGGCGATTTCCGCCGGGCCCGAATTGCGCGTCAGCCCATAGATCGCCCCGCGCGCATCGGCATCCCACCATGGCGCGCCCAGGCCCACAAAGGCCGGCACCATATAGACATTCTGGCTGGGGTCGGCCGTGCGCGCCAGGGGCCCCGTCTCGCTGGCATGCTTGACCAGTTTGAGCCCGTCGCGGATCCACTGCACCGCCGCGCCGGCAATGAAGATCGAGCCTTCCAGCGCATAGGTCGTCTGCCCGTCCAGCCGATAGGCAATGGTGGTCAGCAGCCGGTTCTGGCTGCGCACCATGTCCTGCCCGGTATTGAGCAGCGCAAAGCAGCCCGTGCCATAGGTCGATTTCAACATGCCCGGGGAGAAACAGGCCTGGCCGATCGTTGCCGCATGCTGGTCCCCCGCCACGCCCAGGATCGGGATGGCGGCGCCCAGCAGCGCGGCATCGGTCACACCAAAATCATCGGAGCAGTCGAGCACCTCGGGCAGCAGCGCCTTGGGCACTGTGAACAGCGCCAGCAGCTCGTCGTCCCAGTCATTGGCCGCAATATCGAACAGCAGCGTGCGGCCCGCATTGGTGGCGTCGGTCACGTGGCTTTTGCCCCCGGTCAGCCGCCAGATCAGAAAACTGTCCACCGTGCCGAAGGCCAGCTCGCCCGCCTCGGCCCGCTCCCGCGCGCCCGCGACATTTTTCAGCAGCCATTCGATCTTGGTACCGGAAAAATAGGGGTCGAGCAGCAAGCCGGTCTTCTCGGTGACCAGCGCCTCATGCCCCTCGCTCTTGAGCCAGGCGCAGTGCGCCGCCGTGCGCCGGTCCTGCCACACAATGGCATTGTGGATCGGCTTGCCGGTCTGGCGGTCCCAGATCAGCGTGGTTTCGCGCTGGTTGGTAATGCCGATGGCCGCCACGTCACTGGCCGTGATCCCGGCCTCTTTCAGCGCCGTCTTGATCGCCCAGAGCACGCTTTCCCAGATTTCTTCCGGATCATGCTCGACCCAGCCATCCCTAGGGAAGATCTGGGTGAATTCCTTCTGCCCCACCCCGGCAATGCTGCGGTCCCCGGCGAACACGATCGCCCGGCTCGATGTCGTGCCCTGGTCGATGGCCAGAATATAACCGCTCATCAATGTCTCCTCGCCTGCCGAATTCTCGGTTCTGTCGTCTCCCTCCCCCTTGTGGGGAGGGATCAAGGGTGGGGGTAGGCCGCGCCGCGGCGTTCCGGCCTCAGCCCACCCTAACCCTGCCCATCACGGCAAGGGAATAGCACGTGGCTAGTGCGCCTTGCGCGCCAGATAATCTTCCAGCCGGGCCGCATCCTCGGCACCCACCTTGAGGCCCAGCTTGGTGCGCCGCCACAGCACGTCTTCTGCCGTGCGCGCCCATTCATGGTCCACCAGATAGTCCACCTCGGCCGCATAGAGGTCCGCCCCGAAATGCACACCCAGGCTCTCGATATCTTGCCGCGCGCCCAGCAGTACCCGCGCCTTGGTGCCATAGAGCCGGGTCAGCCGATGCGCCAGCGCCTTGGGCAGCCAGCCATAATCCTTGCCCAGCCGCCGCACTTCCGCGTCAAACGCCAGCGGCTCGAAATCGCCGCCGGGCAGGGTGCTCTTCTTGGTCCAGGGCGCGCCCTTCTTGCCCAGCACATCCTCGATCTTTTCCAGCACCGACTCGGCCAGCCGCCGCGACGTTGTCAGCTTGCCGCCAAACACATTGATCGCCGCGCCCGTGGCCGCGTCGCCATCCACCTTGAGCACATAGTCGCGCGTGGCTTCCTGTGCGGCGCTGGCGCCATCGTCGAACAGCGGCCGCACGCCGGAATAGCTCCAGTGCACATCGGTCCGCGTCAGCGGCTTGGCGAAATATTCGCTCGCTGCGCTCAGGAGATAATCCGTCTCCGCCTCGGAAATCTTGACGTCCTTGGGGTCGCCCTCATAGTCCTCGTCGGTGGTGCCGATCAGCGTATAGTCATTCTCATAGGGAATGGCGAAGATGATCCGCCCGTCGCCATTCTGGAAGATATAGCAGCGGTCATGCTCATAGAGCTTGTGCACCACCAGGTGGCTGCCCTTGACCAGCCGCACATTATGCGCGCCATTCTTGCCCATCGCCCCGGTGATCACCTGGTCCACCCAGGGCCCGGCCGCATTGACCACCAGCTTTGCCCGTATTGTCTGCCGCCCGGCCTCGCCATCCAGTTCGACAATCCATTCGCCCGCGTCGCGGCGCAGGCTCGTCACCTTGGTGCGCACATGCACCGCCGCGCCCTTGTCGGCCGCGTCGCGGGCATTGAGCACCACAAAGCGCGCATCGTCGACCCAGCAGTCGGAGTATTCAAAGCCGAGCTTGTAGCCGGGCTTGAGCGGCTTGCCGGTCACGTCCTTGCGCAGGTCCAGCGTCTTGGTCGGCGGCAGCAGCCGTCGCCCGCCCATATAGTCATACATGGCCAGCCCGGCGCGCAGGATCACCGCCGGGCGCAGCCCTTTGTGATGCGGCAGCACGAAGCGCAGCGGCCAGATGATATGCGGCGCCGCCGCCCACAGCACTTCGCGCTCGGCCAGCGCCTCATGCACCAGGCGGAATTCGTAATGTTCGAGATAGCGCAGCCCGCCATGCACCAGCTTGGTGGCGGCCGAGGAGGTGCCCGAGGCCAGGTCGTTCATCTCCGCCAGCGCCACCGAATAACCGCGGCCCACCGCGTCGCGGGCCACGCTGGTGCCGTTGATGCCGCCACCAATGACGAAAATGTCGACGCTACCGCTCACGCTCATGGACTTCACCCTATGTTGGTTTCGTTTGTACGCGTTTTGATTTCGGAATGAAACAATTCTGTTTCGATTATCGGCGGCATCGGCGAGCCCAATCTACCATACCAGATCGGCATTGACCCCGCCCCAGGCGCGGCGTAGGGCAGGGTGTCTTCCGGCCCCGGAACCCTTCGGCCATGCTCTCCATCATCAGTGTCATTCTGCCCATTTTCGCGCTGATGGCCTTTGGCTTTGGCGCCGTGCGCTTCAAGCTGTTCCCCGCTGAAGGCATCAAGAGCCTGATCGCTTTCGTGAACAATTTTGCGACGCCCTGCCTGCTTTTCCATTCCCTGGTCACCAGCGACTTCGCCTCCGCCTTCAACCTCGCCATCATCGGCCCCTTCTATATCGGCGCCGTGCTCTGCTTCGTGCTGGGCATCGTCATTGCCCTGCGCTTCTTCGGCAACACGCCCGGCATCGCCGTCTCGGTCGGCTTTTCCGGCACCTTCACCAATACCGTGCTGGTCGGCCTGCCCATCATGCAGCGCGCCTATGGCGTTGATGCCCTGCCCGTGGTGCTTTCCATCATTGGCCTCCATGGCGCCATCCTGCTCACCACCGGCATGGTCACCATGGAACTGATGCGGCGCGACGGCGCCTCGCTCGGCCGCACCCTCCTGACGGCCGGCAAGCGCGTCGCCTCCAATCCGCTGATCTGGGGCATTGCCGCCGGCATGATCGGCTATTTTGCCGGCCTGCAGCTGATCGAGCCGGCCGATGCCTTCCTGCGCATGATGAGCCAGGCTGTCGTCCCGGCGGCCCTGTTCGGCATTGGCGGCGCGCTCAACGAGTTCAAGCTCTCCGACAACTGGCAGCAGGCTTTGATCGCCGCGCTGATCAAGCTCATCGTCCATCCCGCCATCGCCTATGTGCTGATGATCTGGGTGCTCCATGTCCCCATGGAGATCGCGCGCTATGGCATCCTGCTCGCCGCCATGCCGGCCGGCGTCAATGTCTATGTCTTTGCCACCTACTACAACCGCGGCACCAGCGTCGCCGCCAATACCATCCTCATCGCCACAGTCGCCTCGGCGCTGACCATTTCGGCCTGGCTTTACATCCTCACGCTCTAGCCGCGCCGATCACATTTTCGCCCCCGGCGGAACCCGGCGCCACGCAAATCATTGAGCCGCCACTATTATTGATAGTGGTGATCTGCTTTGCGCTCTGGTCTCATTGCTTTTTGTGCGTTGCTGGCCGTTTTCAGCCTGCCGTCGGTCCCGGCCTCCGCCCAGGAGCCGGCCCCCGATGAGGCGATCTTCCTCTTTGCCGGCCGCTATACCGACGCCTATTTCGACCGCTCCTTCATGCCGCTCTCGGCCAGCTATGAAGACAATTTCGTGCTCGGCGCCGGCTACCAGAACTTCTTTGCCGAGCCGCTGCCCGATTGGCATCTGGGTGCGGAGGTGGGCGTCGCCTTTCGCGGTGGCACCGATGTCAGTGGCGAGATCTGGGCCGGCGCGGTGGCGCGCTATGACGGTTTCCATCTCGGCGAAAACCTGCGCGTCTCCCCCTCCTTCACCTTCGGGCTGAGCGCCATTACCAACCCGATCGGCAAGGAGGCCGAACGCGCCCAGCAGCGCCAGGGCGATCCCTCGGTGCTGTTCTTCCTCGCCCCCGAAATCAGCTTTGCCAGCCTCGACAATCCCGATACCGAAATCTTCGTCCGGCTGCATCACCGCTCCGGCGCCTGGGGCACTCTGGGTGGCATGGGCGACGGCGCCAACGCCCAGGTCATCGGCATCCGCCACCGCTTCTGATGCCGCTGAGGGGTTTGCGCCCGTTCAGCCGACGGTCTCGACCGATACCGCGATTGTCGTCACCCCGTCGCCGGCCGGCACGACGCGGATCGGCACGGTCGAGCTCTCGTCCAGCCCCACGGCCAGCCGCACATGCCGGTCGCTGGGGCAGATCTGCAGCAGCGGGTCAAAGCCGATCCAGCCCAGCGCCTCATCATAGGCCTCGGCCCAGGCGTGAAAGCCCACCAGGTCATCGTCGCCATCCGGCTCGGCGGCCACATAGCCTGTCACATAGCGCGCCGGAATGTCGAGCGCCCGTGCCCCGCCGATGAACAGATGCACCAGCGCACTGGCCGTCGGCGGTGCGGTCTCGGCGGGAGACGCCCCGCTCGACTGGCTCTGGCTCCGCCCGCCATCAGCCGACATCTGGCTCTGGCTCGCCTCGCTGTCCACGCCCAGCGTCTCGCCCACCCGCGCCATCAGAGCATGCAGCACGTCGATGCGGCTGTCCTTGCTGCCGCGAAACTTGCCATAAAGCGTCACCGAGGCCTTGGTCAGCGGCGTCGTCCGCTTGTAGAGCGCCGGCACCGGCTCGCCCCCCGGCCGTCCCAGCACGCCGGCCCGGTCCGTCGTCACCACCGTCCCGCTGACGCGCACCACCAGTGTGCCTTCCGGGCGGCTCTGGTTCACCAGATGCACTGTGTTGCCATAGGCATCGGCAAACACCGCCGCGCTCTCGATGCCAGCCATCTCGACCGTCCAGTCCTCAATCTGCTGCGTTGGGCCATTGGTGGGCGTCAGCAGCAGGTGCAGCACGGCATGGGCCGTGCCGGCTGGCGGGGTAATGCTCATCTGGTGGTCTATGGTGATACGCATCAATAAAAGTTGTAACTCTCCGACAGGGTGTTCGACACGTGATCGGCCCGCGCCATGAATTCGGTCAGGAATTCATGCAGGCCGAAGGCGAAGATGGCTTCCATATTGGTGTTTTCCACCATGGCGCGCAGCTGGCTGGCCGCTTCATTGCAGCTCTGCTGCTGCCCATAGAGCTTGCTCAGCGTCACCACATTGTCTTCCAGATATCGCGCGCAGAAGATCAGCGAGCGCGGCATTTCCGGCCGCAGGATCAGGAAGTCGGCAATATTGGTCGCCTTGTAGCGGTCGTGATAGACATGCCGATAGCTGCGATGCGCCGAGGCCGCCCGCAGGATCAGCGTCCATTGCTGGATGTCGAGATCCCCGCCCACCATCTTGGCGCGCGGCAGCAGCACGTAATATTTCATGTCGAGAATGCGCGCCGTATTGTCGGCCCGCTCTATGAAATTGCCCGCCTGCAGGAAGGCAAAGCCGTCATCGCGCAGGATCGTGCCCAGCAGCGCGCCGCGGAACTGATGCCCGATATCCTTGACCCATTCGAGCAGGCCCAGCAGCTTGGCCCCGCGCACATCGCGCGGCTTGATCTGGGAAAATTCGAGCCAAGCCGAATTGATCGCCTCCCACATGTCGGTGGTGATGGCGGTGCGCACCGAGCGCGCATTGCTGCGCGCAAAGCTCAGGCAATTATACACCGAGCTCGGATTGTCCCGGTCGAACATCATGAAATGGGCCACCGTGTCGACATCGGCGACGCGGTCCTTCTTGCCGAATTCCTCGTCGACCTCGGCCGCCTGCATCATCGAGACCAGGTGTTCCGATACCCCGCCTTCACGGCGCGATGTCAGGCTCATGCGATAGCCGACCTCGAGCAGGCGGGCCATGTTTTCGGCCCGCTCGACATAGCGGCTGAGCCAGTACAGGTTTTGTGCAGTCCGTCCCAGCATGGTCAATCTTCCAGCACCCAGGTGTCCTTGGTGCCCCCGCCCTGGCTCGAATTGACCACCAGCGAACCCTTTTCCAGCGCCACGCGCGTCAGCCCGCCTGGGGTAATGCGCACCTCGTCGCCCACCAGCACATAGGGCCGCAGGTCGACATGGCGCGGCGCAATGCCCGATTTGACATAGGTGGGGCAGGTGCTCAGCGCCAGCGTCGGCTGCACGATGTAATTGTCCGGCCGCGCCTCGATCTTCTTGCGGAATTCATTGTGCATGGCCTTGGTCGAGGTCGGCCCCACCATCATGCCATAGCCGCCCGAGCCGTGTACTTCCTTGACCACCAGGTCGCCGATATTGGCCAGCACCCAGTTGCGCTGCTCGTCATCGGTGCAGTTATAGGTCGGCACATTCTGCAAAATGGCCTTCTCGCCGAGATAGAATTCGATGATCTCCGGCACATAGGTATAGACCGCCTTGTCATCGGCAATGCCGGTCCCGGGCGCATTGACCAGCGTCACATTGCCGGCGCGATAGGCGTCGAACAGGCCGGGCACGCCCAGCATCGAGCCGGGCAGGAAGGTCAGCGGATCGAGATAATCATCATCGATCCGGCGATAGATCACATGCACCCGTTCTGGGCCCGTCGTGGTGCGCATATAGACCTTGCCGCCATCGACGAAGAGGTCCGGCCCTTCGCACAGCGTCGCGCCCATCTGGTCGGCCAGGAACGAGTGCTCGAAATAGGCTGAATTGTAGATGCCCGGCGTCAGCACCACGATATTGGGCGACGAACCCGAATTCTCCGGCGCCACGCTTTCGAGCGTCCGGCGCAGGTTTTCCGGATAGTTTTCCACCGGCGCCACCTTCTGGCGCTGGAACAGGTCCGGCGCCAGGATCATCATCGCTTCCCGGTCCTCCAGCATATAGCTGACGCCCGAGGGGGTGCGCAGATTGTCTTCCAGCACGAAGAAGTCGTCCGGCCCGGTGCGCACGATATCGACGCCGATAATGTGGGCATAGACGCCGCGCGCCGGCTCCAGCCCCATCATTTCCGGGCAGAAGGCGGCGTTCTGCAGGATCAGCTTTTCCGGCACCCTGCCGGCCTTGATGATGTCTTGCCGGTGATAGATGTCATAGAGAAAGGCGTTGAGCGCCTTGACCCGCTGCTCGATGCCCTTGGACATCTTGCGCCATTCCTGCGCCGCGATGATGCGCGGGATCACGTCGAACGGGATCACCTTTTCGGTGCCCTCGGCCGAGCCATAGACCGCAAAGGTAATGCCCAGCTTGCGGAAGATCGCCTCGGCGTCGGACTGCATCAGGTTGAGCGCCTTGTCGGGCTGTTCCTCCAGCCACTGCGCCAGCGCTCGATAGGGTTCGCGGACACTGCCGTCCGCTTCGTACATTTCGTCAAACGGCAGCTGATCGCCCATTGTGCTCCGACTGGTTATGCGGCTCGTCCCATCGCCTTCACATTGCTACACGTTTGCGCGGCCCCGTCCAGCCGATCACGCGCTTTGGCCAACTATTTGCGCCACTGTCCGCCGCTTGTATGGTACCGCCTTGGGCAACCCTTTCCTGCTGCGAGCCCGCCGAATGACCGATAAAGCCATCGCCATCCTCCAGACCCACAAGCTGCTCGCCTCCTGCGAGGCGGCTCTGGCCGAGCGCTTCACCGTGCACAAGCTGCATGAGGCCGCCGACCGGGCGGCCTTCATCGCCGAACATGCCCCTTCGATCCGCGCCATTGCCGGCGGCGCCGTCAGCGCCGAGCTGATCGGCCAGCTCCCCGCGCTCGAGATCATCGCCAATTTCGGCGTCGGCTACGATTCGATCGATACCAATGCCGCTCGCGCCGCCAATGTGCGCGTCACCAATACCCCCAATGTCCTCAACGACGCGGTGGCCGAGCTCACCATCGGCCTGATGATCGCTTTGGCTCGCCGAATTCCCCAGGCCGACCAGTTTGTGCGCCAGGGCAAATGGCCCGCGGGCAATATGGGCCTCTTCTCCGAACTCACCGGCAAGACCGTCGGTATTTTGGGCCTCGGCCGCATCGGCAAGGAAATCGCCAGCCGCGCCCAGGCCATGAAGATGCGGGTGGTCTATTACGGCCGGAAGCGCCAGCCATCCGAGCCGCATGTCTTTTACGACAGCCTGGTCGACATGGCCCGCGACAGCGACTGGCTGGTCATCATCGCCCCCGGCGGCCAGGGCACCGAGCGCATCGTGTCGCGCGAGGTCCTCGAAGCCCTCGGCCCCCAGGGGCACCTGGTCAACGTCGCCCGCGGCACCCTGGTCGACGAGCCCGCCATGCTCGAACTGCTGCAGTCTGGCGGCCTCGGCGGCGCGGCGCTCGACGTCTTCGAGAACGAGCCTTCCATGCCCGAAGGCTTCTTCGCCCTCGACAATGTCGTGCTCTCGCCCCACATGGGCAGCGCCACCACCCAGACCCGCAATGCCATGGGCGCCCTGGTCGTCGCCAATCTCGACGCCCACTTTGCCGGCGAGCCGCTCATCTCAGCGGTGGTCTGATCATGCTGATCTTGCATGGCGGCAAGCGCTCGCCCTTTGTCCGCCGCGTCGCCATCTGGCTGGCCCTGCAGGACCGCGCCTTCGAGCGGCGTCCCGTCGAGCTGTTCGGCGCCGATTTCGAGCGCTTCCGCGCCCACAATCCCCTCAGCCGGGTACCGGTTTTGACCACCCCCGATGGCGACCTGATCGAGACTTACGCCATCATCGATTATCTCGAAACCACTGCCGAGCCCGCTTATCGCCTGTTGCCCGAACCCGGTCCGCAGCGCATTGCCTGCCAACAGGTCATCGCCCTCGCCCATGCCGTGGCGGAAAAGGGCGTCGCTTTTGTCTACGAAACCGAGCGCCGCCCACCCGACCTCGTCTGGCCCGACTGGGTCACCCGCCTGCGCAGCCAGCTCGAAGAGGGTCTGGCCGCGCTCGAGACGCAGACCCCCGCCACGGCCTGGTTCGGCGGCACCCATCCCAATGGCGCCGATGCCGCCGTGGTGGCGACTGTGGATTTCCTCGGCACCGTGGCCGGCCTCACCGATCCCGCGACCATGCCGCGCCTGCTGGCATTGTCCGGGCGCAGCCGCGCCTTGCCGGCCTTCGCCACCACCCATCCGCAGGCCTGAAGCCCGGGTCATCTAGCGGCTGCTGCCCTGCCATGTCCGGGCGGCTGCCCCGCGTCGGGCACGGATTCCCTTGGCGCCTCGGACCAGATAGGTTCCCCGCCAATTCCGGCCCGCGGGGCCGACCCAGAAAAGCAATGACGGAGCGGACAGATGACGCAATGGTGGCGTGGCGGCGTAATTTATCAGGTCTATCCGCGCTCGTTTCAGGACAGCAATGGCGATGGCATTGGCGATCTGCCCGGCATCATCGCCCGGCTCGATCACATTGCGAGCCTCGGCGTCGACTGCATCTGGCTGTCGCCCATCACCAAGTCGCCCCAGGCAGATATGGGCTATGATGTCTCGGACTATTGCGAGATCGATCCGCTCTTCGGCTCGCTCGAGGATTTCGATACCCTGGTGGCCCAGGCCCATGCCCGCGGCCTCAAGGTCATCATGGATCAGGTGGTCAGCCACACCTCCGATCAGCATGCCTGGTTCAAGGAAAGCCGCCTGTCGCGCACCAATGCCCGCGCCGACTGGTATGTCTGGGCCGATCCGCTGCCCGATGGCTCACCGCCCAATAACTGGCCGGCGGTCTTCGGCGGCAGCGTCTGGGAATGGAACGGCACGCGCCGGCAATATTACCTGCACAATTTCCTGATCAGCCAGCCCGACCTCAACTTCCACAATCCCGCCGTGCAGGATGCCGTGCTCGATGTCATGCGCTTCTGGCTCGAGCGCGGCGTCGATGGCTTCCGCCTCGATACCGTGAACTACTATTTCCACGACCAGCAGCTGCGTTCCAACCCGGCCAATCCGATCGAGGAACATCTGCCGCTGGCCACCAGCCCCTACGAAATGCAGATCCACCAGTTTTCCAAGAGCCAGCCGGAAAACCTCGATTTCCTGCGCCGCGTCCGCACCCTGCTCGATCAGTTCCCCGGCACCACCTCGGTGGGCGAGGTCGGCGACAGCCACCAGTCGGTCGAGCTGATGGCGCAATATACCTCGGGCGGCGACACGCTGCACATGTGCTACGGCTTTGATTTCCTCGGCCACGAATTCACCGCCGAGCACTTCCGCTCGCGCATCGACAAGTTCTTCGCCATCGGCCCCGATGGCTGGCCGTGCTGGAGCTTTTCCAACCACGACGTGCCGCGCCATGTCACCCGCTGGGCCGAGCATGCGCTCAACCCGCGCGACCTGGCCGACCAGACCGCCGCTTTGGTGCTGTCGCTGCGCGGCTCTGTCTGCCTCTATCAGGGCGAGGAACTGGGCCTGCCCGAAACCGAATTGCTGTTTGAGGAACTCACCGATCCGCGCGGCATCCGCTTCTGGCCGCAGGACAAGGGCCGCGACGGCTGCCGCACGCCCATCCCCTGGGACGAGGGCAATCCACCCAATGGCTTTACCACCGGCACACCCTGGCTGCCGGTCAAGCCGCCGCAATCCATGCTCAACGTCGCCACCCAGCAGGCCGATCCCGGCTCGACCCTGGCCTTTTACCGCACCATTCTGGCCTGGCGCAAAGCCCATCCCGTGCTGGCTCTGGGCGATATCGGCTTCTTCGACCTGGCCGAGCCGATCCTGGCCTTCCGCCGCGCCACCGAGACCGGTGCCATGCTCTGTATCTTCAACCTCTCGCCCCATGAGCGGGCCGTTGCCGTCAGCGGCCTGCATGAAGGCACCATGCTCGAGCCGGTCTCCGAACGCGCCGTGCTGGCCGATGCCAACCTGCGCCTCGGGCCCAATGGCTATGCCTTCATCGCCATTGATGTCTCGAGCACGGCCACCATCAGCGATCTGGCCTAGTTCTCAAAACAAAACCCGGCCGGCGCTTAAGGCGCCGACCGGGACAAACAGGGTAGGGGGTCTGCGACCCGCTTAGTCGTAGGCGCGGGTATAGCTGCCCGGATTGAAGAACTGCATTTCTTCGGTGCCGTCGGCCAGGCGCACAAAGGCCCGCACGCAATTGCCCCAGCGCTCGACGCGTATCGCATCGACACCGCGCTGACGCAGTTCGGTCATGTCGTAATCGTTGCGGTCGGCCTCGTTGATCTTGACCTGGTCGCCGTCCATGTATTCGAACGAAATCACATTGCCGGTGTCCTGGCACATCACGGCATAGGACGGCACGGTGGCCAGCAGGGTCACGGCCAACGCCGCCAGAGTAGTTCGCAACATGTCATGGTCTCCATTTGGCCGGAATCTAGCCACCAATTGTGGCAGATTCGCGCCGCCGGATCAGTACCACAACGGCAGGAATTGCCAGCGTCAGCATCAGCAGGCGCAGCACATGGTGGGCGGCAATGAACGCCGTGTCATAGCCCAGCGCAATGCCCAGCGCGCCCATGCCCTCCAGCGCGCCCGGCGCCAGTCCCAGCCAGATCTGGCCATAGGGCATGTCGACGACGAGGCTCGCCAGAAACGCGATCAGGCTGACAATCCCCACCGTCATGCCCGTCGCCACCACGCCGCCCTTGGCGGCGGTGATGAGCTCACGCCGGGTGATGCCGGCAAAGCGCGAGCCGATCAGCGCCCCGGTCAGCACGAAGGTCGCGGTCACCAGCGGCCCCGGAATGGCCGCTACATAGAGCCCCGCCAGCTTGGCCGTGGTCGCTGCCGCCATGGCGCCGAGCACGAAGCCGGCCGGCACCTTGAGCCGCACGAAGACCAGCCCGACGGCAATGCACAGCGCCGCCAGCGCCAGCAATTGCCCCAGGTCGAGATAGCCGACCGGCACCGCCGGCGCAAAATGATCGATCGGCAGGAACAGCGCCCCGATCGGCACGCAGATGGTCAGCATCATGATGCGGATCACCTGGATGATGACGATCTGCCGTGCATCGCCCACCCCCGACGAGGCGATCCCCAGCACGAAGGAGAGATGACCCGGAAACGAGCTCAGATAGGCCGTGCCGGTATCGAGCTTGAACACCTTTGCCAGCATCCAGCCGGTTGCCGCCACGATGATCACCAGTTCGAGCGCCAGCGCCAGGATCGTCACCGGCCAGCTGGCCACCAGCGCCAGGCTGTCGGGCGCCACGCTGGCCCCCATCGACATGCCCACCAACAGGAATGCCAGGTCGCGCAGCCGGTCCGGCATCACCATGGGCAGGCCGGCAATCGCCGCCACGGCCACCGCCAGCGCCCCGCCCATGAGCCACCCTGCCGGTAGCCCCAGCACGGTTGCCACCCCACCCCCCGCCGCCGAAACCAGCAGGGTGAACAGGATGGGGACAAGGGTTTGCCGCAAGGCCGGCAGTGCTTTTGCTGGGATGAGAGTCACGTCAGATGCGCCAGATTGGTGGACGGTGAAAACCCGAGCCGAGCCTGGTCCGGGACGTGATCCGCAAACTGCAGCAGCCCGCTAGGGGCGGGCCGCCATGATGCGACTATCGCCCATCAAGGGGCAAAGCCCGTTCCGCCAGCCGCACCCAATAGCTGGTGCCCGCCGGGATGATCGCGTCGTTGAAATCGTAGCTGTCGGTATGCAGCTCGCTGCTGTCGCCATTGCCGACAAAGATATAGGCGCCTGGCCGGCGCTCCAGCATGAAGGAAAAGTCCTCCCCGCCCATCGAGGGCGGCGCATCGGCATCGACCCGACCGGGTCCGGCGATCTCGCTGGCCACCGCGGCGGCAAAGGCCGTCTGCTCGGGCGCATTGACCGTCACCGGATAGCCGCGTGCATAGCGCACGCTGGCCGTCGCGCCGAAGCTCTTGGCAAATTGCGGCACGAAATCGGCCAGCCGCTGCTCGATCAGGTCCTGCACACCCAGGTCCAGCGTGCGCACCGTGCCCGTGATCTTGGCCGTGCGCGAAATCACATTGTCCGCCTCGCCGGCCTCCAGCATCGTCACCGACAGCACGGCGCTGGCCAGCGGATCGACATTGCGCGACACGATCGCCTGCATGCCCACGATCATGTTGGCCGCGACGATGATCGGGTCCACCGTGGTCTGCGGCCGCGCCGCATGGCCGCCCTGGCCGGTAATGTCGATATAGAAGCGGTCGGTCGCCGCCATGATGCCGCCGGCACGGATGCCGAACTGCCCCGCCGGCATGCCCGGCCAGTTATGCATGCCGTAGAACTCGTCAATGCCGAAATTTTCCACCAGCCTGTCGTCCAGCATGGCCTTGGCGCCGGCGCCGCCCTCTTCGGCCGGCTGGAAGATGACAGCGATGCGGCCGTCGAAATTGCGCGTCTCCGCCAGGTATTTCGCCGCGCCCAGCAGCATGGCGGTATGCCCGTCATGGCCGCAGGCATGCATCTTGCCGTCCACGGTCGAGGCATAGGCCGCGCCGGTCTTTTCGGTGATCGGCAGGGCGTCCATGTCGGCCCGCAGCCCGATCGTCCGCCCGCTGCCATTGCTGCGGCCGTTGATGATCCCCACCACGCCCGTGCCGCCGATCCCGGTGACGATCTCGTCGCAGCCGAATTCCCTGAGTTTGTCTGCCACCACGCCCGCCGTCCGCTCCACCGCGTAGAGGATCTCCGGATGCGCATGAAAATCCTGCCGCCAGGCGGCGATTTCGTCGGCAAACTCGGCAATACGGTTGAGCACGGGCATAAGGAAGTCCAATAGGTCGGTTCTGGGTCAGTGTCGCTGTCCCAATCCAAGCCGTCAACTCTAGTCCATCCCCCATCCTCGCGCCATGCGACCAAGCGGAGCGTTTTGGCGGCAGGGGAGGCGCGCGCCTGTCTACGCGACATTGCCACCAGTCACCAGCGATAGGCCGCAGCCGACCCCGTCTCGGACGGTCGAGGCTCAAGAGCTAGAAGCTGAAAGCTGCCGTGCACAAGCGACCATGGGAAATCCTCTGATTGTGTGACGCTCAAGTCAGAAGTCGGGCCAGGGTCGTGAAGATCGGAATACCCACCAGCACATTGAAGGGGAACGTGATGGCCAGCGACATGGCCAGGGGCAGGCCAATGTCGGCTTCCGGCAAGGCCAGCCGAATGGCAGCCGGCGCCGCAATATAGCTGGCGCTGCCGGCAAGGATACCCAGCGCCGCGGTCGAACCAGTGTCGAGCCCGATCAGGGCGCCGGCCAGAACCCCCACCGTCCCGTTCACGAAGGCAATAACCACCGCCAGCGCCGCGATGACGGGTGTCACGCTGCGGGTCCGCATGAGATGGCGCGCGGCAACCAGGCCCATTTCCAACAGGAACAGGCAAAGGACACCCCCAAAGGCGTGCTCGAAGACGGGCCGGATCGGATCAAAGCCGCTCTTGCCAACCGCAAGACCGACGATGAAACTACCCAGTAGCAGCACCACCGCGCCATCTCGCATCGCGTGCGAAAGGTGTCCGCGCAGGGCCCGGGCCCCGGCACCCTCGCCGCGCTTGGCGAGCCAGATGCCGGTAATGATCGCCGGCGCCTCCATCATGGCGAGCACAGCGACCATGTAGCCGGCGACCGGCAGGCCGCCAGCCTCGAGTATGGCCATCCCCGTGACGAAGGTCACCACCGACACGGACCCATAATGGGCCGCGATGGCACCCGCATTGACAGTGTCCAGCTTGGCCAGGCGCCGCATGGCCCAGAATGCGGGAACCGGGAGCAACAGGCTGAGGCCGATACCGGTCAGGCCGGCAACCACCAGCTCGCTCGTTACGCCGGACGTCGAAACCTGGACCCCGCCCTTTAGCCCGATCGCGGTCATCAGGTAGATGGCCAGTCCCTTGCTGACAGCCTCGGGGATTTCCAGACTGCTGCGGATGGAGGCGGCGACAATGCCGAGTGCGAAGAACAGGATGGCAGGTGAGAGCAGGATTTCCATCGGATCGCCAGTTTGCAGGGAGGGCAAGGCCGACCTAGCGCGAACCGATAGTTCAATAAAATTCATTGATCAGATCAAATCGTTCTGTATGTAAGAACCATGAAGACGCTGAACTTCCGACACTTGTGGTATTTCAGGCAGGTTGCCCGCGAGGGCAACCTCACGCGCGCCGCGCGTCTGCTGGCTGTCTCGCAGTCTGCCCTCTCCACCCAGATCCAGATTCTCGAGACCCGGTTGGGGCACCCGCTCTTCGAACGAGTCGGTCGTCGGCTCGTGCTGACCGAGGCCGGCAAAGTGGCGCTCGACCATGCCGATGCCATCTTCGACATGGGTGAGGACCTGTTGACGACGCTACGCGTCGGCTCCGGGCGCCGACAGGTCCTGCGTGTTGGCGCACTGGCCACCCTTTCGCGCAATTTTCAGATCGATTTTCTGCGGCCTTGCCTGGGTCGGGCCAACCTTGAAGTCGTGTTGAGCTCGGGCAGCCTCGTCGAGTTGACCGGCCTGCTGCGCCGCCTCGAGCTTGATGTCGTGCTGTGCAATGCGGCCCCCGCTGCTGGCCATGCCGATGAGTTGGTGGCGCACCGGCTGGCCCGCCAACCCATCGCCCTGTTCGGAGCGGCAGCCTTGCAATCGCATGCCGCGACCCCCCAGGACGCCCTGAGAACACATGGCGTCATCCTGCCGACCGGCGCCAGCACTATTCGGGTCGAATTCGACGCTCTCTGTGCACGCCTCGGCATCATTCCTTCCGTGGTTGCGGAAGTCGACGACATGGCAATGCTCCGGTTGATGGCGCGCGAGGGCATCGGTCTGGCCCCGCTCCCCGCAATCGTGGTTCGCGACGAACTGGAGGCAGGCACTTTGCGCGAAGTGGTGCGACTGCCGGGGATCGAAGAAGCCTTTTACGCGCTGACCTTCAACCGGCAGTTCCAAAGCCCGGTCGCTGAAGAACTGATCGCCATTGCCGCGCATTGGTCGCTCTAGAAAATTATGAATGCCCTCTTGTAACGGCTTTGGCCCACGCCAATCTCCTCTGGCGTGACCGGGCCCCTCTGGCGTCGGCGGCATCTGCCGCCACGCGATGTCGGATCACCTTGGCAGGGCCCGAGGGCATCTGCGTTGGTGCCCGCTTCTGTCATGGTCTCCCAACGCACTCCCTCAGCCCGCCGAGCGGCACCTTGAGAGGAGTTATTCATGACCAAAGACAACCCATCTGTGGACGCCCCGTAAGACGCAAGCGGTTTTTGAAGGATTGCACGTAGTCGGATGCTGCCATCTGTCCGGCCTCTGATGCAGCACCAGAGGCTGCGGGCCCGTATGGGAGTTCGCGGACCGGATCCATATCACCCACGGCGTGCTCTCGGCACAGTGGATTGCCCTGGTTTTCCGACCCCGTCTCGCCGACTGTTGTGCCATACCTTCCTTCGACCGACTACGTCTCCGACGACCTCTGGCCCGCCTTGGCTTACGCCGCAGCTGCGACCGGAGCTTTGTATTCCTCTTGTTTGATGAGCAGCGCCCAGACGATGCGCGCCGTCTTGTTGGCCAGTGCGACCGTGACCAGCATGCGCGGCTTGCGAGCCATCATCTGCTCAAGCCATGAGCCTGCGGGCGCACCTCGCTTGCTCGCTTGCAAGACCACCGCACTGGAGCCAATGATGAGAAGCCGCCGCAAGGTTCGCTCACCCATTTTGGTGATCGAGCCCAGCTTTTGCTTGCCACCGGTTGAGAGCTGACGTGGCGCCAGACCCAACCAGGCGGCGAAGTCTCGACCTTTGCTGAACGTCTCGGCTGGCGGAGCAAGGGCTACAATCGCCGTAGCGGTGATGGGACCCACGCCCGGTATTGTCATCAGTCGCCGGGCGACCACATCCTCGCGGGCTCGCCGTGCGATCTCCTTGTCCAGCTCGCCTATCTTGGCGTTCAGTTGATCGAGCAGATCGAGCATCGTGCGGAACATGGGCTTGGCTGTGTCTGGAAGCGACGAGCCCATCTCGCCATCGAGCATGTCGGCCAACACCGCTATATGTGACGGACCCTTTGGCGCGACCCAGCCATACTCGGTGAGGTGGCCGCGGATCGCATTGATCAACTGGGTGCGCTGCCGCACCAGAAGGTCGCGGGTTCTAAACACCAAAGCTGATGCCTGCTGTTCCTCGCTCTTGATCGCCACGAACCGCATGCTGGGACGCTGCGCTGCCTCGCAGATGGCTTCGGCATCGACCGCGTCGTTCTTGTTCCGCTTTACGAAGGGCTTCACATAGGCTGGCGGGATAAGCTTGACCTTGTGACCCAACAGCGTGAGTTCGCGCGCCCAATGGTGCGCACCGCCGCACGCCTCCAACGCCACTAGGGACTGTGGCTGCCGAGCGAAGAACTCCAGCAACTTCGTGCGGCTGATCTTGCGGCTAAACAGAGCTCGACCGCTTGAATCTGCACCGTGCGCATGGAAAACGTTCTTCGCGATATCCAGACCGATTGTGGTAACTTCCAACATGGGCGCCTCCTCAAGTGGTGTGTTGAACGACTCCACTTTGGCACATCGATGCCGCCGGGGGGCGTCCACCCCATCACCCCGAGACGATCTGTTCATGCGCGGCGCGCGCCTGCGTGCCCGCCACAAAGCCGATGGGCGAGACCTGCATGCCGAAGCCAGCCGCGCTGGCGCGGAGGATTTCTTCCAGGCGCTGGTCGCTGCCGTGGCCGTCATCGCCCACGCCGATGGCCGGCTCGACCTGGCGGAAAGACGCAAGCTGGTTGAAGCCTTTCTGGCCAGTCCCGCCATGGCGGGTTTTTCCGTCGCCGACCTGGCCGAAGAGCTGGCCCACCATGCCCGCGCCTATGGCTATGCCCCCGACCTAGCCGAACGGCAGGCGCTGGCCACGCTGAACATCAGCGCGCTCGGCACGGCGGACCGGCTATCCATCCGCAATGCCTGCCACCAGGTGATCACCGCCGATGGCCTTGTTCATCCCGTCGAACTGGGGGCGCTGCACCGTGTCGAGCGCGCCCTCGGGCTGGAGGAGGCGACAGATGAGTAATTTCCTGCTGTGCACAAGCTTCGGGGGGCATGCCAGATGGACATGCTGACCGGCCTTTTCCTCGGCCAGCCGCTCTGGATGTGGCTGGGTTTTCTGGGCCTCGTGGCCCTGCTGCTGGCCTTTGACTTGGGCGTGCTGCACCGCGACGGCCATGAGATCGAGGTGCGCGAGAGCCTGATGCTGTCAGGTTTCTACGTCACCCTCGGCCTCGTCTTTGGCGCCTTTGTCTGGTGGCAATTGGGGGCGCAGTCGGGCATTGAGTACCTGACCGGCTTCGTCGTCGAAAAGAGCCTGGCCATGGACAATGTCTTCGTCATTGCCATGATCTTTGGCTATCTGGCCATCCCGCGGCACCTGCAGCACCGCGTGCTGTTCTGGGGCATCCTTGGCGTCATCGTGCTGCGCGCGATCATGATCGGCTTCGGCGCGGCCCTGGTGTCCGAATACGGCTGGGTGCTTTACGTGTTTGCCGCCTTCCTCATCGCCACCGGCATCCGCATGATGCTGCCCGGACACGGCGAAACCGATCTTGGCCGCAATCCGGTGCTGATGTTCATCAAGCGGCGCTTCCGCGTCACCGAACAGCTGCATGGCGACAGGTTCTTCGTCCGCCAGACCGATCCCAAAACGGGGCGTCTCGAACGCTACATGACGCCGCTCTTCCTGGCCCTCGTCATGATCGAGATCGCCGACGTGATCTTTGCCGTGGATTCGGTGCCGGCCATCTTTGCCATCACCACCGATCCCTACATCGTCTACACGTCCAACATTTTTGCCATTCTCGGCCTGCGGGCGCTCTACTTCGCCCTCGCCGCCATCCTGCACCGTTTCGCCTATCTCAAGCAGGCTTTGGCGGTGCTGCTGGTCTTTATCGGCGCCAAGATCTTTGTCGCCGATCTGCTGGGTTGGGAGAAATTTCCGGCCGAATGGTCCCTCGGCATCACCGCCGTGATCCTGGCCAGCGGCATCTTCTATTCCCTGTGGCGCACCGCAAAGCCGGCCTAGCCGGCGGCGGACTGCGGACCGCGGCAATCACCGGCTACTGATGAAAAGGAGGCCCGGCATTGCCGGGCCTCCTTGGTCTTACTGGGCCGTGGTGCCTTCAGTCGTGGTGTCGGCGTCCGACGAGTCATCGCTGCCCGACATGTCGTCGCCATTGTCCACATAAAGGATCACGGCGGCGTCGCTGACATTGACGCCGATCACATCACCTTCGGCAATGCCATCTGCCGTGAGCATGGCGGCAATGGCTGCATTGCCGAACACGGCCGTGGCGACATCGCCACCGATCCCTGCACCATCTTCATTGCAGTCGCTGACGCTCTGGATCTGGGCTGTGGTGGCGCTTTGGATGGTGGCGAGGCCCTCAGCCGACACGGTGGCCCCAAGGTCAATGCTGGAGCAGTCCATGTCGCCCATGGCAGCCTGGCCGGCGCGGGCTTCCTCAGCGGAGACGACCCCATCGCCATCCGTATCCAACGACAGGTCGGTCTCGACCTCGACCTCGGTCTGGGCATTGGCGCCGGCGGCGGTCTCGTCGGCGTCCACCGTGCCGTCAGCATTGGTATCGAGCGAGAGATCGACGCCATTGGCATCGACAGTGGCGCCGGCATTGACGCTGCCGCTGCCCGTGACGCTGCCGCCAGTCGTGCTCTCGACAGTTGTTCCGGCATCTACCGTACCGGCAGCGCTGGTCTGGGCCAGTGCGAGTGGGGTAGCTGAAAGCATCAGTGCAGCCGTCAGGCTGAGAAGGGAAAAGGTGTTCATGCGGATCATCCTTGATGATTGCCCCCGCAAAGCATCGAACGGACACCGCGCCCTATGGTTGCGCCCCTGGCGATCACAACTGCGCTTGCGCCGGCATCGGCCGATGCGGGCGCCACAAGCCCTCGCTGCCGCCCGCGCCGGCGGTCGCCGGGCAGCCTTTTCCAACATTACCCCGATCCTTGGCCCAAATTTCCCCCATCGCGGCTTGTCCCACCCCCCGCGATTTGTCATGACACCGCCCAACAGCCCGGAGTCTGCCATGAAAATCCTGGTCGCCATCAAGCGCGTCGTCGATCACAATGTCCGCATCCGCGTCCGCCCCGATGGCACCGGCGTCGAAACCGCCGGCGTGCGCCTGTCGATGAACCCCTTCTGCAAGCATGCGGTGGAAGCCGCCGTGCAGCTGGCCGAGGCCGGGCAGGGCGGCCCCTCTACCGAAATCGTCGTTGTCTCTATCGGCCCCAAACCCGCCACCGACGTCATCCTCACGGCGCTGGCCATGGGCGCCCATCGCGGCATCCTGGTGGAAACCGATGCCGAGTTCGAAACCCTGGCCATTGCCAAGCTGCTGGCCAAAGTCGTGGCCGAGGAGCAGCCGGACCTCGTCCTGCTCGGCAAGCAGGCCGTCGACGATGACAGCAACCATGTCGGCCAGATGCTCGCCGCCCTCACCGACCTTCCCCAGGCCACCTTTGCCTCGGAAATCAAGATTGTTGGCAACGGCCTGGAAGTCACCCGCGAGATCGATTCCGGCCGCGAGACCCTGGCGCTGCCTTTGCCCGCCGTGGTCACGGCCGACCTGCGCCTCAACACCCCGCGCAATGCCGCTTTGCCCATGGTCATGAAGGCCCGCTCCAAGCCGCTGGCTGTCCGGCCGGTCGCCGAGTTCGGCGTCGATCTCGCCCCGCGCCTGCTCATCGAAAAGATATCCCCGCCCGCCGAGCGCGTGGCAGGAAAGGTCGTGGGCTCGGTTGCCGAACTGGCCGCCTTCATCGCCGCTGACATTTCCCAGATGGAGGCGCTGTAATGAGCGTATTGGTCATTGCCGATCACGATGCCGGCCTGCTCTCACCCGCCACCGCCCGCGTGGTCGAAGGCGCCTCAACCCTGGGGCCAATTGACCTCCTGGTCATCGGCGACAGCACCGAAACCGTCGCCGCCGCGGCCGCGTCGATTTCCCATGTTCGGAAAGTGCAAGTCGTTACCGGCGTTTCCGCTGCCGATGCCGACACTGCGGTGATCGAAATGCTGGCTCAACGTTACCAGTACGTTATCCAAAGTGCGGGAAGTGTGGGTCGCGATCGCATGCCCCGCCTTGCGGCAAAGCTTGATCTGATGCCGGTCACCGACGTCGTCGCCATTCTCGGCCCCAACCGCTTCGAGCGGCCCATCTATGCCGGCAATGCGGTGCAGACCGTCACCGACAACCAGCCAAGGCACATCCTCACCTTGCGCGCCTCGGCCTTCCGTGCCGCCGCTGCCACCGACACCGCGGCGCCCATCGAAGTGCTTGATATGGCGCTCAATTCCGTCGTCACCCTGCTGGCCAGCCACCGTACGCAAAGCGACAGCCCCGACCTGGCCACCGCCCAGATCGTCATCGGCGGTGGCGTCGCCCTCGGCTCGGCGGAAAACTTCGGGCTCATCGAAAAGCTTGCCAAAACGCTCGGTGCCGCGGTCGGCGCCACCCGCGCCGCCGTCGATGCCGGCTACGCCCCCAATGACTGGCAGATCGGCCAGACCGGCAAGATCATCGCCCCCGATCTCTATATCGCCATCGGCATTTCCGGCGCCCTGCAGCACCTGGCCGGCATTCAGGGCGCCAAGAAAATTGTCGCCATCAACAGCGATGCCGGGGCCCCGCTGATGCAGCTGGCCGATCTGGCACTGGTCGGCGATCTCTTTGAAATCATTCCCCAATTGACCGCCGAACTGGAGCGGCTCGGCATTTCCCGCTGAGCCGCACCCCGATTGCAAAATCTGCCCCGCCGCCTATAACAAACCCGCCTCCCACCGGAACGACTCCCACCATGTTCGAGACTCTCACCAAGGCCCCCGGCGACAAGATTCTGGCGCTCATGGGCGAATACGCGGCCGATCCGCGCCCCACCAAGATCGATCTCGGCGTCGGCGTCTATAAGGACGAGCAGGGCACCACCCCGATCATGAGCTCGGTGAAAAAGGCCGAGGCGCGCATCCTGGCCCAGGGCAAGACCAAGACCTATCTCGGCATTGCCGGCAACAAGGGCTTCGGCGCCGCCGTGCTCGATCTGGTGCTCGGCGATACGCTGGACCGCGCCCGCGTCCGCATCGCCCAGGCCCCCGGCGGCACCGGCTCGCTTTGGGTGCTGATGCAGCTGATCAACCGCGCCCGCCCCGGCGCCACCGTCTGGGTCTCCGACCCGACCTGGCCCAACCATAACCCCATCGCCGAAAATTCCGGCCTCGTGGTCAAGACTTATCCCTACTTCGACACCCAGACACGCGGCGTCAAATTCGCCCAGATGCTGGCCGCGCTCGACGGCCTGGGCAAGGACGATGTCGTGCTGCTGCATGGCTGCTGCCATAACCCGACCGGCGCAAATCTCACGCCCGATCAATGGGATATGGTGGCCTCGAGCCTCGTCCGCACCGGCGCTTTGCCTTTCATCGATCTGGCCTATCTCGGTTTTGGCGATGGTCTTGATGCCGATGCCTATGGCACGCGCAAAATTCTATCCACGGTCCCCGAAGCGCTGGTAGCATTCTCGGGATCGAAGAATTTCGGTCTCTATCGCGAGCGCATCGGCGCGGCCATCCTGGTGGCGCGTGACGGGGCAGAGGCGGACGTGACCCAGTCGCAATTGCTCAACATCATCCGCGGCGCCTATAGCCAGCCGCCCGATCATGGTGCCGAGATCATCCGCACCATTCTCGAGGATGCCGAGCTGCGCGCCGAATGGGAGACCGAGCTCGACCTGATGCGCAACCGCATGATTCACCTGCGCGAAAAGCTCAGCGAGGCGATCCGCAACAAGTCCAATTCGGCCGATTTCGACTTCATCGCCGCCCATCGCGGCATGTTTTCGCTGCTCGGGCTCGATAATGCGGTGGTTGAACATTTAAAAGCCGCCAACGGCATCTATATGATTGGGGACAGTCGCATCAATGTCGCCGGCATCCCCGAGGATCGTGTTGGCGACCTGGCCGATGCCCTGCTGGCCGCCATCAAATAGGTCCGGTCCGGGCCTTGCGGCAAGTCATTGCCGTGCTACACCTTTTGCCCGACGGGCAAGTTTGAAGACAATTAGGAGGGAACCATGAAGTTCTTTGTCGATACTGCGGAAATCAAGGACATCAAGGAGCTCTATGAGACCGGTCTCCTCGACGGCGTCACCACCAACCCATCGCTGATCGCCAAGTCCGGCCGCGACTTCAAGGAAGTCATTGCCGAGATCTGTGCGCTGGTCCCCGGCCCGGTTTCGGCCGAAGTCGCCAGCCTCGAATATGACGGCATGGTCGCCGAAGGCGAACACCTCGCCAAGATCGCCGAAAACGTCGTCATCAAGCTGCCCCTGACCTTGCCTGGCCTCAAGGCCACCAAGTACTTCTTCGACAAGGGCATCAAGACCAACGTCACCCTGTGCTTCTCGGCCAATCAGGCCCTGCTGGCCGCCAAGGTCGGCGCGACCTATATCTCGCCCTTCCTCGGGCGGCTCGATGACATCAACCTCGATGGCGTCGAGCTGATCGAGAACATCCGCCAGATCTATGACAATTATGGTTTCGAGACCCAGATCCTGGCCGCCTCGATCCGCTCGCCCAACCACGTCACCCAGGTTGCCCTGGCCGGTTCGGACGTCGCCACCATTCCGCCCGACGTGATCCGCAAGCTGGCCAACCACCCGCTGACCAATGCGGGCATTGAAGGCTTCCTCAAGGACTGGAAGGGCACCGGCCAGTCGATCCTCTAGTCATCGAAGTCCCCACACACGCGATGTCACCCCGGCGCAGGCCGGGGTCCATCCTGAGAGGTGTGTGTGGGGATAAATCTCAGGATGGATTGCGGCCTGCGCCGCAATGACACTGGAGTTGTGGCGCCATAGCGCCCTCCCAAAGCCCATGGCCGATACCGATCTTGCCGCCGCCATCAAGTCCGCGCTCATCGCTGTCGAAATTCCGGGCGGGGGCGACCTGGCGACCTATGCCGGCCTTTCCGACATCATCGTCACCCCCTCGGCCGTGGCCTTTGCCATTGCGGTAGCGCCGGGCATGGAGGCCGCCTTCGGTCCCGCCCGCGAGGCCGCCCAGCAGGCGGCGCAGGCCGTGGCCGGCACGCGCAAGATCATGGTCTCGCTCACCGGCGGCAGGCCCCCGGCCAAGGCCGGTCCCACCTTCTCCCATGGCAAGCCGGTCCCGCCCGGCAAGACCGCGGTGCCCGGCATTAGGCGCATCATCGCCGTCGGCTCGGGCAAGGGCGGCGTCGGCAAGTCGACCACTGCCGTCAGCCTCGCGCTGGCGCTGCAGGCCGAGGGTCTCAGTGTCGGCATTCTCGACGCCGACCTTTATGGCCCCTCCATTCCCAAGCTGCTTGGCCTCGAGGGCCAGCCCGCCATCCGCGATGACGGCATCTTCTCGCCCCACGAGGCCTTTGGCCTCAAGGCCATGTCGATCGGCTCCATGCTGGTCAAGGACCAGGCCGTGGTCTGGCGCGGCCCCATGGCCACCTCGGCTCTGCGCCAGCTGCTGCGCGAAACCGATTGGGGCAAGCTTGACGTCCTGGTCATCGATCTGCCGCCCGGCACCGGCGATATCCAGATCTCGCTGTTCCAGCAGGCAGTGGTCGATGGCGTGGTCATCGTCTCGACGCCCCAGGACCTGGCGCTGATCGACGCCAAGAAGGCCATCGACATGATCCGCCGCTTCGACGTCCCCTTGCTGGGTCTGGTCGAAAACATGAGTTATTTCATCGCCCCCGATACTGGCAACCGCTACGACATCTTCGGCAGCGGCGGCGCCGAGCGGGCCGCAGTCGATCTGGGCCTGCCCTTTCTCGGTGCCGTGCCGCTGGTCATGTCGATCCGCGAGGGCTCCGACGCCGGCATCCCGCCGGTAGTCTCCGCCCCTGACGGTCCGGAAGCGGCGGCCTATCGTTCCATCGCCCGGCACATCCTGGCCCAGCTGGCCGCGCCCCGTTAGGGATTTGTTAAGCCGGCTGGCGGCATTATTGCCACATGGCCATCATCCAGAAAGTCAGCGGTTACGACGCTATCCTGGCGCAGCGCGCCAGGCGCGCCGACGCGGCTGCCATCGCCGAGGCCCGTTCGCAGGCCCGCCGCGAGGCCGCCCAGAACACCATGGCCAAGTCCGATGGCCTGCGCAGCACCCTGGCGACCACCATTGCCAATACCGGGGCCGACCAGTCTCAGCTGACCTCCCAGCTCATCCGCACCCGCATGGCGGAAGAGGCCAAGGCCAAGGCCCAGCCCTCCAAGTGGTACATCTGATCTCTCCCATCTGACCTCCGCAATCGATTGCACAGCCGCCTTTTCTGCGCTATCGGCTTTCACCCATTCACGGTGCAGCGCCGCCAAGGAGCGTAGATGTTCTCGATCGACCGCAAGGACTTTGGACCCGATTTCACCTTTGGCGTCGCCACGGCGGCCTATCAGATCGAGGGCGGCCAGCGCGATGGTCGCGGTCCCTCGATCTGGGACAGTTTCTCGGCTACCCCGGGCAATGTGCACAATGGCGATACCGGTGCGGTCGCCTGCAACCACTACGAACTCTGGCCACAGGACCTCGATCTCATCCGCGACGGCGGCTTTGACGCCTACCGCTTCTCCTTTGCCTGGCCGCGCCTGATCCCCGAGGGCACCGGCGCCGTCAATCAGGCCGGCGTCGACTACTACGACCGCTTGGTCGACGGCATGCTTGAGCGCGGCATCAAGCCCTATGCCACGCTCTACCATTGGGATCTGCCCTCGGCTTTGCAGGACAAGGGCGGCTGGATGAACCGCGATATTGCCTCCTGGTTTGCCGATTATGCCGCTCTTGTCGCCCAGAAGTTCGGTGATCGCCTTGAGGCCACGGCCACCATCAATGAGCCCTGGTGCGTCGCTTTCCTCAGCCATTATCTGGGAGCCCATGCCCCCGGCTATCGCGACAAGCGCGCCGCCGCCCGCGCCATGCACCACGTGCTGTTCGCCCATGGCACCGCCATCGATGCCCTGCGCGCCAATGGCGCCAGGAACCTGGGCATCGTGCTCAATCTCGAAAAGTCCGAACCCGCCTCCGACAAGCCCGAAGATCTGGCCGCGGCCGATTTCGGCGATGCCGTGTTCAACCGCTGGTATATCGAAGGCGTGCTCAAGGGCAAGTATCCCCAGCGCATGACCGAGTGGCTGGCCGATTACCTGCCGGCCAATTACCAGGACGACATGGCCGTGGTTTCGCGCCCGCTCGACTGGCTGGGCATCAACTACTACACCCGCGGCCTCTACCAGGCCTCGACCAAGCCCGGCGTGCCGGCCGAGCAGGTCAAGGGTCCGCTCGAAAAGACCGATATCGGCTGGGAGATCTACCCCAAGGGGCTCAGCGACCTGCTCGTTCGCGTCTCCAATGACTATACCAAGCTGCCCATCTACGTCACCGAGAACGGCATGGCCGAGGTCGAGGGCAGTGACGATCCGCGCCGCGTCAAATATTACGAGGAACACCTCAAGGCCGTGCTCAATGCCCGTGCCCAGGGCGCCGATGTCAGAGGCTACTTCGCCTGGTCGCTGCTCGACAATTACGAATGGGCCGAGGGCTACAACAAGCGCTTCGGCATCGTCCATGTCGACTACGAAACCCAGCAGCGCACCCCCAAAGCCAGCTACCGCGCCTTTCAGGGCCTATTGCCAATACAAGGTGAGACGGACTTTCGGCTGCCATAGTCGTGGTGCTAAGGGTTGGCGTCAAACGCCGACCCGGAGCCCGCCATGACTGCCAGTCCCTTTATGTCTTCACCCAAGACGGTCGACACCATCACCGACCCTGATTGGTGGCGCGGCGCCGTCATCTACCAGATCTATCCGCGGTCCTTCCAGGATCAGGATGGCGACGGTATTGGCGATCTGGTGGGCATTACCAGCCGCCTCGATTACGTCGCCGATCTGGGCGTTGACGCCATCTGGCTGTCGCCGGTCTTCACCTCGCCGATGAAGGATTTCGGCTATGACGTGTCCAATTACCGGGACATCGACCCCACCTTCGGCACGCTCGAAGATTTCGACCATCTGGTGAACAAGGCCCATTCGCTGGGCCTCAAGGTCATCATCGACCAGGTCATTTCCCACTCCTCCGACAAGCACGCCTGGTTCTCCGAAAGCCGACTGTCGCGCACCAATGAAAGGGCCGACTGGTATGTCTGGGCCGATCCCAAGCCCGACGGCACCCCGCCCAATAACTGGCTCTCCATCTTTGGCGGCTCCGCCTGGCATTGGGACAGCCGCCGCATGCAGTATTACCTGCACAATTTCCTGGTCTCCCAGCCCGACCTGAACTTCCACAACCCCGCCGTGCAGGATGCCCTGCTGGCCGAGATGCGTTTCTGGCTCGAGCGCGGCGTCGACGGCTTCCGTCTCGACACCGTCAACTTCTATTTCCATTCGACCGGGCTCGAATCCAATCCGGTGGTCAAGGCCGAGGATTTCAATGCCTCGACTGCGCCAGCGGTGAACCCCTACAATTTCCAGGAACACCTCTACGACAAGTCGCGCCCGGAAAACCTGGCCTTCCTGCGTCGCCTCCGCGCGCTGCTCGATGAATATCCCGGCCGCACCACGGTGGGCGAAATCGGCGACAGCCAGCACCAGCTCGAAATCATGGCCCAGTACACCTCGGGCGATGACATGCTGCACATGGCCTATACCTTCGATTATCTCGGCGGCGAATTCTCGGCCGGCCACTTCCGCAATGCCATCGAACTGACCGAGGCGCAGGCGCCGGACGGCTGGATCTGCCTGGCCTTCTCCAATCATGACGTGGTGCGCCATGTCAGCCGCTGGGCCAGCCATGGCCAGGAAGAGGCATTCACCCGCCTTGCCGCCACGCTGATCCTGTCCATGCGCGGCTCGGTCTGCCTCTATCAGGGCGAGGAGCTTGGCCTCAAGGAGGCCGATCTGTCCTTCTCCGACCTCGTGGATCCCTATGGCATCGAGTTCTGGCCCGAGTTCAAGGGCCGCGATGGCTGCCGCACCCCGATGGTCTGGCAGGCTCATGTGCGCAACGGCGCCTTCTCTACCGCCGAGCGGACCTGGTTGCCGGTGCCCGCCGAGCACCTGACCCATGCGGTCGATACCCAGCACGGCGTGGAAGGCTCGGTGCTCGAATTCTACCGCACCATGCTCGCCTTCCGCACAGCCCATCCGGCTTTGGCCAAGGGCAGCATCGAGCTGCTGCCGCTGCAGGGCGATGTGCTGGCCTTCATCCGCCAGCATGGCGACGAGCGCCTGGTCTGCGTCTTCAACATGGCCGAAGCCGCTGCCGTCTATCACCTGCCCGATGGCATGCAGCCCACCAGCGCTGATTGCCCCGGCGTCATCGCGGCATCGATCGATGGCGAAATCGATCTTGAACCCTTCGGCGCCTATATCGGCGTGCTGGCCTAGTCAGATCATGACCTGTCCGGCAAGCGGCACCTCCCCCATTAGGGGGAGGTACGGGCGTGACGCAGCCTGTTCCGGCTAGCCGATATCAGGCAGGCGCGCGGCCACCAGGTCGCGCGTCAGCGGGTGCTGCGGTTGCGCGAAAATCTGCGCCGGCTTGCCCTCTTCGATGATCTTGCCCGCTTCCATCACCAGCACGCGGTCGGCCATCGCTGCCACCATGTCGAGGTCATGGCTGATCAGCAGGTAGGTCAACCCATATTGGGCCTGCAATTGCGCCAGCAGCGCCAGCACCTCGCCGCGCACCGACATGTCCAGAGCCGACACGGGTTCGTCCAGCACCACCAGCTTGGGCCGCGTCACCAGGGCCCTTGCAATCGCCAGCCGCTGCCGCTGCCCGCCGGAAAATTCATGCGGATAGCGCGCCAGCATGCCGGCATCGAGCCCCACCGCTTCGATCGCCTCCACCACCCGCGCCTGCACATCCGCACGATCCAGTTCCGGCTCGAGCCGCAATGGCTCGGCCAGTGAGCCCCCCAGCGTCAGCCGCGGGTTGAAGCTCCCGAACGGGTCCTGAAATACCAGCGACACATCGCGCCGCAACGGCTTGGGCAGGTCCTTGCCGCGATAGCCTTGCCCGCTCAGCACGATCCTGCCGCTGCTGGCACTGTCGAGCCCCACGATGATCTTGGCCAGGGTGGTCTTGCCGCAGCCCGATGGTCCCACCAGCGCCAGGCACTCCCCCGCGCTGACGCTGAGGCTGACGCCATCGACCGCACGCACCTGTTGGTGTCGCCACCACAGCCCGCCGCCCTGCCGATAGTTGCGCGTCACGTTCTCGACCTGCAGCAGCGTCTCGCCCAATGCCGCACGCGCCACCACCGGCAGCGCCAGCCGCGATGCCGCCACCAGCCGTTGCGTATAGGCCTCGCGCGGCGCCCCGAACACCGCCGCCACCGGGCCGGTCTCCACAAGTCGGCCCTCGTGCAGCACCGCCACGCGTGAACACAGCGCCGCCACGGCTTTGAGGTCATGGCTGATGAAGATCAGCGCCATCTGCCGGCGCGCGCAGATTGCCGCGATCAGGTCGAGCACCACGCGCTGCGTGACCAGGTCCAGCGCCGAGGTCGGCTCGTCCGCAATCAATATGTCGGGCTGCCCGGCCAGCGCCATGGCGATCATCGCCCGCTGCCTTTGCCCGCCCGATAGCTGATGCGCGAAGCGCTCGCCCTGCCTTTCGGTCAGCCCGACCTCTGCCAGCAGCTGCGGTACATCGCTATCGGTTATGGCGCCCGGGTTCAGCGCGATGGCCTCGGCAATCTGCGCCCTGATCCGCATCAGCGGGTTGAGCGCCGTCATCGGCTCCTGGAACACCATGCCGATCCGCTTGCCGCGCAGCCGCGCCATGGCGCGTTCATCGCGGGGCAGGGGCGTTCCGTCCAGCCTGATGTCGCCGCCCATTTCGGCGCCTTCGGGCAGCAGGCCCGTTATCGCCAGCGCCGTCAGCGTCTTGCCCGAGCCGCTTTCCCCGATAATGCCGAAGCGCTCGCCGCGCCCCAGCACGAGGCTCACATCGGCCACCGCAGCGGTGGCACCAAAGCGGACCGACAGGCCCTCAACCTCAAGCAACATTGGTCTGTACCTGCCGCAGGCGTGGATCCACGGCGTCGCGCAGCCCGTCGCCCGCCAGGTTGAGGCCGATCACGATCAGCACGATGGCCAGGCCCGGCGCCAGGCCCAGCCAGGGATGGATCAGGAAGACGCTTTGCGCGTCCTTCAGCATCAGGCCGAGGCTGGTTTCCGGTGGTTGTGTCCCGAGCCCGATATAGCTCAGCCCCGCCTCCGCCAGAATGCCCAGCGACATCTGGATCGTGCCCTGCACGATGATCAGGCTCAATATATTGGGCAGCAGGTGGCGATAGGCGATGGCCGCATTGCCCAGCCCGGCCAGCCGCCCGGCGGCGACGAAATCGAGCGTTGCAATGCTCAGCGCCCCGCCCCGTGCCACCCGGGCAAAGACCGGGATGTTGAATATGCCGATGGCGATGATGGCATTGATCGCCCCCGGCCCGATCAGCGCCGTTATCAGGATGGCCACGACCACGGCGGGAAAGGCGAAAATGAAGTCCGACAGGCGCAGCACCAGCCATTCCACCGGCCCGCCCCAGGCTGCCGCTGCCAGCCCCAGCGGCACGCCCACGCCCACCCCGATCGCCACCGCGACGGCTGCCACGACAAAGCTGGTCAGCGTACCGGCCATCAGCAGCGAGACCATGTCGCGGCCCAGATTGTCGGTGCCCAGCCAGTGCTCGGCCGTCACCCCGAGGAACCGCCGCCCGATATCGATGTCGGCAATGGGGAAGGGCGTCCATACCAGAGAGACCATCGCCAGCAGGGCAAACAGCACGCTTATACCCATGCCGACAACCAGGCTCGGATGCGCCAGCAGCCGCCTCATGAACTGGCGCCTTCGCGCAGCCGCGGATCCACCAGCCCATAGGCAAGGTCGGTCAGCAGCATGGTCAGCGTCACCGCGATGATCAGGATCATCGTGGCGCCGCGGACCAGGATCAGGTCGCGTTCCGAGATCGCCGTATTGATCAGCCGCCCCAGCCCGGGCAGGTAGAACACGTTCTCGACAATGATCGTCCCGGCGATGAGAAAGGCAAATTGCAGCCCCAGAATGGTCAGCACCGGCAGCAGCGCATTGCGCACCCCATGCCGCCACACGGCCTCGCCCATGGTCAGCCCCTTGGCCCGCGCGGTGCGGATGAAGTCCTGCCCGGTAACATCGACCAGCGCGGTGCGCATCACCCGCGCCAGGATCGAGGCCTGCGGCAGCGCCAGCGCCAGGCTGGGCAGGATCAGGCCGCGCAGCGCGGCGCCGGCATCCTCGTCCCAGGGCGTGAACCCGCCCGGCGGCAGCCAGCGCAGGTTCACCGCAAAGGCCAGCACCAGCAGCATGCCCAGCCAGAAGCCGGGCACGGCTATCCCGGTCTGGGCCACAATCATGATGGTGGTATCGAGCGCCTTGCCCCGCCGCCGTGCCGCCAGAATGCCCAGCGGCAGGCCCACGGCCATGGAAACGCCCATGGCCAGCAGCGATAGCGGTACCGTGACGCCGAGCCGCCCCCAGATCAGTTCGCCCACCGGCGCCCGCTGGGTATAGCTCATGCCGAAATCGCCACCCAGCATGCCCCAGATCCAGCCCAGGAAGCGCTGTGGCGCCGGGACATCGAGCCCCATCTGCATCCGCAACCGGGCCACCGATTCAGGGGTGGCATTGAGCCCGAGCATGAACTGCGCCGGATCGCCGGGCAGCAGATCGAGCAGCACGAAGATGACCAGCGCCGCCACCAGCAGCGTCGCGGCAAAGCCGAGCAAACGGCGCAGGATAAAGAGGATCATATGGAGATTGGGGCCAGACGACCCCCACCCTCATTCCCTCCCCACAAGGGGGAGGGAAGCCTGGCCTGTGGGAGGCCGAAATTGTGCCGCTGAGCGTCGTCCCAGCGCCTCCCTCCCCCTTGTGGGGAGGGATTGAGGGTGGGGGTGGTCACGCGCGCGATGCTGGAGCGACTACTCTGTCCAGGCAATGTCGCGCAGCACCAGGCCCTCGATGGGCGAGTTCTGCCACATGCCGGTGAGCTTGGCATTCCAGACCCCGGTCTGGGCCAGCTCGAACAGATAGCCGTTGACGGCGTCCTGGGCGAGGATGGTCTGGGCCTCGATGGCCAGTTCCTTGCGCTTGGCCTCGTCGGTCGTGCCATTGAGGGTCTCGATCAGCGCCTGGAAGTCGGGATTGTCATAGCCGTAATAGTAGTCGGGGTTGGCATAATTGCCAATGTCGAAGGGCTCGACATGGCTGATGATGGTCAGGTCATAATCCTTGTTGGTATAGACGTCCTCGATCCACTGTGCCCATTCCACATTGATCAGCTCGAGCGTGATGCCCACCTTGGCAAACTGGCTGGCCAGAATCTGGCCCGACGTGCTGGCATAGCCCACCGGTGGCAGTTTCAGCGTCGCGCTGAAGCCATCGGGAAAGCCGGCTTCCGCCAGCAGCGCCTTGGCGGCTTCGGGGTCGAATGGATAGGTGCCCGTCAGGTCGACATAATAGAGGTTGTGTGGCGCGAACGGCGCCCCGATCGGCACGCCATAGCCATAGGTGGCGCCATCGATAATGGCCTGCCGGTCGATGGCATGGGCAATGGCCTGGCGCACCTTGAGATTGTCGAAGGGCGCCTTGCTGTTGTTCAGCGTCAGGATGGTCTCGCCTTCCGTCGTGCCCACCAGCACCTTGAACTGCGGATTGCTCTCGAACACCGGCAGCGCTTCGGCCGCGAAATTATTGGTGCCGTCGATATCGCCGGCCAATAGCGCATTGGTCATCGTCGCCGTGTCGCCGATGAACAGATAGGTTGCCTTGGTCAGGTGCACGGGCTCGCCCCAATAGGGCTGGTAGGCCTCGAGCACCACACGGCTGCCCTTGTCCCACTGCACGAAGGCGAATGGCCCGGTGCCGATCGGCTCATTGGCATTGTTGTCGGCACTCTCTGGCGCCACGATCACGGCGTCGCCGCGACCGAGATCGAACAGGAACCGCCCGATGACATGGTCGAGCGTCATCTGCACGGTCAGCGGGTCGATCACTGTCACGCTGGTGATGGGCGTGTAGAATTCCTTGTGCGCATTGACGCTGTCTTCGGCCAGGATGCGATCGAAGGTGAACTTGACGTCCTCGGCATCGAACGTGCTGCCGTCGTGGAAGGTCACGCCGTCCTGCAGCGTGAAGGTATAGGTGAGTTCGTCTTCCGAGATCGTCCAGGCACTCGCCAGCCCCGGCTGCACGGCGCCATTCTGGTCCACGCGGGTCAGGCCCTCGAAGATGTTCTGATACACGACGATGTCGATGGCTTCGGCGGCCCCGGCGGTGGGATCGAGCGCCGGTGGCTCCAGCGCCACGCCGATCCGCACTTCGCTCGGCTGGGCCAGCGCCATGCCGGTCAGCGCGCCGGTCAATGCCACGGCGAGCCCGACTGCCTGCAACGTCTTGTTCATAGGGTAGCTCCTATTGCGGCGACACTGTCGCCTTCGATCCGCAGCGGGGGGCCGCATTCAGGGTCCAACCTGCAAGCCCATCGCGTCGAAATCATGCCGGGGCGTGAGGCACCGGCTCCCATGCCGCACCATATAGGGGATCGCCGCTAACATGGCAGCATGCCCTCTTGTTATACTTTCCTACGATCGCCCAGTCTCGTAGCAAGAATGACCGGGATAAGCCCGGCCAGCACGATAACCAGTGCGGGAAGCGCTGCCTGGGCAAAAAGTCCGACATTTGCCCGCGCATAGACCAGCGTCGCCAGCGTCTCGACGCCCAGCGGCCGCAACAGCAGCGTCGCCGGCAATTCCTTGACGATTTCCACAAAGACCAGCGTGCCGGCGCTCAGGATGGCCGGCATCAACGTCGGCAGGTCGATGCGCAGCAGCAGGCCCAGCCGCCGCTCGCCCAGCACCCGTCCCGCGTCGAGCATGGCGTCGCCGCGCTTCTTGATGGCTGCGTCCAGCGTCGAATGGCTCACCGCCAGAAAGCGGATCGTATAGACATAGAGCAGCGCCGCCATCGAGCCGGAAAGGATCAGCCCGGGTCGCCAGTCGGCCAGCGCCATGGTTATTCGGTTGAACCACAGGTCGGCCTGGCCCAGCGGCTGCAGCAGGCCTAGCGCCAGCACCGTGCCGGGTATGGCATAGCCCAGCGTCGCCAGCCGGATCGCGCCGCGGGCCGTGCTGCCGCTGCGTTGCCCCAGCTTGGCCGCCACCAACCCGATACACACCGTGATCAGCGCCCCCGTACCGGCGAGGATCAGCGTCGGGATCAGGGCAGAAACCGTCAGGCCCACCGTTTCGGGCAGCACCATGCGGAAGGCCAGATAGGTCAGCTGCCCCACGGGAATGCCAAAGCCCAGCGCCAGCAGCATCAGGCAGAAGGCAAAGGCGCTCCAGCGTCGCATCCCCGCCAGCGGCTCGCGCGCCGGTGGCACCCGGCTGTCGCGGCGCGCCAGATAGACCCGGTCCCGCCGGGCTCGCTGTTCGGCGGCGATCAATAGGCCAATCACCAGCACCACCGTCACTGCCAGCTGCGCGGCGCCGCCGAAATCGGACCGGTTGATCCAGGTCGAATAGATGATCGCGGTAATGGCGTTGATGCCGAAATACTGCACCGCGCCCAGATCATTGACCACCTCCATCATCGCCAGCGTCACGCCCACCACCAGCGCCGGTCGCGACAGCGGCAGCGTCACCGTGAAGAAGGTGCGCATGCCGCCCGCGCCCAGTGTACGGGCCGCAATATTGAGCGAGGCCGACTGCATCAGGAAAAACGCCCGGCAGGCCACATAGACATAGGGGTAGAGCACGCTTGAGAGCACCAGCGCGGCGCCCCATTGGCTCCTGATGTCGGGAAACCAGTATTCGCGCAGCGTCGTCGCCCCGTTCACCGCCCGCAGCGCCGTCTGCAGCGGGCCGGTAAAGCCCAGCACCTCGACATAGCAATAGGCGGCCAGATAGGTGGGCACGGCCAGCGGCAGCACCAGCGCCCAGTCGAACAGCCGCCGCAGCGGAAACTCGTAATGCGTCACGAGCCAGGCGGCGATCAGGCCGACACACCCCGTCAGCACCCCAACCGAGCCCATCAGCAGCGCCGTCTCGCGCAGGGCGGTCGGCAGCATGGTAGCCGCCAGTCCATTGCTGCCTGAGGCGATCGACCCCAGCGCCGACCAACCCAGCCAGACAATGGGCAGGCCCATGCAGCCGGCCAGCAAAAGCGGAACGACCGGCAGGGCCAGGGCCCTGCCGGTCTGCCCATCACGGCGATCGGCGACTGCTTGCGTGATGGGCCTGTCCCTCTAGTTCTGCGGGCCTTCGTTGAAGCGCAGCTCATCGACCAGCGCTGCCGCAGCGCCGCGATTGGCGGCCACTTCGGTCAGCGGCACGGGCGATGGCTTCAATGTACCCCAGCTGAGCACCAGATCGTTGATCGGCGCGCTGGCCACCACCGGGAACTCGTAATTGGTGTCGGCATAGATGCCCTGGGCCTCGTCCGACAGCAGGAAGCCGATCAGCGTGTTGGCATTGTCCACGTTCGGGGCATTCTTGGCGATGAAGCCACCGGCCACGTTCACCTGGGTGCCATCTTCCTCGGCATTGGGGTAGATGATCCGGGCAGCATTGGCCCAGTCCTTCTGCTCCGGCTCGGCCTCGTTGTTGAGCATGGCGCCCATATAGTAGGTATTGACGATCGCCAGGTCACAGGTGCCGTCGAGGATGTTCTTGACCTGACCGCGGTCATTGCCGTCGGGAGCGAAGGCCAGATTGTCGCGCACCTTGGTCAGCCATTCGCGGGCCTTGTCCTCGCCATTGACGGCGATGTAATGGGCAATCAAGCCGATATTGTAGGCATGGTCGCCAGGGCGGGTGCACAGGCGCCCCTTCCATTCGGGCCCGGCAATATCCTCATAGGTCAGCGCCGTGGCGTCGACCCGCTCCTTGGACACATAGAACACGCGGCTGCGCAGCGACAGCGCCGTCCAGTTGCTGTCGTCATCGCGGAAGGCGGCCGGCACGCGCTCGGCCAGCGCCGGATTGGTGATGGGCTGCGTCAGGCCCTGCTCTTCGGCACCGACCAGATTGCCGATATCGACCGTCAGCACCACGTCGGCGGGCGACAGCTCGCCCTCGGCCGCCAGGCGCTCCAAGAGGCCGTCGCCGGCATAGAGCACATTGGCCTTGATGCCCGTCTCGGCGCTGAACCGGTCCAGCAGCGGCTGCAGCAGGCTCTGCTCGCGATAGCTGTAGATATTGACTTCCCCGCTCTGGGCAAAGCTTGGGACAGCGGCGCCAGCCATGACGACCGAGGTCAGCAGGGCGGCCGCAAGGCGTGTGGAATGGGTCATGGCGGTCTCCAATGCGCAATGGGCGAGGTCATGCCTCAGGTGCCGCGTTCTGGCCCATTGTCTTGGACAAGTCAATATTTGCAAACAAAATCAATGACTTGAATACTAGAAGCGTTCAAAACTGCACCAAATTTAGGCAGTGAAATCAGGCTTTTAGCTGATTGGAACAATCCACTTTTAGTGCTGCGACAAATGCGCCGCCGGCTATTCGGCAATGTCGGTGGCCTCGTCGCGCTCCACCAGATCGGCGGGAATCTTGAGCGTGAACAGCATGCCCTGCTCGCCCGCCGGATCGACCGTCAGTGAAAAGGCATTGACCGCCAGCAGCGAGCGCGTCAGCGCCAGCCCGACGCTGGAGCGCACCGGCGCCCGCATTTTGCCGTCGCGGTCCACCCCGTCGCGGAACACCACGAAGCGCTCTGCCATGTCCACGGCATTGACCGAATTGTCGCGCACATGCACGGCAATCCCGCCATTGTCTGCGGGCTGCGCCGATATCACCACCGCCCCGCCATTGGGGCTCTGGTCGATGGCGCTGGCCAACAGGTTGAGCACCGCCTGCTCCAGCGAGGCGCGATCGGCGATCAGCCGGGGCAGGGATTCCGAAATGGCATTGCGCACGAACACGCGGGCATTGCTGGCCTGCTGGCGGATGCGCAGCACGCAGCTTTCCAGCAGTTCGGTCAGGTCGATGCTGGCGCGCTGCGGCAGATAGCGGCCGTCACGCAGCCTTGCATAGTCTTCCAGCTCATCGACCAGCGCGGCAATGTCCTGCCCGGCGGCGCTGATATCGCGCGCATAGGCCAGCAATTGGGCGGTGTCCGCCGCGCCCGCACTGGCGCCGATCAGGTCGGCAAAGCCGATGATCGAGTTGAGCGGCCGGCGGATGCCGCGGCTGATCCGGCCCAGCAGGGCCGGGTCGACATCGCTCGGGCCGGCCAGTCGCACCGGCACCGCTTCGCGGCCGCGCACCAGCCCGAAATAGCCCGTCACCACGCCGGCCTGGCCTTGCGCAAACAGGGTGATTTCGGCCCGCCCCGAGCTCGACTGCAGCGTCAACCACGGCCGTTCCGTTTCGGCAAAGCGCGCCGGCCGGTCGAGAAAGTTGCGCAGCGCCGCCACCTCGCCGCCAGCGATCACGCCGGTCAGCGGTTTGCCGTCGACGAGGCCGGTCTGGCCCAGCAGCGCCGCCGCCTTGGGCGTCAAGCGGCTGATGACGCCGGTCCGCGTCGCCTCGAAAAATCCGTCGCCGCGGACTTCGGCGAGCGCTTGGGCAAAGGCATTGACGGCGCCTTCGTGTCCCGTCCGCACTTCGGTCGTGCTGGCCGACAGCATCAGGGCAGGGCGCCCATGCCAGGAGATCGACTGCAGCCGCGCGGTCACCGGCACCATGGTGCCGTCGCGCTGCACCAGATGGTTGACCGGCCCGGCCTCCTGCCCCTCGGGGCCGGCAGCGGGGAAGACGGCAGCCAGCCCGGCCTGGCGCAGCGCCTCGACCGAGTCATAGCCCACCATTTCGGTGATGGCCCGGTTGGCAAACAGCACCTGCTGGTCGCGGAACACCAGAATGCCCAGTGGCAGCCGGTTGAGCACCAGCGTTTCGCCGCCCAGATTGATCAGCGCCCCGCGCTGCGCGGTGGGCATGGCCGGCTGCGGCGTCTGGCTGCCCTCGCCGACGCGGTCATTGAGAATGCGCGACAGCTCGTCGAAATTGTAGCGTGACACCCGTTCGACGATTTCCGGATCGGTTGTGGGCGGCGGCGCAATTTCGGCCAGCGCCGCGCTCAGCCGTTCTGCCGCGTCCGGTTCTTCCGGCGCGGCGGTGTCATCGGCAGCGTCGAGCCGGCTCAGATCGGCAAGATCCGCATCGGCGTCCGTCTGCGCTTCCGCCACCACGTCATCGGCAATGAAGCCGCGTCCGGTCACCTTGAACAGGCTGCCGGTCGTCTCCGGCACCGTGTCATCGGCCAGCGGCGCCCCGGGCGCATCGGCTTGCTCGGGGGCGCTCGCCACCAGGCCATCATCCGCCTCGGTCAGCGGCGCATAGAGCGCCTCGTCCGCGGCCATCCTGTCCACCAGGCGGCTTAGCCGGCTGCTGGCCGGGTTGGACTCTGCGCCAGCTTCCGCGACCGCCTCGTCCTCGGCCTGCGGCATAGCCTCGGCTGCCGGCGCGGTGTCCACCAGGCTCAGCGCCGGCGGGCCATCCTGGTCGGCGGCGCGCCAGCTGTCGAGTTCCTGCGCATAGGCCGAATCATCCCGCGCATCAGCTGCAGCTTCCTCGGATTCGTCCGGGCGCGATGCTTCTGGCTCGGTCGAGCCGTGGTCATCTTCCGCCGTCCACGCTGCCGCATCGGACAGTCCCGCATCGTTCTCATAGGGTGCCGGCGTTTCGCCGCCATCTGCCACAGGCTCATCCGGCATGGGCGCGTCCACGGCCGCCTCGTCATCCGGCGCTGCAGTCGCCATCCCGGCGTCCCGCGGCAGCATCCCGCTGTCTTCATCCTGACGTTGGGCCTGGGCCTCCGCGGCCGCGGCCATGATCTCATCGGTGATCGCGTCCACGCCGACAATCAGCAGCGCGCTCTGGCCATCCTGCCAGGTCAGCGGTGTAGTGGCGCAGGTGCTCGATGTCGGCTTGTCGCCGGCCAGGAACTGGATACGCGCCAGGCTGGTGCGGCCAGGCGAGCCCAGCCTTATATTGCGCGCCACCTGTCCCTTGATCGGCACGGCTGGGGGCGCCAGCTTCAACCCATGCTTTTTCAGCTTGGCCAGAAACAGCCCGGCGGCCCGGTTCTGCCAGATCAGCGTCAGCCCGTCATGGGACCATAGCCAGGCCGGCCGCGGGTCATCGGCATGCTGCAGCACACGCGGTGCATGGGGCAATGTGGTCCACTCAGCATTCATAAGCTGCCGTCTTCTCCATTCCGGGACGGTGGCCAATTGTACCAATTCGGCACACTTGTTCCCGGAACCTTAAGCTTTCTTCAATATAGGGCGGGGTGCGCAGGGTCCAGAGCAGCCGGGCACTTGGGCCCCGGCTTTGCCCCGCATGGTTAAGCCGGGCCCGGTTGGCCTTGCCCTGCGCCGCGCGGGCAGGGGTGGTCCGGGCCGGTTTTGCCAGCGCACAAAATGGCTTGGGAAGAGGGTGAAATGGGTGCTTGTCATACCGGATTTCTCGCCCTATGTTCCGCCCGCTGTCGGGATGCGGCTTCGCCTCACCCCTCGCATGGCTTTTGTGCCGCCTTAGCTCAGTTGGTTAGAGCGCTAGATTGTGGATCTAGAGGTCCTCGGTTCGATCCCGAGAGGTGGTACCATTCTCCCCGCCCATCACTGCGATAGCCGAAGTGCTGACAGCTCGTTGGCAATGCTGGCAAACACCGCCCGCAATTCGCCCGGGGTCTGGGGAAAAAACGCCTTCTCGCTGGCGCTGGCGCAGTCGCGCAGCATCTTTTCCACTGTCGCCTGGCTGCTCTGCGTCGCCTGGTTGGTCGCCAGTCCGATCGTATAGACGGTGATGCCGGCCTTCTTGGCATTCTCGCAAGTCTGGCTGGTGCGCGTGTTCATCTCGTTGACCAGAGAGGCATTGGCGGTGTTCAGCGTGCCCATGCGCTCGACAGTGCCGCTGCTTGAGGACGTCGTGCTGGCATTGCGCGAATTATACGGCAAGCCATAGGCTGAATTGTAGCAGTTGCCGTTGAGCGCGCGTAGGGCGTCGCCGCAATGGCTGCTCAGGTTATAGGCCGTGTTCTCGCCGTCGGTCATCACGATCAGCACCTTGGAGGTGGCCGTGTCGAAGGCGCCGCCCTGGTCGAAGGGCAGGCTGGGCGTCAGCACCCGATAGCCCCACGCGGTGCCCTCGTGGATATTGGTCCCGCCTTCCGCCTGCATGCTGTTGATAGTCGCGACGACGGTCGCCGGCGCATCCGTCAGTGGCAGGATGGCCGTGCGCGTGCAGTCGGCATTGGGGCCCTTCGAGAAGTCGTTGACTGCCGTCTGGCTATACTTGCACACGCGTTCCTGCAGCTCGCGGTCCGAAAGGCCGGTGGGTTTGTATCCGCCACCTTGGCAGTTGCGCGACCGCTCGAACGTGCGGTTATTGCCGCTGCCGCTGACCTGCGTGTAGCTGCTCCAGCTTGTCCAGGTCCGGCAGTCGCAACTCGGTGCGTGCGGGCCATACCACGCGGAGCTATACTTCTCATTGCTCGTAAAATCAGTCTGGCCGGAAGGCGTCGGTGCACCGGCGTTCTGCGTGGTGCAGGAACCGTTAGATTGGCCGCTGTTGCAGCTTGTCCTCTGCTGGGTCTGTGTGCACTGGGCCGAGCCAGCCGTCGAAGGCCTGTCACAAATGGCGGGGCTGTCCGTCAGATAGTCATTGGCAGCGCCCAGACCATCAGCCATGTCAGGCGACAGCAGGGGCACATAAAGCGTGTTGCTCCCCACGGGGGCGGTATCGTCGGTATCCAGATATTCGTTGCTTGTTGAACCGGTCTTGATGTGCGGACGCGCTTCGACGCAGCCGCGCCAGGCCACCCCGGTCCGACCAAATAGTGTCAAGCGATTAGGGACCGCAGACGCCGGCGGGCTGCCTGGCAGCGTGGTTTCATCATCATCGGTGTCGAAATTGTCATTTGAGGTGACCGACGCGCCCGTTTTGTCGATCCAGGCGGCGCTGGAGTTGCCGGCGCCGACATTGACGAACATGGTGAAGGGCACCACGGCGAGGCGGACATTTTCCACCTTCTTGGCGGTCGCGGTGTTGACGCAGCTGTCGGGCGCATTCGACTTGGTTTCGACCGCGTCGTAGAACAGCGTATAGGTGGCGCAGTTGGCCGCGTCCTTGAGGAACTGCATGCGCTGTCTGGTGCCATTGGCGCCAGCGCCGGTATAGGACATCGAGCCCGAATTATCGAGCACGAAGGCCACTTCCAGCGCCAGCTTCTTGCGCGTCGCCTGCGATTTGACCCGCGCCTTGAGCTCCGGAACCCCCACCAGCGACACGAAAATGGTCTTGACGGTCAGTTCCGCCTCGAGCGTCAACGTGCCATTGGTCACATCCACCACAGGCGTTTCGAGACTGGCCGAAAGCGCCGCGTCGGTGCCCAGCCGGTCCAGCACCAGCGCCTGGGCCCGGCTCTTGATGTCGCCGATATTGAGCGGTGTCTTGAAGATTTCCGGCTGCAACGCCAGCGTGGCCGCATCCAGCGCGATCTGGGCGCGGTTGCGCACCTGCTCGAGCGAGACATAGTCGACCACTGCCCCGCTCAGCGCCACCAGCACGATGGCCATTAGGCCGAAGATGACGGCAAAGGCGCCGCGCTCGTCGCGTCCAAAGCGGGTAAGCAGGCTGGCAAGTTGACGCATGACGCAGGTACCTATCGGCTGATTGCCCCATACCGGGGCGTGCCGAGTGTCGCCAAAATTCCTTATTAAAGCACGACCACCTTGGTATTAAGTTTGACGCGTTCGTAAAGGTCGATGACGTCGGCATTGGTCATGCGGATGCAGCCCGAGGACACGTTCTGCCCGATGCTCCAGGGCTCGGTCGTGCCATGGATGCGATAGAGCGTCGCGCCGATATAGAGCGCCCGGGCGCCCAGTGGATTGTCCGGTCCACCCGCCATGTGGCGCGGCAGCTCCGGCCGGCGCTTGAGCATTTCGGCCGGCGGGGTCCAGCTCGGCCATTCCGCCTTGCGCGACACCTGGTGCGTGCCGCGCCATTCAAAGCCCGTCTTGGCCACGCCGATGCCATAGCGCAGCGCGCGCCCGTCGCCGAGCACGAAATAGAGGAAATGCGCCCCGGTATCGACCACCAGCGTGCCGCTGCGTTCGCTGGTAGGGTAGGAGACGACCTGGCGCAGGAACATCGGATGCACCGCCATATTGGCCTGCATGGCCAAGGCGTGGCGCGGCGCCGATTGCGTGATGGTAATGCCCGGCGGGGGCAGGAAGCGCCATCCCGGCTGCAGGCCCTGACCCATGGCCGGCAGCATTGCCGCCACACTGAGCAGTAGCGCCAATGCGCCTCTTGCTGCGATTGTCTTTCCCATTGTCCCACCCGCGCATGATGACCGGCAACATGCCGGCGCTTGGCAATCAGCCTGCCGTAAATTGCCCAATCTGCGGTGAACCGGCATGGTTAAATCATGGCTGTGTCCGTTGGTTAGCACCGGGTAAACGCGCTGTTGGCAAGCGCCGACACCGCCATTCCCAAGGCCTGATTCCCGCGCTATGCAAGGTCCATCCTTCCCAGCCAGGGGCGTCACCCATGACCGACATCATGTCCGATCTGCCAGCATCCGCTTTGCCCCGTTGCCCCTGGGCCGGCGACGATGCGCTCTATCGGCATTATCACGACGCCGAATGGGGTCGCCCCGTGGTCGATGATGTCAGGCTGTTCGAAAAGATCTGCCTCGAAGGCTTTCAGTCGGGCCTGTCCTGGATCACCATCCTGCGCAAACGCGAGAATTTCCGCGCCGCCTTCTTCGGCTTCGACATTGCCCGCGTCGCCGCCATGGACGAAGCCGATATCGAGCGCCTGCTGCAGGACGCCGGTATCATCCGCCACCGCGGCAAGATCGCCGCCACCATCAACAATGCCGCCCGCGCGCTCGAGCTGCAGGCCGAGTTCGGCTCCCTCGCCGCCTATTTCTGGAGCTTCGAGACCCGGCCCGAACATCGACCCGATGACCTGAGCTGGGCCGCCCTGCGCCTCATGGCCCAGACCGATGCCTCCCGTGCGCTGAGCAAGGATCTGCGCAAACGCGGCTTCAAATTTGTCGGCCCCACCACCTGCTATGCCTTCATGCAGGCCATGGGCCTGGTCAACGACCATACCAATGAGTGCTTCTGCCGGACCGATGTCGAAGCCGAACGCACCGCCCTCACGCGTCCCGTGCCGGCGCGCTGACCTTCGGCAACCTGTTGCCATTGCGCAACATTGTTCGCCAAGTGCGACATCCCGCCACACGCCTTCTTGCGAGTCACGAATCCGTGAGCTAGAAGCGCATTGTCCACAACCGCCAACCCGAGGGAGGCAGCTACATGACAGTCAAGTTTGTATCGCTCCATCTGGGTGAAGCCATGCGGCATTGCAGCCGACGCTAGGCGTCGGTTCCCAAGCCCCACTCGGTCATTCTCGTTTCGCGTCGTGACCGTGGACAATCCCAAGCCAACCGATTGATACGCTGAAACCGGGTCGTCTTGCGTCCCCCGGCCAGCCAACGATCACCCACCAACCCAGAAGGCCGGACTGCGTCGCAACGCACCCGGAAATCATAATGTCCAATGCAACCCTTCCCGAGGGCAGCGTCGTGCTGCGCCTTGAATTCTCCATCGCCGACGCTGTCCAGCAGCGCGGCCTGCTCTCCGTTCTGGGCACGGCCATCGCTGCCTGGTGGAACCGGCCCCGCCTGCCGCAGAACCTGCCCAACCACCTGCGGGCCGATATCGGCCTGCCGTTGGATTACGGCCCGCTGCTCTGGTATTCGGTCCCGTCGGTCTCGGCGGTCCCCAGTCTGGACAGGCGGAGACGCCAATGAACTGCCATGGCGGTCGGGGTCCCCCCGGCCGCTGCTTCTGCCGCTTATCCCCGGACCCCAAACCTGTGCGCATAATCATGCCATCGCTCCACACGGCGGCCTGCAGGCGAACAGTGGTGGGGTGAGCCGGGTGGGGGTTTTGCCTCTCCCACAGGTTCCGAGACGGCCGTGCGAGGACGAGCGATCCCCATGCCGCCGAACAGTTCCAATAACTTCGAACCGGCCGCAGGCAAAATCGCTCCGGTGGAGCGATTTTAGGCGAGAAGGCCATGAGAGCTGCGCTCGAATGGCAAGCCCCGAGGCGGTCTTCGTCTCACTATTTTAACTTACCAGAGGCGAAAGCCGCCTCGGGGTCCGCTCCTCTGTGACAACCGCGATGCAGGCGGCGTTTCCGCGCGCCTGTTGTCTCCACCCCTTTGATCGTCTAACAACACGGCGACCGAGCAGGACTGCCAAAATGACCGAAAAAACCAAGCTGATCGCCCCGCGTTTGCCACGCGGTTTTGAAGACCGTACGCCCGGTGACATCGCCGCCGTGGGCGCCATGATAGACACGATCCGGCAAGTCTATGAGCGCTATGGTTTTGATCCGGTCGAAACCCCGCTCCTCGAGTTCACCGAAACCCTCGGCAAGTTCCTGCCCGATACCGACCGGCCCAATGCCGGCGTCTTTTCCCTGCAGGACGATGACGAGCAGTGGATGAGCCTGCGCTACGACCTGACGGCGCCGCTCGCCCGCTATTTCGCCGAGAATTTCGAGACCTTGCCCAAGCCCTATCGCTCCTATCGCCAGGGCTATGTCTTCCGCAACGAAAAGCCCGGCCCCGGCCGCTTCCGCCAGTTCATGCAGTTCGATGCCGATACCGTCGGCGCCGCCAGCCCCGAGGCTGATGCCGAAATGTGCATGATGATGGCCGATGTCATGGATGCGCTGGGCCTGTCGGGCCAGTACATCGTGCGCGTCAACAATCGCAAGGTGCTCGACGGCGTGCTGGCCACCGCCGGCGTCTCCAGCGAGGGGCAAAAGCTCACCGTCTTGCGCGCCATCGACAAGCTCGACAAGTTCGGCCCCGAAGGCGTCCGCCTGCTGCTCGGCGCCGGCCGCAAGGACGAGAGCGGCGACTTCACCAAGGGCGCCGGTCTCACCGAAGACCAGATCGCGCCGCTCCTGGCCTATGTCGCCAGCGGCGAACCGGCTCCCGGCGTCGCCCGCGGCAGCAATGCCCATGTCGTGTCCACCATCAATGCCCTGGCCGGCCTCATCGGCGGCTCGGCCACGGGCCTTGAAGGCGTCCAGGAACTGGCCAGCATTTTCGGTCTCGTCCAGGCCGGCGGCTTTGCCGATCGCGTCGTGCTCGATCCCTCGGTCGTGCGCGGCCTCGAATATTATACCGGCCCGGTCTTTGAGATCGAGCTGACCTTCAAGGTGCAGAACGAAAAGGGCCAGGACGTGGTCTTTGGTTCGGTTGGTGGCGGTGGCCGCTATGATGGCCTCGTCTCCCGCTTCCGCCGCGAACCCGTCCCCGCCACCGGCTTTTCCATCGGCGTCTCGCGTCTGGCCAGCGCCCTCAAGCTCACCGGCAATCTCAACGCCGCCGAGCCGGTGGGCCCGGTCGTCGTCCTCGTCATGGACAAGGACCAGACCCCTGCCTACCAGGCCATGGTTGCCGAGTTGCGCCGCGCCGGTATCCGCGCCGAAATGTTCCTGGGCAATACCAAGAATTTCGGCAAGCAGGTCGCCTATGCCGATAAGCGCAATGCCCCCGCTGTCATCATCGAGGGCAGCCAGGAGCGTGAGCAGGGCATCCTGCAGGTCAAGGATCTGGTCGCCGGCAAGCAGGCTGCCGCCGCCATCACCGACAATGCCGAATGGAAGGCCGCACGCCCCGGCCAGTTCGAGATCAAGCGCGAAGACCTGGTCACCGCCATCCAGACCCTGCTGAGCCAGCCATGACCGGAGCCGGGCTGCGCCGCGCCAATCTCGAAACCCTGGTCGAAGCCCAGGGCGCCACGCGCTCCACACCGCCTTTACTGCTCTCGGCCGATCCCTATTTCGATCTGGCCGGCGAGGAGTTCGGCCGCCGCCTGCTGCTGACCACCGACGCCACGGGTGCTGAACACTGCCTGCGCCCCGATTTCACCCTGCCCATCGTCCAGGCCTATATCGCCGATGGCGTCGGCAAACCGGCCGCCTTTTCCTATCTCGGGCCCATTTTCCGCCAGCGCGATACCGGCGCCGCCGAATTCGATCAGGCCGGCATTGAGCTCTTGGCCCAGCCCGATGGCGATATCGCGCTCGATCAGGTGCTGACCTTTGCCCGCGCCGCCGCCTCCATCTTCGGCGTCGCGCCTCAGATCCGCCTCGGTGGCGTTGGCCTCTTCGAGGGTCTGCTGGCCCAGGCCGACATGCCCGATGCCTGGCGCCCCCGCATCCGCAACCGCTTCGGCCATACCGAGGCGCTCGACCGCCTGCTGACCCGCCTCGAAGCCGCCCCCGATCTGGCGCGCGAGGCCCAGCCGAGCCGCGACGACCTGATCGAGGATGTCACGGCCCAGATGGTCGCGGCCGGTCTCAGCCTTTCCGAAGGCCGCACCCCCGACGAGATCGCCGACCGCTATCTAGAACAGCAGGCGCTCGACGCTGCCCATGTCCCGCCGACCACGCTCAAGCTGCTGCGCGACTATCTCGCCATTTCCGGTCCCGTGCTGCAGGCCCTGACCCAGGTCGAGGCCCTGGCGCAAAGCCACAGGCTGATGCTGGGGGCGCCCATCCGCGCCATCCGCCGTCATCTCAATGGCCTGGGCGAAGCCAAGGTCAGCTTTGACGCCAGCTTTTCGCCCCGGCTCGATTACTATACCGGCATTGTCTTTGAACTGACTGGCCCGGGTGGCGAGGTCCTTGCCTCGGGCGGTCAATATGATCGCCTGCTCGAACGCCTCGGCGCCAGGGCTCCCATCGCGGCCTCCGGCTGCTCGGTCTGGGTCGATCGCCTTGAAGCTGAGGTCACCCCATGACTGGCATTACCCTGGCCGTTCCCTCCAAGGGGCGCCTTGAAGAACTCACCCGCGACTGGTTCGCCCAAAAGGGCATGACGATCACCCGCCCGGGCGGCGCGCGCTCCTATCTCGGCGCCATCGACGGCCAGCCCGACATCACCGTGCGCTTCTTTCCCGCCTCCGAAATTGCCCGCGAACTGATCCGCGGCAGCATCGATATCGGCGTCACCGGGCTCGATCTCGTCCACGAGACCAGCGAGGCCGGCCCGGCCAGCGTCTCCATCGCCAGCAAGCTCGATTTCGGCAGGGCCGATTGCGTCGTCGCCGTGCCCGAGGCCTGGATCGACGTCACCCATATGCACGATCTGGCCGATGTCGCTTCCGACTTCCGTGCTCGCCACGGCCGCTGGCTGCGCATCGCCACCAAATATATCACCATCACCCGCCAGCATTTCGCCAAAGCCGGCATCGCCGAATACCGCACGGTGGAAAGCCTGGGCGCCACCGAGGCGGCACCGGCCTCGGGCGTGGCCGATATTGTCGTCGACATCACCACCACAGGCTCCACCCTGGCCGCCAATGGCCTGCGCGTGCTCGAGGATGGCATCATGCTGCACAGCCAGGCCTGTCTCGTCGTCTCGCGCACCGCCGACTGGTCGCCCGAGCGCCGTGCCACGCTCGACCATCTGCTCGCCCGCATCGGCGTAACGTCCGGCCTCTGAAGTCGGCGGGGACGCCATTGCAACAGGCGTACGATTCGCGGCACAAGGGACCAAAATGGCCTGGGGGGCGCCGTGGCTGAGCAAGTTGAACTGACCATCCTGATGCCGTGCCTTGACGAAGCCGAGACCCTGGCCATCTGCATTGCCAAGGCCCGCAGCTTCCTCGCCATCAGCGGCATTGAAGGCGAAATTCTCATCGCCGACAACGGCTCGACTGACGGTTCCCTTGCCATTGCCGAGGCGGCCGGCGCTCGTGTTGTGCCCATTGCGCAGCGCGGCTATGGCGCCGCCCTGGCCGGGGGCATCGCCGCGGCTCGCGGGCGCTACATCATCATGGGCGATGCCGACGACAGCTACGACTTCTCCCACCTCGACGCCTTCATGACCCAGCTGCGCGCCGGCGCCGATCTGGTCATGGGCAACCGCTTTGCCGGCGGCATCGCGCCCGGCGCCATGCCCTGGCATCATCGCTATATCGGCAATCCGGTGCTCAGCACCCTGGGCCGGCGCTTCTTCCATACCCCGATCAGCGATTTCCACTGCGGCCTGCGCGGCTTTTCGCGCGAGGCCATTGTCAGCCTCAATCTGCGCACCATCGGCATGGAATTCGCCTCCGAAATGGTGGTCAAGGCCACCCTGGCCCAGCTCGACGTGCGCGAAGTGCCCACGACCCTGGCCAAGGACGGTCGCTCGCGCCCGCCCCATCTGCGCTCCTTCCGCGATGGCTGGCGCCATCTGCGCTTCCTGCTGCTGTTCTCGCCGCGCTGGCTGTTTCTCTATCCCGGATTTGTCCTGCTCTGGCTGGGGCTGATCGTCGGCGGCATTCTGCTGCCCGGCCCCGCCCGCATTGGCGGCGTCAGCTTTGACGTGCACACCTTCCTGATTGCCGCGCTCTGCATCATCGTCGGCCTGCAGTCGATTTCCTTTGCCATCATCGGCCGCCGGTTCGCCTCCCGCTACGGCTTCATCCCCCGCTCGGGCAGCTACGATCGCCTGCTCGAGGCCCTGACCCTCGAGCGCATCCTGCTGGTGGCCGTGCTACTCATGCTCAGCGGCTTGACGGCGCTGTTCTGGGGCGTTGGCGAATGGGCCGCGCGCGATTTCGGCGACCTCAATCCCAGCATCACCATGCGGCCGGTGATTGTCGCCCTCACCGCTTTGGTCTCCGGCTTCCAGCTGATGATGAGCGGCTTCATGTCCTCCATGATCAATATCCCCATCTACGAGCGGCGCATTGCCGACATGCCCGCGCCCGATGACCCCATGCAGCGCCGCCGCCAACAGGATCGGACCTGACCCTCTATGCTTGAACCTCTGGTTTTGCTGGCTCTGGCCGCTGTCGGCCTGCTGGCCGGCTTTGTTGACGCCATCGCCGGTGGCGGCGGCATGATTGCCTTGCCCGCTCTGCTGGCGGCGGGTCTGCCGCCCGTGGCAGCCCTGGCCACCAACAAGCTGCAGGGCTCCATCGGCACGGCCATGGCGGCGGTCACTTTCTGGCGGCGCGGCTATGTCTCGCTGCAGGCCCTGCTGCCGGCCATCCTGCTGACCTTTGCCGGTAGCTTTGCCGGTGCGCTGGTCGTCAAGCAGCTCGATACCAGCCTGCTCAACATCGCCGTGCCGATCGCGCTGATCGGCATTGCACTCTACTTCCTGTTTGCGCCCAACCTGTCCGATGTCGACAAGGTGGCCCGGCTGCCCTTCGCGCGCTTCGTGCCGCTGCTGGGCTTTGCCATCGGTTTTTACGACGGCATCTTTGGTCCGGGCACCGGCTCCTTTTTCACCATCGGCTTTGTTCTGCTGTTCGGCTTGGGCCTGACCCGCGCCTCGGGCAATACCAAGGTCCTCAATCTGGTGTCGAACCTGGCCGCTTTGGCCATCTTCATACCGTCCGGCGACGTGGTCTGGCCGGCAGCCATGGCCATGGCCGTGGGCCAGCTGCTGGGCGGCTATATCGGCGCCCGCACCGGCATTCGCTTCGGCGCCAGATTGATCCGGCCGCTGGTTGTCGTGATCTCGATCGCGCTGGCCCTGCGGCTGCTGATCTTCCGTTAAAGCCAGGACCTATTCGGCATCGAGCCCGGCTGACGCGCGCAAAGCGGCATTGATGCGCTCCTGCCAGCCCGGGCCGTCCTCCTGGAAGTGCTCGAGCACCGCCCGGTCCAGCCGCAGCGTAACCATGTCCTTGCCTTCCGGAATGGCCTTGGGTTTGGGCGCGGCAGCGACCGGCTTGCTGGTGGCAGCCTTGAAGGCGGCTTCCGCCTGGTCCATCGCGCTGCCGGTTCGTCTTGGTGGTCGCATTCCTCTAGTCCTTTGAATTGGCCATTCTGGCCGCGGGCGCGGTCCGCGACACCGATTGCACCAGACAGCGTCCGCAATGGGGCAGGGGCGCATGCGCCCCCGCCAGGCTTATGCCGCCGCGCTGAAGACGGCGGCCAGCTGCTCGAGCAGCGTCTGCTGCTGGCTGGCCTTGTAGGCAATCTGCGCGGTCGCCAGCAGGCTGGCGCTGGTGGTCGTATCGTCTTCTTCCGCGTCGTCCGAGGCCGGGGGCGGTCCTCCGGGCGGCGGACCGCCTGGCGGTGGGCCGGAAGCCTGCTGGCTGCCGGTGCTGCTGGCGCTGTCCTGCAGGGCGGTCTTGACCGCATCCAGGAAGCTCGAGCTTTCCGTTTCGGTGATCGAGCCGTCGCCATTGCCGTCGATCATGTCGAACAGCTTCTGCAGGTTCTCGTCACTGATCGCGCCGGCGCCCTCGTCGTCCCCCAGTTCGGCCAGGGTCACGGCGCCGTCGCCATCGCTGTCGGTCGCCGCGAAGATGTCGGCATTGCTTGGCCCGGCCAGCTGCTGGGTCATGAACGCCATCGACTGGCCCTGCTCGGCCATCTTCGTGTCGAAGATATCTTTTTCGCTGCTGGTGACGCTGCCGCCACCATCGCCATCCATGGCGGAAAACAGGGCTTCTGCCCTTTTGTTGGCTTGGGCGCTCGACGCATCCTTGGGCGCGTTGAGCTTGATCTCGTCCAGCGTCAGGCTGTTGTCGCTATTGCTGTCCAGGCTGGCAAAGCTTGGTGGCTTGAAGGCAGTGCGCATCAGCTGGGAGGCTGACTGGGCGCCGATGCCGCTGGTTGTTGACATTCCACTCCTTGGCGGTTGCAGCCGAGGGAACTCGGCCATCACAACAGAGTGCGCAACATGGTTAATCCGGTCTTAACATTTGCCCGGTCAGCCCGCGCCATAGCAAGTTTAATGTGCCGGTAAGGTTTGCCGGAGCTCAGGACAAGAAAAAGGCGCGATGTTGCCACCGCGCCTTTTCCATGGAGTTCGTGACTGGGAAGTAACGAACTCCAAACTCTGTGGAGGGCTGGACTAGAAGTCCATGCCACCCATGCCGCCCATGCCGCCACCGCCGCCGCCGCCCATCTGGGGAGCCGCATCCTTGGGAGCCTCGACGATGAGGGCTTCCGTGGTGATCAGCAGCGAGGCAACCGAAGCTGCGTCCTGCAGGGCGGTGCGAACCACCTTCACCGGATCGATGACGCCAAGGGCGACCAGGTCGCCATACTCGCCCGTTGCGGCATTGTAGCCGAATGTGATCGAGCTGTTCTCGAGGATCTTGCCGACAACCACGGAGCCTTCGGCACCGGCATTGTTGGCGATCGTGCGGACAGGCTCCTGCAGCGCGCGCTTGACGATGGCAATGCCGGCGTCCTGATCGGCATTGATGCCCTTGGACTTCATGGAAGCCGAAGCACGCAGCAGCGCGACGCCACCACCGGCAACGATGCCTTCTTCAACGGCGGCGCGGGTTGCGTTCAGCGCGTCGTCGACGCGGTCCTTGCGCTCCTTGACTTCGACTTCCGTCGAGCCGCCGACCTTGATCACCGCAACGCCACCGGCCAGCTTGGCCAGACGTTCCTGCAGCTTTTCCTTGTCGTAGTCCGAAGTGGTCTCTTCGATCTGCGCCTTGATCTGGCCAACGCGGCCCTGGATGTCTTCCTTGGTGCCAGCGCCATCAACGATGGTGGTGGTTTCCTTGGTGATTTCCACGCGCTTGGCAGTGCCCAGCATGTCGATGGTCACGTTCTCGAGCTTGATGCCGAGATCTTCCGAGATCACCTGGCCACCGGTCAGGATGGCGATGTCTTCGAGCATTGCCTTGCGGCGATCGCCGAAGCCTGGTGCCTTGACGGCAGCAACCTTGAGGCCGCCACGCAGACGGTTGACGACCAGGGTCGCCAGGGCTTCGCCGTCGATGTCTTCGGCAATGATCAGCAGCGGACGCTGGCTCTGCACGACTGCTTCGAGGATCGGCAGCATGGCCTGCAGGTTGCTGAGCTTCTTTTCGTGCAGCAGGATGACGGGATCTTCGAGAACCGCAGTCATCTTCTCGGCATTGGTCACGAAGTAGGGCGACAGGTAGCCGCGGTCGAACTGCATGCCTTCGACGACTTCGAGTTCGGTCTCGGCGGTCTTGGCTTCTTCGACGGTGATGACACCCTCGTTGCCGACCTTCTGCATCGCTTCAGCAATCATCTCGCCGATGGCGGTTTCGCCATTTGCCGAAATGGTGCCGACCTGGGCAACTTCGCTCGACGACTTGATCTTGGACGAAGCGGCCTTCAGCGAGGCCACGACTTCTTCGACAGCCATGTCGATGCCGCGCTTCAGATCCATCGGGTTGAAGCCGGCGGCAACAGCCTTGACGCCTTCGACAACAATGGCCTGACCGAGCACGGTCGCGGTGGTGGTGCCGTCGCCGGCAATGTCATTGGTCTTGGAGGCGACCGAACGCAGCAGCTGTGCGCCCAGGTTCTCGAAGCGGTCTTCCAGCTCGATTTCCTTGGCAACGGTCACGCCGTCCTTGGTGATGCGCGGGGCACCGAACGACTTTTCGATAACGACGTTACGACCCTTGGGGCCGAGCGTTACCTTGACCGCGTTGGCCAGGATGTTGACGCCGCGCAACATCTTGTCGCGGGCTTCAGTCGAAAACTTTACTTCTTTGGCAGCCATGTGAGGCGCTCCTTGAAATGGTTGAGGGCGAATGGGGACGCTGAAGGCTTAGCCTTCGACGATGCCCATGATGTCGCTTTCCTTCATGATCAGCAGCTCTTCGCCGTCGACCTTGACCTCGGTGCCGCTCCACTTGCCGAACAGCACGCGGTCGCCGGCCTTGACGTCGGGAACGACGCGCGCGCCGCCTTCGTCACGGGCGCCGGGGCCAACGGCGACGATCACGCCTTCGCTGGGCTTTTCCTTGGCGTTGTCCGGGATGATGATCCCGCCTTTGGTCTTTTCTTCGCCATCGAGGCGGCGGACGACCACGCGGTCGTGCAGGGGACGGAAGCTCATGACTTGCTCCTATAGCAGCATTTGAATGCAATTTTTGAGCTGTTAGCACTCACCATACGAGAGTGCTAACAGGTGCTGGGGATATAGGATTGGGCCCTGTCGGAGTCAAGCGCGGGTGAACTGACTTTGTGCTCGCGCGTTGATAGAGTTCACGCTTCCAAACCATCCATGGCAGGTAATCATGACGCGTCAATGTCTCGACAAGGATATCAGGATCACCCCGGCCACGGGCCGTGTCCACGTCATCTTCGACGGGGCCGAGATCGCCAGCTCCATCAATGCGCTTGAGCTCGATGAGCCCGGTTCGCCGCTGCGGGTTTATTTTCCCCTTGACGATATCCAGCCCGGCATTCTCGAAGAAACCGAGACCCGCACCCATTGTCCTTACAAGGGCGAGGCCTGGTACTGCACCATCAAGACCCTTACAGCCACCGGCACCGACCAGGTCTGGTACTATCCCGATCCGTGCCCGCTGGTCGCCCCCATTGCCGATATGCTGGCCTTCTGGGGTGATCGCATCGAAATCCGCTATTCAAAAGTCTAGCCGCACCGTCCGGGGCAGGGGCCCCGCCCATGGTGCATCTTTTTCGCTCAGCCCCTTCCACGCCGCGCCAAGCTGCGGCATAAGGCATCCATGACCCAGGACAACACACTTCAGATCAAGCTGCGCCTCAAGGGCGGCAGCGGCCCCAATGCCAACTGGCACTGGGAACTTCACGACGCCACCGGCAAGGTGGTCAAGACCGGCAGTGCCGTAGGTCCCGAAAGCAAGGCTTTCACGACCGCCCGCATCGCCAAGGAAAAGCTGGAATCGGCCAAAAACTGATTTCCCGACCCGGCGCGCCAGCCTCTGCTGCGCCGGGCACTGCCGTCCTGCCGCTTTCCGAGCCACGAGCCCGTCGTGTCCCCTTCTGCTTCCGCCACGCCGACCAGCCCCGTGCCCGTCGCGGCCGGTCCCTTACGCGGCATTACGCTAAAAGTGCTTTCGGTCTGCTGCTTCGTGGTCATGGCCACGCTGCTCAAGGCCACCGAAACCATCCCGGCCGGTGAACTGGTCTTCTTCCGCTGCTTTTTCGCCATTCTGCCCGTGGTCGTCTATCTGACGTTCACGCGCCAGCTCCGCACTGCGCTGGTCACCGCCAACCCAATGGGCCATGTGGTCCGCTCCTTTATCGGCGTCACCTCCATGGGCCTGGGCTTTTTCGCCCTGACGCGCTTGCCACTGCCTGAAACCACCGCCATCGGCTATGCGTCGCCGCTGCTTATCGTCGTGTTCAGCGCGCTGCTGCTCAAGGAGCGGGTGCATCTGTTCCGCTGGTCCGCCGTGCTCATCGGCATGCTCGGCGTCGTGATCATCCTCTGGCCGCGCCTCACCCTGTTTTCCGGCGGCACGCCGCTGGGCAATAGCGAAACCGTCGGCGCGATCGCGGCCCTGGGCGCGGCGGTCATGTCGGCCTTTGCCATGATGCAGGTGCGCAAGCTGGTGCAGACCGAACGCACCGAGACCATCGTCATCTATTTCTTCGTCTGCGCCAGCCTGCTCTCGCTGCTGACCATCCCGCTCGGCTGGCAGATGCCGACCCCGCAGCAGGCCGTGCTGCTGGTCTGCGCCGGTTTTGCCGGCGGTATCGGTCAGCTGCTGCTGACCTCATGCTACCGCTATGCCGACATGTCGGTCATTGCCCCGTTTGAATATGTCTCGCTGATCCTGACCATCATTATCGGCCTGGTAGTCTTCGCCGAAGTGCCCACCCTGGCCATGCTGAGCGGCGCGCTGATCATCGTCGCCTCCGGCATCGCTGTCATCCTGCGCGAACACTATCTCGGCCTCGACCGCATCAAGGCCCGCGAAGCTAGTACGCCCTGACCCTGGATCAGCCGGTATGGCTTAGCTCTGCCCAGCCCTGCCGCTTGCGATAGATCGTTGAGGGGCTGATTTCGAGCGCCGCTGCCGCCAGCGAGACATTGCCGCCAAAGCTGGCAATGGCGTCCTCGATGATGCGCTGTTCCTGCTGCCACATCGGCAGGATGGCGGCCCGTCGGTCGCCACGTGACGGTATCTCGGCCGGGGTCGGCAGCCCGCGCGTCTCGATATCGGCCGCTGCCAGCATGGCGGCAGTAATGTCCCCGCCATCGAACATCACCACCAGGCGCCGCACCAGGTTCTGCAGCTGGCGCACATTGCCCTTCCATTCGGCGGCCGACAGCAGGCTGGCGACCTCACTGCTATAATCGCCAAAGCTCTTGTGTTCCTCGGCGGCATAGCGCGTCAGGAAATGCCGGGCCAGCACCATGATGTCGCTCGGGCGCTGCCGCAGCGGCGGCAGGTGGATGGGCAGCACATGCAGCCGGTAAAACAGGTCTTCGCGGAATTTCTTTTCGGCAATCAGCTGCATCGGGTTGCGATTGGTGGCGCAGATCACCCGCACATCCACCCGCCGCACCGCCCCGTCGCCGACCCGGCTGAGCGTTCCGGTCTGCAGAAAGCGCAGCAATTTGCTCTGCAGCGACAGGTCCATTTCCCCGATTTCGTCGAGAAACAGCGTGCCGCCATCGGCCAGTTCGGCCGCGCCCTTGCGGTCTTCATGCGCGCCGGTAAAGGCGCCGCGCGCCACGCCGAACAGTTCGCTCTCCATCAGGTCGCGCGGAATCGCGGCGCAATTGATGGCCACCAGGCGCTTGCCGGCCCGGTGTCCCTTGGCATGCAGCGCCTCGGCGCACACATCCTTGCCGGTGCCGCTTTCCCCGGTGATGAAGACCGGCGCCGACGAGGCGGCGATACGGCCGATCTGCTCATAGACAAACTGCATGGCGCTCGAGGCGCCGATAAAGCCGGCAAAATCGCTCGGACCTGCCGGGATGCGGCCCTCGATGCCCAGCGAGCGGCACTTGCCATGCCGCTGCGCCAGTTCGCCGATCCGCGCCGCCATGATCGGTCCGTTGATCGGCTTGGCCACATAATCATGTGCCCCGGCGCGCATCGCGCCTACCGCGGCCGATACCGAAATCCCGTCCGACAGCGCCACCATCAGCGCCCCGTCCGCCAGCCGCACCAGCCGCAGCACGGCCTCGTCGCTGTGGCTCGCCAGGTCGCCCAGGCTGGAAAGATCGGCCAGGATGATGTCGAATTCGCTGTCGCGCAGCAGCTCTGCGGCCCGCTTGCCGCCCGAGACGACCGTAATGGCAGCGGCCTGGTCGAGGCATTGGGCCAGGGCGTGTGCAACCAGTTGTGCTTGTTCCTGGTCCCGGTCGATCAGCAATAGCCGGCCGCTTGGGTCGCCATCGCTTCGATTCTGCATCGCCATGCGGCCCGGTCCTCACGTCTTCATTGGATGCTTGCCGGATGTCTGACCGCCATCGCGGCGCTTCCGGGTATGAACCGATTGTTTCCCAACAGGGTAAATTTTCCGTTCCGTATTCACGAAAATCAATACTTCATTGGACTTGATTGCAGTCACGCCAGTCGGTTAAGTCACGCCATGCAAAAGAATTCCGAGACGGCCGAATTCAATCCATTGTCTCGCGGCGTTGCTCAGTCTGGTGTGCGCATCACCAATGAGCGGGCCGTGCTGACGCTGATCACGGTGAATCCTGGCGCCTCCAACGCCGATGTCGCCCGGTTGTCGGGTCTGGGTCCCCAGACCACGTCCCGCATCATTGCCGAACTTGAGTCGCGCGGCCTGGTCATGCGTGGCGACGTGCTGCGCGGCCGGCGCGGCCAGCCGGCAACCCCGCTCTTCCTCAATCCACAGGGCGCTGTCTCCATCGGCATTGAAATTGGCTGGCGCCATTATGAGGTGCTGGTCCTCGAAATGTCCGGCAAGACCCTGGCCAGCGTGCGACGCAGCTACCTCTGGCCGGATGCACGCACCATCTTTGGCGATATCGCCGCCGAAGTGGCCACCATTACCTCCGGTCTCACCGATCTGCAGCGGGCCCGACTCGCTGGCATTGGCCTGGCCACGCCGTCCAAGATCGGGCGCAATATCGGCCTGGTGCAGGCGCCTGTTGAGCAGGCGGCTCTGTGGGGCGATATTGATCTGGTCGCCCGCATCGCCGCCGATACCGGCCTGCCGGTGCAGTGGTTCAACGATGGCAATGCCGCCTGCTGGGCTGAAGTCATTGCCCAGCCCTCGCCGCGGCCGCAGGGCTTTGCCTATTTCCAGATCGGCACCTTCGTCGGCGCCGGCCTGGTGGCCAATGGCGAGCTCTGGGAAGGCAATGGCCACGCCGCCAATCTCGGCTCGATGCTGGTTTCCGATGCCCAGGGCCAGCCGACCTTCGTGCATCTGCTGGCCTCCATTACCGCCCTGCAGGATCAGCTGACCGCGGCCGGCATGACCGTGCCCGGCGGTAGCCCCTTCAACTGGGACTGGGCAGCGATGGAGCCGGTGGTGACCCAATGGCTCGACAGTGCCGGCCTGGCGCTGGCCAAGGCCATCGTCAATACCCATGCCGTGCTCGAACTGGACAAGTCGATCATCGACGGCGTCATGCCGCGCCCGATTGTCGAGCGCCTGCTGGAACGCGTGCGGGTGCACCTGGCGGCCCTGCCGACTCTGACGGCCGACCATCCCCCGGTGGAAATGGGCCACCTGGGCGCTTCGGCGGCCGCCAATGGCGCCGCCCAGCTGGTTCTGTTCCAGCGCTTCTTCTCGCGGGCCTGGAAGCTGTTTTCCACCTGAGGACACGCAATTAGCCTTGGAAGAGCCGGCCTGCGGCTTTTGCAGCCCCGTTCACGGTGCTAAGAGGATATGCCGAATCCCGGCACTTGAAGTGGGTTTATAGGTTTGCCCGTGCAGGCACTGGTCTACACGTTCATTGCCCTTGCTGCGGCCGGCGTCGGTGCCACGGCGTATTTCGGGCTGACGTTCACGCCCGCAGAGGCCATCCTTGCCGCCATAGTCTTCGGCTGTGTCTGCGTCGTGCTGCTTGAGCGTTCCCTGCGCCAGCGCGCTGAAAATCGCCTTGAACGCGCCATCGAGGATCTCTCCCGCCTGCTCGCCACCGATGCCCAGGCCGGCGCCGTGCTGGGCCAGCGCATCAATGCCATGGCCGATATCAATGCCGATCAGCGCCTCGAGGGCGTCGAGGCCGACATTTCCGTGCTCGGCACGGTCATCCGCCAGGTTGCCGAGGCCGTTGCCGAAATCGAGGAGCGGGTCGCCAAGGCCCAGCCCGCCGCCCGCGAGCGCATGATCGCAGCTACCCAGCAGGTCCAGGCGCCGCTGCCCCCCGTGCGCGAGCCCGAGCCGACCATTCCGGTCGAAATGGTCCGCCAAGCGCTCAACGACAACCGCCTCGTCTATCATATCCAGCCCGTCGTCACGCTGCCCCAGCGCCGGCCGCAGGGCTATGATCTGGTTCCCCGGCTGCGACTGGAGGATGGCGACCTCGCCGACGGCGTCGATTTCCTGCCGCGCCGCGGCGGCCCCGACGTCATGCGCAATATCGAGGGCGTGGGCCTGGTCGAGGCCATCACCATTGGCCGTCGGGCACGCGCGGGCGGCCAGCCCATCAAGCTCTATATTCCGCTGTCACGCGCCACCCTGAGCGATTCGGCCGCCTCTGAGCAGCTGCTTGCCTCGCTCGAGGCCAATCGGCTGATTGCCGAGGGCATGATCTTTGCCATCAGCGAGACCGACTGGCAGAGCCTCACTACCCCCGAGCGCGCCGTCACCGACGCCATCGCCCGCAAGGGCGCAGGCTTTTCCATTCTCAATGTGCGTTCGCTGCGCATTGATGTCGCCGACCTCGCCGCCCGCAATATCCGCTCGCTGCGCATCGACGCGGCCCGCTTCATCGAGGCGCCCGAGAGCTTCACCGATTTCCACGCCGCCGACATCGCCAATTATATCGCCCGCTTCGACGTTCTGCTGCTCGCCACCGGCATTGCCAGCGAACGCCAGATCATCGAACTGCTTGAGGATGGCATTACCCTGGTCCAGGGTCCCTACATCGCCGCCCCCGGCCCGGTGCGCCCCGATCTCATGGTGGAACCCAGCCGCCCCGCGCGGCCGCAGCTGCGCCGCGCCGAGCTTTAGCCTGTCGTGCAGATCCTGGTGCTCAACGGGCCGATCAATGCCGGCAAGACGACAACGGGTCGGGCACTCGCCGCTTTGCTGCCAGATGCCTTGTTCATCGATGGCGATGACCATGAGGCCGCTGACGACGCGCCGCTCGAACAGCGAATCGAGGCGTCCTTTGCCCATATTGAGCAGCTGATCGCCACCACCCTTGCCGGCTTTATCGTCGTCGCCGTGCCGCTGCGCGACGTCGACTATCGCCGTCTGCTGGTTGCTGGCGCTGCCCGCGGCGCGGTTTTGCGCGTCGTTACGCTGGCGCCACCGCCCGCCATCGCCTTCTCCAATCGGGGCAACCGGCCGCTCTCGTCCGGGGAAGTCGAGCGCGCCCGTCAGATGCATGAGGAGGGCTATGCCGACCGGCCCTTCAGCGACCTGATCGTCACTGATATGGCCGGTGCACAAGCGACGGCGGCCGAGATTGCCAGGTCCTTTAAGCTCCCGTTGGCCGCACGGCAGCCATCCACCGGCGTGTTTCCACTTGATCCCCAGGCGCAAGCTGCCACATAGAACCCTCACCCGTCCGCATCGGAAAGTCGCGATGACCAGCCCGCTCCCCTCGATCTCCGGCCTTGCCGAACTCGCCGGCCACTATGATGCCGTGCTGAGCGATGTCTGGGGCGTGGTCCATAATGGCGTGGCGGCCTTCCCATCAGCCGTCGATGCGCTGGTGCAATACCGCAAGGCAGGCGGCAAGGTGGTCTTCATCACCAATGCGCCGCGCCCCTCGGCCCCGCTGATTGATATGCTCGATCGCCTGGGCGTCACCCGTGACGCCTATGACGCCATCGTCTCCTCGGGCGACGCCACCCGCGTCATGATCGCCAAATATTCCGGCAAGGCCATCCACCATGTCGGCCCGCCCACCGAGGATGATGCGCTCTACGAGGGCCTCAACGTGCGGCGCAGCAGTGCCGACGAGGCTCAGGCCGTCGTCGTCACCGATCTCGACAGCGATGACGACACCCCCGAAATGTATCGCGAGCGTGCCCGCCACTGGCTGGAACGCAAGCTGCCCATGATCTGCGCCAATCCCGATCGCGTCGTCGAACATGGCGACAAGATCATCTATTGCGGCGGCGCCCTGGGCGATCTCTACGCCGCAATGGGCGGCATGGTGCTGATGGCCGGCAAGCCCTATCGCCCCATCTATGAAGAGGCCTTCCGCATGGCCGAGGCTGCCGCCGGCAAGCCGCTCGACAAGGCCCGCGTACTGGCCATTGGCGACAGCGTGCGCACCGACGCCACTGGCGCCGCGCAGTTCGGGCTCGACCTGCTCTTCGTCACCGGCTCAATCCACGCCGCCGAACTCGATGCCTTCGGCAAGCCCGATCCGCAGGCCATTCTCGATCTGGTAGCGCCCAGTGGCGCCCGCCTGGCGGGATTCCTGCCACGCCTGACCTGGTAGCCTGGATGAGCGCTTTCGTCCGCCTGTCCAACCTTGATGCCGTGCCGGCGTCCCTGCGCGGCGCCTATGTGGCCATCGGCAATTTCGATGGCGTCCACCGCGGCCACCAGATGGTGCTGTCCACGCTCAAGGCGCGCGCCGATGCGGCCGGTGTCCCCGCCATGGTGCTGACCTTCGAGCCCCATCCGCGCGATGTCTTCGCGCCAGCCCCCTTCATGTTCCGCCTCACCGATGGCAATGCCAAGGCGCGCCTTGCCGAAGCTCTCGGACTCGATGCAATCACCATCCTCGATTTCGACCGCGGCTTTTCCCAGATCGAGGCCGAGGATTTCGTGTCCCGTTTCCTCGTCAAGGCGCTGGGCGTCACCGGCGTCATCGTCGGTGCCGATTTCCACTTCGGTCGCCAGCGCCGGGGCACCCCGACCTTTCTCAAAGCCGCCGGCGATGCCCAGGCCTTTGCCGTTGAAACCCTCGACCTGATGGATGAGGGCGACGAGGTCATCTCCTCCTCCCGCATCCGCGCTGCCCTCTCCGAAGGCGCCGTCACCGCCGCCAATCGCCTGCTCGGCTATCACTGGTTCTTCGATGGCTGCGTCGTCCAGGGTGACCAGCGGGGCAGGGAGCTCGGCTATCCCACCGCCAATACCGTCACCCATGCCGGCTTCCAGCTTGCCCAAGGCGTGTATGCCGTCCGCGCCAAGGTGGCTGGGCGCCTGCTTGATGGCGTCGCCGCCTTCGGCAAGCCCATGTTCAACAATCAGCGCCCGCCTTTCGAGACCCATCTGTTCGATTTCGATGCCGACATCTATGGCCAGACCATTGCCGTCGCCCTGATCGGCCATATCCGTGGCCAGGAAGTCTTCTCCGGCCTCGACGAACTGATCGCCGCCATGGACCGCGACAGCCGCAAGGCGCGGGCGCTGATTAGCACCGCGCGTCCCCTGGGCGCGCTCGACAGCAAACTGGGCTTCTTTGGCTGATTGCCGCTGCCGCCCGCTGTCCCAAATCAGCCTTTGCCCCGTGGGCCCTGCCTTGCTAAAAGGCAGCCAAAATCTCCAGCATGATTGCCGTTTCCCATGACCGATACCGTCACAGGCGCCGCCGAAACCGACTATTCGGCTACCCTTTTCCTGCCCGAGACCGAGTTTCCGATGCGCGCCGGCCTGCCGCAGCGCGAGCCCGACTGGCTCAAGCGCTGGGAAGACATGGATATCTACGCGCTGCAGCGCGAGCAGGCCAAGGATCGGCCGCTCTTTACCATTCATGACGGCCCTCCCTACGCCAATGGCAATATCCATATCGGCCACGCGCTCAACAAGACGCTCAAGGATCTGGTGAGCCGCTCCATGCAGATGCTCGGCTTCAACTCGGCCTATGTGCCGGGCTGGGATTGCCACGGCCTGCCCATCGAATGGAAGATCGAGGAACAGTACCGCGCCAAGGGCAAGGACAAGAATGACGTCCCGATCGTGGAATTCCGCCAGGAATGCCGCACCTTTGCCGAGCAGTGGGTCGATGTGCAGCGCGAGGAATTCAAGCGCCTCGGTATTCTCGGCGAGTGGGACAATCCCTACCTCACCATGAGCTTTGACGCCGAGGCCCAGATCGCCCGCGAGCTGATGCAGGTGGCCACCACCGGCCAGCTCTATCGCGGTTCCAAGCCCGTCATGTGGTCCGTCGTCGAGCGCACGGCCCTCGCCGAAGCCGAAATCGAATATGCCGACTACGAGAGCGACACCATCTGGGTGAAGTTCCCGGTGGCAGCCCGGCAGGCCAAGCGCGTGGGCGGAAATGGTCAGTTCGAGTCCCTGGGGGCCGGCGCTCTTGGCGAACTGGATGGCGCCTTTGTCGTCATCTGGACCACCACGCCCTGGACGATCCCGGCCAACCGCGCCATCAGCTTTTCGTCAAAGATCGCCTATAGCCTGTTCGAGATCACCGACGCGCCGGCAGATAACTGGGCCAAGGTTGGCGAGCGCTATGTGCTGGCCGACAATCTGGCCGCTGAAGTTTTCGCCAAGGCCAAGGTTGCTGCCTATCGCCGCCTTGATACCGAAGTGGGCCCCCTCGCCAGCCTGCTGTGCCACCACCCCCTTCGCGGCCTCGGCGGCGGCTACCAGTTTGACGTCCCGCTGCTTGATGGCGATCACGTCACCGATGATGCCGGCACGGGCTTCGTCCATACCGCGCCCGGCCATGGCCTCGACGATTTCGAGATCTGGATGAATTCGACGCGCCTGCTGGCCGACAAGGGCATCTCGTCCGACGTCCCCTATGTCGTCGGCGACGATGGTTTCTACACCAAGGATGCCCCCGGTCTCGGCCCCGATGCCGAGGGCGGTCCCGCCCGCGTCATCGACGACAATGGCAAGAAGGGCGACGCCAATAACCGCGTCATCGCAGCGCTGGCCGAACGCCATGCCATGGTCGCCCGCGGCCGCGTCAAGCATTCCTATCCCCATTCCTGGCGCTCCAAGAAGCCGGTGATCTTCCGCAACACCCCGCAATGGTTCGTTTATATGGACCGCGACATCATGGGTGCGGCCGGCGACACGCTGCGCCACCGCGCCCTCAACGCCATCGACGCCACCAAATTCTATCCCGCTGCCGGGCAGAACCGCCTGCGCGCCATGATCGCCGATCGCCCCGATTGGGTGCTCAGCCGCCAGCGCGCCTGGGGCGTGCCGATCACCGTCTTCGTCAACAAGGCGACCAACGAAATCCTCAAGGACGAGGTGGTCAATCACCGCATCGCCGACGCCTTCGAGGCCGAGGGTGCCGACGCTTGGTATCAGGATGGCGCCGCACAGCGCTTCCTTGGCGATGCCTACCGAGCCGACGACTATGAAATGATCCGCGACGTGCTCGACGTCTGGTTCGATTCCGGCTCTACCCACGCTTTCGTGTTGCGCAATAAACAAAAGTGGCCGCATCTGAAATTCCCGGCCTCGATGTATCTTGAAGGCTCCGACCAGCATCGCGGCTGGTTCCACTCGTCGCTGCTCGAGAGTTGCGCCACCAATGGCCACGCCCCCTATGAAAGCGTGCTCACGCATGGCTTCACCATGGATGGCGACGGCAAGAAGATGAGCAAGTCGCTGGGCAATACCGTCGCCCCGCAGGACATCATCAAGCAGTATGGCGCCGATATCCTGCGCCTCTGGGTCGCCTCCTCGGATTATTCCGAGGATCTGCGCCTGGGCAAGGAGATCATCCAGACCACGGTCGATAGCTATCGCAAGCTGCGCAATACCCTGCGCTGGCTGCTCGGCAACCTCGCCCATTACCAGCCCGGTGATGCCGTCGACGCCCAGGACATGCCCGAGCTCGAGCAGCTCATGCTGCATCGCCTGGCCCAGCTCGATGCCCAGGTCCGCGACGCTTACAAGTCCTACGACTATCGCCGCATCGTCACCCTGCTGACCAACTTCATGAATATCGAGCTCAGCGCCTTCTATTTCGACATCCGCAAGGACGCGCTTTATTGCGAGCCCATCAGCTCGCTCAAGCGCAAGTCGGCGCTGACCGTGCTCAATCACCTGTTCGATTGCCTCACCGCCTGGCTGGCCCCGATCCTGGTCTTCACCATGGAAGAGGTCTGGCTCGAGCGCCATCCGGGCCCCGGCTCCTCCGTGCATCTGCGCCTCTTCCCCGAGGTCCCGGGCGACTGGCTCAACAATGATCTGGCCGCCAAGTGGCAGTTGATCCGCGCCGTCCGTCGCGTCGTCACCGGTTCGCTCGAAGTCGAGCGCCGCGACAAGGCCATCGGCTCCTCGCTCGAAGCCGCGCCCACCGTCTTCATTGCCGATGAGCGCTATCTGACGGCCTTGGCCGGCCAGGATCTGGCCGAAATCGCCATCACGTCGGCCATCACGGTCGCGGCCGGCGAGGGCCCCGCCGAGGCCTTCCGCCTCGACGACGCTGCCGGCATTGCCGTGGTGCCGGGCCTCGCCCAGGGCCAGCGCTGCGCCCGCTCATGGAAGGTGCTGCCCGAAGTCGGCAGCGATCCGGAATACCCCGACGTCTCCCCGCGCGACGCCCAGGCCCTGCGCGAACGCGCCGCGGCTGGGCTATAGCCCCGCAAACTCGATGTGATCCCTCCCCCTGTCCAGGGGGAGGCCAGGAGGGGATACCCGACGTGAACCTGAAATCGCTGACCGACCCCTCGATCTATGTTTCGCTGGTCATGGCCGTGCTGGTCTTTGGCCTCGACCGCGCCCACAAGGCCTTCCAGGTCTCGGCCGACTGCATTGCCATCGGCGCGGCACCCTGCGTCGAAATCTTTACCAGCTTCGTCCCCTTCGCCATGACCAATTGGCGCGGCGGCGAAGTGGTCCGCGTCACCGACTTCTTCGATTATGTCCTGGTCTGGAATACCGGCGTCTCCTATGGCCTGCTCGATGGCCTGCCGGTATGGACCCTGGGCGTCATCATGCTGGTGGCCATTGTCGCGCTCTCGATCTGGTGGGTCCGCGCCGACACCGCACTGATCCGCCTGGGCCTGGCCCTCTGCATCGGCGGCGCCCTGTCCAATGCGCTTGATCGGCTGCTCTATGGCGCGGTGGCTGATTTCTTCCACCTGCATTGGGGCACGTGGTCGTTCTATATTTTCAACATCGCCGATGTCGCCATCACCGTCGGCGTCATCCTGCTGATCGCCGATCTGCTCGGCCTCGGCCGACCCCCGAAAACGTCGGTTTGACGCCGGCGAACACCTTGCTGCCAGAATCTGGCCTTAGGGCACGAGATGCGCTATAAGCGCCGCGGACATCTTGAAGGACGTTTCATGCGTATTGCAATGACGGGGCAGCAGACTGCTCTTGGTGCTGCCTGGCGGGCCGGTTCGGTCGCCCTGACCATCGTGCTGGGCCTGGCGCTGGCTGCCTGCACCACCGTGGAAGGCACCAATGCGCTCACCGATGTGGGCACCTTCGAGCGCGAGGTCATGAGCTCGACTGCCCACGGCATCGGCCTGATCCCCGGCGAGGCGCCCAAGGAAGACCTGACCCATGCCCGTGCGCCCTTGGTGCTGCCGGCATCCGGCCAGGCCCTGCCGGCCCCGACCACCACCGTTGTCGCCGCCCAGCTGCCCAAGGATAGCGATAGCGTCCAGATCGACGCCAGCAACCTGACCGATGCCGACATCCAGCGCCTGCGCAATGCCCGCGTCGTCGATCTGCGCTCCGTCGCCGGTCGTCCCCTGACCGAGGAAGAGGCCCGCGCGCTGACCGCCCGCATGCGTGCAGCCAACCGCGATGTGCGTGTCGACAATTCGTCGCGGCCGCTCTATATGCCACCTGATGAGTATTTCACCCGCGTCGGCAATGCGGAACTGATCTGCTCGACGCCTGGTGGTGAACTGGTCTCGATCAATGATCCGAAATGCCCTGCCGATGTGCGCAATGCCTTGCGTCGTGGCTCGGGTGAAGTGATCTCGAGCCCGATGACCAGCGTTGGCGTCGGCCTGAGCGAGAAAGAAACCACGCTCGACTAGGTTTCACTGCTACTACTTTCTGCAAGGCGGCCGGATGATCCGGCCGCTTTCTCCTTTCTGCGCCGCCCCTATGGGTCCCGCATGACATGAAAGCCGCACGCAATGCGCGAACTGAACGACGCCACCCCCGCCAAGCCCGATACCGGCGACCGTCTCGCCAAGGTGATTGCCCGCTCCGGGCTCTGCTCCCGGCGCGATGCCGAGGTGTGGATCACCGAGGGTCGCGTCGTGGTCAACGGCAAGAAGGTGATGACTCCCGCCTTCAACGTCACCGACCGCGACAAGGTCATGGTCGATGGCGCCCCGCTCGCCGCTCGCCAGGGCACCCGCGTCTGGCTCTACCACAAGCCCGCGGGCCTCGTGGTCACCGAGAAGGACCCTGAAGGCCGCGAGACCATTTTCGAGCATCTCGAAACCCATGGCCTGCCGCGCGTCGTCACCGTCGGTCGCCTCGATATCAATACCGAAGGCCTGCTGCTGCTCACCAATGATGGTGGCCTCAAGCGCGTCCTCGAACTGCCTGCCACCGGCTGGCTGCGCCGCTATCGCGTGCGCGCCCATGGCTCGGTCACCCAGGCGGCGCTGGACAAGCTCAAGGACGGCATGGAAATCGACGGCGTCCGCTATGGCGCCATCGAAGCCACGCTTGAGCGCGAGCAGGGTGCCAATGTCTGGCTGGTCCTGGCGCTGCGCGAAGGCAAGAACCGCGAAGTCAAGAACGTGCTGGGCGCCCTCGGCCTTGAGGTCAACCGCCTGATCCGCGTCAGCTATGGCCCCTTCCAGCTCGGCGATATCCCCGTCGGCGGCATCGAGACCATCAAGGCCAAGATGCTGCGTGACCAGCTCGGCAAGAAGCTCGCCGATGCGGCCGATGTCGACTTCGACAGCGAGATGCCCGAGCCCAGCGCGCTCGAAGGCAAGCCCACGCGCGATCGCCTCACCGGCCGCGGCACCAATACCGTGGAAATCGCCCGCCAGCGCTTCCGCTTTACCGATGGCGCCGAACAGACCGAGGAAGAGCGTCGCGCCGAACGGCCGCGCCAGGATCGCCCCGGTCGCTTTGACTCCCGCAAACCCACCGGCAAGCGGCTCGATCCGCGCGACGAAGAAGAGGCGCCACCCCCGCGCCATATCCATTTTGATGAGGACGGCCGTGCGCCGGAAGAATTTGTGAAAAAGAACCTCGGCAAGGCCCCGACCTGGCGCGATCCTGACGACCAGTCCGCTGCCAACTATGGCAAGAAGGCCCCCCCGCGTGCCGCCGGCGGCGGCAAGCCGGGCGACAAGAAGCCCTTCGCCGACAAGAAGAGCTTTGGCGACAAGAAACCCTATGGCGACAAGAAGCCTTACGGTGACAAGAAGCCCTATGGCGACAAGCCCGCCTTTGCCGGCAAGAAGCCTTATGGTGACAAGCCCGCTTATGCCGGTGATCGCAAGCCCTATGGCGACAAGCCGGCTTACGCCGACAAGAAGCCCTATGGCGACAAGAAGCCCTATGGTGATCGTCCCGCTGGCACCCGCCCTGGCCCTGGCCGTCCCTCCGCCGAACGTCCCGCCCGCGATTTCGCTGAGCGTCCCGCCCGCAGCTTCGAGCCGCGCACGCGGCCCGAAGGTGGTGCGCGTCCGCCGCGTGACCGTGAATTCACCGGCACCCCGCGCGGCCCGCGCCGCGACGACGCTGGTGGCGGCCGTCCGGGCAATTTTGCCCCCCGCACCCGTCCCGAGGGCGGTTCGCGTCCGCCGCGTGACCGCGAGTTCACCGGCACGCCACGCGGCCCGCGTCGCAGCGATGCCGGCGGTGGCGAACGTCCGGCCTTCGAGCCGCGTCTGCGTCCCGACAATGAGCGCGGCGCTGGCGCCGCCTTTACCGGCGAGGCCAAGCGTCCCGGCCGCAACTTCTCCGACAAGCCGGTCCGCGCCTATCGTCCGGAAGGCGATCGTCCGGTCTTTGCCGATCGTGCCGACCGGCCGTCCTATGCCGATCGCCCGCGCCCCGCATCCTCGCCGCGTCCCGACCGTTCTTCTCGCCCGGGTCGCGACAATCTCGGCTCCGAGGCCAAGACCTATGGCAAGCCCAAGATGCGTCCCGATGGCAAGCCCTATCCCAAGCGCGATGGCGCCGCGCCGCAGCGCGGTCCCAAGCCGGGCGGTTATGGCAAGCCCGGTGGCTTCGGCAAGCCGGGCGGCCGTCCTGCCGGTGGGGCAGGGCGCCCCGCTGGTGGTGGCCGTCCCTCAGGTGGCGCAGGCCGTCCCTCCTCGGGCGGTCGTCCGTCCGGTGGCGGTGGTCGCCCCGCTGCGCCGCGTCGTCCCAAGGCCTAAGCCGTGCGCATCGTTGCCGGCAAGTTCAAGGGCAGGCAGCTGATCTCCCCGTCGGACGATTCCATTCGTCCGACGGCCGATCGGGTTCGCGAGTCCATGTTCAATATCCTGGCCTCGCGCCTGGGGCCGGTCTTCGAGGGCATCCGTGTGCTCGATCTGTTTGCCGGTACCGGCGCTTTGGGCTTTGAAGCCCTGTCGCGCGGCGCTGCCCACGCCACTTTTGTCGATATGGGCGCCGAAGCCCGGGGCCTGATCCGCGATCACATCGAGGCCTTCGGCGTCGGCGGCGTCACCAAGCTGCTGCGCCGCGACGCCATTGACCTGGGCCCCACCGGCACCTTCGGCAAGTTCGATCTGGTCTTCCTCGATCCGCCCTATGGCCAGGGTCTGGGCGAATTGGCATTGGCAGGCCTCGCCAAGGGCGGCTGGCTCGCCCCCGGCGCCACCCTGGTCTTTGAGGAAAGCGCCACGGCCGAGATCACCATCCCCGCGCCCTTCACCCTTGAAGACCGCCGCGAATACGGTTCAGCCGCCGTCCATTTCCTGAGCTTTGGCGAAAGCGCCTAGACCCGTTTACCCCACCGGCCGCCACCCCTCGGGCTTGACCCGAGGGGTTAAGCTGCCGGGGCGACACAGTCCGCGCATTGCCCGCGGATTTCCATCGTCGTGCGCTCGACCTTGAAGCCCTTGGCGCCGGCCCATTCGCCCAGCCGTTCCTCGATCACCGCATCGGCGAACTCGTCGACCTTGCCGCAATTGGCGCAGATGGCAAAGGCGATCAGCCCCTTGCGGTGGCAATGCTCGTCCGCACAGGCAACGAAGGCATTCAGCGATTCCAGCCGGTGCGCCAGCCCGCGCTCCACCAGCTTGTCGAGGGCCCGATAAACCTGCAGTGGTGCCCGCAGCCCGTCGCCGCGCAGCTTGTCGAGAATGTCATAGGCGCTCAGCGGCCCCACCGAATGGTTGAGCGCGCCCAGCACCAGTCCCTGATTGCGCGTCAGGTCGCTTGGTACGTCGTGACTATGCGCCATGGTTTTCTCTCCGCCCGAACAGCCGCGTGACCGGCACGGTCAGCGACACCAGAAATATAACAAGCGCCATCACCACGATAGAGGGTCCGGACGCGGTATCCCAGGTTCGCGACCCGAACAGCCCGCCCACCACCGCAATGGCGCCGAGCACCGCGGCCACCGCCGCCATCATCTCGGGCGTCGCGCTCAGCCGCCGCGCTGTGGCCGCCGGAATGATCAGCAGCGAGGTGATCAGCAGCACGCCCACCAGCTTCATGGCAATGGCAATCACCGAGGCCATCAGGATCATCAGTACCAGCCGGCTGGCCTCCGGCCGCAGCCCCTCGGCTTCTGCCAGTTCCGGGCTCACCGTCGAGGCCAGCAGCGGCCGCCACGCCAGGATCAGGATGGCGAGGATGGCCACGCCCCCGCCATAGATGATGACGATGTCTTCCACCGACACGGCGAGGATATCGCCGAACAGAAAACCCATCAGGTCGATCCGCACCGTGGTCAGGAACCCCACCAGCACCAGCCCCACCGCCAGCGTCGAATGGCTCAAAATCCCCAGCAGCGCATCGGTCGACAGGGTCGCCTGGCGCTGCAGCACGATCAGGGCCCCGGCGACCAGCGCCGCCACGGCAAACACGCCCAGCGTCATGTTGATGGAGAGGATGATGCTGAGCGCCACGCCCAGCAGTGCCGAATGCGCCATGGTGTCGCCGAAATAGGCCATGCGCCGCCAGACCACGAAACAGCCCAGCGGCCCGGCCACCAGCGCCAGCCCGACCCCGGCTATCAGCGCACGGGAAAAATAGTCACCGAACATGGCTGTGTCCCTCATGCCCATGGGCGTGCTCATGCGTCTCGCCTTTGCCCACCACGCAGCCATCGTCATGGTGCTCGTGATCGTGATGGTGCTCATAGATGGCTAGCGTATGCGCCGCCCGCTCGCCGAACAGTGCCAGATATTCCGGGCTGCTTTTGACCGCCGAGGGCGTGCCGGTGCAGCACACATGGCCATTGAGGCAAATCACCGTATCGGTCTCCGCCATCACCACATGCAGGTCATGGGAAATCATCAGGATCCCGCTGCGCGTCGTGTCCCGAATCTGCCGCACCAGCTCGTACAGTGCCAGCTCCCCGGAAAAATCGACGCCCTGCACCGGCTCGTCGAGCACCAGCAAGTCTGGCTGGCGGATCATCGCCCGGGCAAACAGTACGCGCTGGAATTCCCCGCCCGACAGTTCCTGCACCGCGGCCCCGCGCAGCCGCAAGGCACCCACCGCCTCCAGCGCCGCATCGATCTCTGGCCCCGAAAATCGACCGGTCAGCGTCATCAGCCGTTCCACGGTCAGCGGCAGGGTCCAGTCGATCGTCAGCTTTTGTGGCACATAGCCGATGCGCAGGCCCGGCTGGCGCGTCACGCTGCCGGTATCGGGCTTGAGCACGCCGGTCGCCAGCTTGGCCGTGGTCGATTTGCCCGACCCGTTTGGCCCAATCAGCGTCACGATCTCGCCGCGCGCAATGGTCATGTCGACCCCGCTGACCAGCCGGCGCCCGCCGCGTGACACGCCGGCATTGCTCAGCGTGATGAGGATTTCCTTGTGTGCCCGCGCGTCCATAAACCAGTCCATCTGTTGTTGGGGCGCCCGGGTGCCACGTCGCCATGCGCTATCCACAGCCCCCTTGACGGCTGTTAATACGTTATAGCATAACACCGCCGCAAGCGTAACAACATTACATATGCTGCCCCCCATCCTGTTGCCAAGAGGTTCCGCCGATGAAACTGCTCGCCCCGCTCACCCTGCTGGCCACGGCGCTCCTCACCTCCACCGCCTTTGCCGCCCCCAATGTCGTGGCCTCCATCAAGCCGGTCCATTCCCTGGTTGCTGCTGTCATGGCCGGCGTCGGTGAGCCCACCCTCATCGTCAAGGGCTCGGCCTCGCCGCACACTTATGCGCTGCGCCCCTCCGATGCCGGCGCGCTGGAATCTGCCGACATTGTCTTCTGGACCGGCCACGGCATGGAGCTCTTCCTGGCCGATGCGCTCGACACCCTTGCCACCAATGCCGCTGTGGTCGAGCTCGCCGACGCCCCCGGCATCACCCTACTGCCCGTGCGCGAAGGCGGCGCCTTCGAGGCGCATATGCATGAAGGCGAGGAGCACGACCACAGCGGCGAAACCGCTGAAGAGCACGCTGCCCATGCCGACGCAGCTGAGCACACCGACCACGCCGCCGAGGACGATCATGAGGGCCACGACCATGACGAGCACGGCGAGGGCGATATGCATTTCTGGCTCGATCCGCAGAATGCCAAGCTGATGGTCACCCAGATCGCCACCACCCTGGCCACCGCCGATCCGGACAATGCCACGGCCTACCAGGCTAATGCCGAGGCCGAGCTGGTCAAGCTCGACGAATTGCAGGCCGAGCTGGTCACCACAATGGCGCCGGTCGCCGACAAGCCCTTCATCGTCTTTCATGACGCCTATCAGTATTTCGAGGCCCGCTTCGGCCTCGACGTGGCCGGTTCGGTCACCGTCAGCCCCGAAGTGGCGCCCGGCGCCGCCCGCATTGACGAACTCAAGGCCAAGGTCGGCACGCTCGGCGCCACCTGCGTCTTTGCCGAACCCAATTTCGAGCCGACCATCATCTCGGCCATCATCGAGGGCACCTCGGCCAAGGCCGGTGTGCTCGACCCCGAAGGCGGCGCGCTGACCGAAGGCGCCGACCTCTATCCCACCCTGCTGCGCGGCCTTGCCACTAGCCTGGTCGATTGCCTGGGCTAAATGACTCCGCCAGTCCGGTCCGCCGGGCTGGCTATTTCAGCGGCCCCTTGAAGATGAAGAACGCCCCCAGAGCGATCATGGCAAAGCCGATGCCGTGGTTCCAGGTGAGTTTTTCGCCGAGATAGAACACCGCAAACAGCACGAAGACCGACAGCGAGATCACCTCCTGGATGGTCTTGAGCTCGGCCCCCGAATAGACGCCATAGCCGATCCGGTTGGCCGGCACGGCCAGCCAATATTCGAAAAACGCGATGCCCCAGCTGATCAGCACCGCCGCCCACAGCGCCGCGCCGGGCCATTTGAGATGCCCGTACCAGGCAAAGGTCATAAACACATTGGATGCAAGCAGCAGCCCGATCGGGGCCAGCGTGGCGAAATTGAAGCCCAAGGCTTCCTCCTGAACAAACCGGTCAGAACCGGCGGCGCTATCTAGCCGCACTGTCTGCCCCCGGAAAGTCGGTTTCTTGCAGGTCTCGCCCGCTCAGCGGGTATGCTTGGTCTTCTGCTCGAGCGCGTAGAGGTCGTCATGCAGGCTGTCCATCCGCTCCTTGAGCGCGCTCTGGGCGTCATAGACCCCGCGATTGTAGTAATAGGCGCCCATCTTCTCCGCGAAGAACGCCATCAGCATTTCCGCTGGTATGCTGCCGATCTCCTGGTCGAGTTCCTCGCGGAAATAGTCCTTGATCTCGCCGACAATGGCCTTGGTTTCGTCCTTGCTGAACTTGATCGGCTTCATCGCACATCTCCTGGCTGTGTCCTGATCTAGCCCGAGTCGCTTGCCGCTGCCGGGGCTGAAATTGCTGCTTCGGCGCCGCTCTCGGCTTGACGCCAGCCGCGTTTTCCGTGCAACGGCCGGCCAGACATTGCAGTTGCCGCCGTTTGGTGGCACACCACCTCTCGTGTTGGTTCCCGAAGGCCCCGTGCCGGAGGGATACCCGGTTCAGGCGTTTGACGCGCCTGTGCTGGACTAAGGGAACACGGTGCGACGTACCCATCAGGGCGCAATACCGTGGCTGCCCCCGCAACTGTAAGCGGTGCATTCCCCTCAATTGCCACTGGCAGCCTAGCTGCCGGGAAGGCGAGGGGCGTGGTGATCACCGCGAGCCAGGAGACCTGCCATCACACCATCCGGGCGCAGAGCCCTTAACCCTTTGTGCCGTCGGGTGGACGGCCAGGAGATGTCATGACGCAGACCCTATGCTGCCCCAATTCAGTTCTGTCCCGCACTCGCCTTGAGGGTGTGTCCGCATGAGCAAGATCCCCACCACCGTCATCACCGGCTTTCTCGGCGCCGGCAAGACCACCCTGGTCCGCCATCTGCTGGCCCATGCCCCCAAGGGCAAGCGCATTGCGCTGATCATCAACGAGTTCGGCGATCTCGGCGTCGACAAGGATATCCTGGCCGGCTGCGGCGATGAAACCTGCCGCGAGGAGGATATGATCGAGCTCTCCAACGGCTGCATCTGCTGCACCGTAGCCGACGAGTTCATTCCCACCATGCAGGCTTTGCTGGCCCGCCCCGACAAGTTCGATCACATCATCATCGAAACCTCCGGCCTGGCTTTGCCCCAACCGCTGATCCGCGCCTTCAACTGGCCCGAGATCAAGGCCCAGGTCACCATTGACGGTATCGTCACCGTGGCCGACGCCGCCGCTTTGGCAGAAGGCCGCTTTGCCAGCGACGAGGCCGCCGTCGACGCCCAGCGCCGCCAGGATGAAATGCTCGATCACGAGACCCCTTTGGGCGAACTCTTTGAGGATCAGCTCTCGGTGGCCGACCTTGTCGTCATCAACAAGGCCGACCTGCTCGATGCCGCCATGCTCGACAAGGTCGAGGCCAATATCCGCGCCGAACTGCGCCCCGGCGTCGGCGTCATTCGCGCCAGCAATGGCCATGTCGATATCGCCGCTCTGCTCGGCCTGGGCATGGGTAGCGAGGACGACATTGCCAACCGCCCCAGCCATCACGAGCTCGAGCACGGCGGCCAGACCCACGAGCACGACGATTTCGACAGCTTCTCCATCCGCCTGCCATCCATCGCCGGCAAGGACGAGCTGCTCGCCATCATCGAGACCACCATGCGCGAGCATGACGTGCTGCGCCTAAAGGGCTTTGCCGCCGTTCCCGGCGCCAATGCCCGCCTCGCCATCCAGGCCGTCGGCCCCCGCGTCAGCGCCTATTTCGACCGCCCCTGGAAAGACGGCGAAAGCCGCGACACCGCTTTGGTCGTCATCGGCGAAAGCCCCCTCGACCGCACGGCGATTACCGCGAGCCTTGAACGGGCCGTCAAGATCGCCGCCTGATCGGTATTGCCCCGTCATGCAAGCGTGGGCCTCGCATGCTAGTCTTGTGCTGCAGTTTTGCAGAAACACTCAAGCGCGAGGCCCACAATGGCACAGTTGCTCAGTTTCACTACCTGTAACCTCTACAATCTCAACTTACCCGGCAAGGCGATCTATTCGGATGCGGACGGTTGGACCACGGACCAATACAATGCCAAGATCGCCTGGCTCGGCCGGTCCCTTACCGACATGCGGGCCGATGTCTTCGGCTTTCAGGAGCTCTGGCACGCCGACGCGCTTGCCGATCTCATGGCAAGGGCCGGCATTGCCGATAGCCATGTTCCGCTCGTGCCCCCCGATCACGATGGCGGCCGGATCGTCTGCGCTGGCGCTGTTCGAAAGGACATTCTGGAGGACGAGCCCGAATGGATTTCCAGCTTCCCGGACAATTTCAAGCTGCAGGACGAGGGCGACGACGAGCAGACGCCCGATATCCTGGTCCAGATTCGCGGCTTTTCCCGTCCGATTCTGCACTTCACCATCCGGCCGGTCGCCAGTCAGGCTGCCATCCATGTCTTTGTCGTGCATTTCAAATCCAAGGCGCCGACCCGGATTTCCAGCAATGCCTGGTATGATCGGGCAATCCAAGGCCCGCACGCCAAGGCGCTCGGTTCGGCACTGTCCACCATCCGCCGCACGGCCGAGGCGGCGGCATTCCGCATGCTGGTCACCGATCGTCTGCGCGGCAACCACGATCCGCTGGTCGTGCTCGGCGACATCAACGATGCCACGCTCTCCAACACCGCCAATGTACTTACCGGCCAGCCGAACTATCTGTTCGGCCAGTCCATGGGCGGCGGCGACGATGCGCTCTATACGGTCCAGACGCTGCAGCAATATCGCAGCACGCGCGATGTCTACTACACGCACATTTTCCAGAATGAACGCGAATCGCTGGACCACATTCTGGTCAGCGAACAGTTCTACGACAATTCGCGCGATCGCATCTGGGCCTTCGAACGCATGGACCTGGCCAACGATCACCTCAATGACCTCGACCACAAGGCCACTGGCAGCAATGACCACGGCATTGTCCGGGCGGTCTTCAGCCTCGATCCCGCCTGAATAATCTCTGGGCGCGGGAGGCGAAATGCGCCTCCTGCGCCCAGGCCAGTGCCATCCGTGCACGCCAAACTGAAACCAACAGGACCACCAGATGACCGAAATCACCAAGGACGCCAACGGCACCCAGCTCAATGACGGCGACGCCGTCACGCTGATCAAGGACCTCAAGGTCAAGGGCACCTCGGTGACGCTCAAGCGCGGCACCCTGGTCAAGAATATCCGCCTCACCGGCGACACGGCCGAAATCGAGTGCAATGCCGAAAAGGTCAAGGGCCTGGTCCTGCGCACCGAGTTCGTCAAGAAGGCCTGATGACCGCCGCTCCCGCCAGTGCCGCTGTCTTTCCGCTTGCCCGTTTCCTGACGGTGCTGCTGGCTGGCCCGCTGCTGGGCACGCTGGTCTTCATCACCGCTATTCTTGTCACGGGCTGGCAGTTCGAAGCTGGGGCGCTGCCCTTTGAGCTGCTGCAGATGCTGGCCATCGGCTACCTCTTCGGCTTGACCCCGTCTGGCATTGCCGGCGCCTGTGCCGCGCTGTTTGCCACGCGCTTTGCCGGCCGCCGCGCCCAATATATCGCGGCCATCCCCCTGGGCGCACTGGCTGGCGTCGCCGGCATGTTCGTGGTGGTGCTGCAGTTGCAGGCCACCGATTATTTCGGCCTGCCCTTCTACCTCATCTCGGCCCTGGCCGGCGCCTTGGCTTTGCCTTCCTGCACCTTGCTGTTTGATCGCCTGGTCGAGCCCCGTCTGCGAAAGCGCCGCTGATGCACCTTCTGTCCGCCCAGGCCGGCGCCATCCAGCAGGAGGGCGAGGCCATCGATCTCAACCAGCGCCCCGGCGCTCTGGTCTTTGCCTCCTCGGCCGATAGCGAGCTGTCCATGCTGGCCGCCGCTGCCGACCGGGCAGGGGAGGAGCAACTGCGCCTCGCCAATACGCTGCGCCTCTCCAACCATCTCTCGGTCGATCTCTGGCTCGAACAGACCGTCGCCCATGCCCGCCTCGTCGTCCTCCGCCTCATCGGCGGCGCCGCCTATTTCCAATATGGCGTCGATGAGCTGACCGCGCTCTGCGCCAACCGCAGGATTCCGCTCGTCCTGCTGCCGGGCGACACCAATCCTGATGCCATCCTGCAGTCCCGCTCCACCATTCACCCTGACGACTGGACCCGTCTGCACCAGCTCTTCATCGCCGGCGGCCCGGATAATGCCGACACGATTTTGAGGGCGTTTCACGATTTGCAGCAGGCAGACCAGGTGGGCTATGCCCGCATGGCTTTGCCAGACCGCGAGCCCCAGCCCTTCGCCCGCTTCGGCCTCTGGTATCCCGGCAAGGGCGTGACGACGACCGGGGCCATCCGCGCCGCGCTCTGCCTGCCGCCCGGCAGCAAGCCTGCTCATATCCCCATCCTCTTCTACCGCGCCGCCCTCGAAGGCGCCGGCACCGCGACCATTGAAGCGCTCATCGCCGCGCTCGAAGCGCAGGGCCTGGCGCCGGTACCGATCCTCGTCTCCTCTCTCAAGGAGGCCGCCTGCATCGCCTTCGTCCAGCAGGTGCTCGGCGCCGTCGCCCCTGCCGCCGTGCTCAATCTGACCGGCTTTGCCCTCGGCATTGATGGTCTGGACCCCGCCGCCAACCCCTTTGCCACCAGCGACGCCCCGGTCATCCAGCTGATCCAGGCCGGCCGCTCCGAGGGGCAGTGGCAGAGCGACAGCCAGGGCCTGTCGTCCAAGGACATGGCGATGTTCCTTGTCATGCCAGAAATCGACGGTCGCCTCGGCGGCCTCATCGTCGGCCACCGCGCCGATGCCGTCTGGCACGAGCGCTGCCAGATCCCGCTCACCGCCTATGCGCCCGATCATTCCGGCATCGCCCGCGCGGCCAGCCTCGCCGCCAACTGGGCCCGTCTCCGCACCACCCCGCGCGCCGACCGCAAGGTCGCTTTGGTCCTCGCCAACTACCCCATCCGCGACGGGCGCCTCGCCAACGGCGTCGGCTACGACGCGCCGGAGTCCACCATCCGCATGCTGCAGGCGCTGGAATGGGCGGGCTACAGCACGTCGGTTGGCACCCTGACCGCCGCCGCCCTGATCGATCGTCTCCAGTCCGGCCCCACCAATGCCAGTCCAGGGCGCGGCACCTCGCCCGCTACGCTGAGCCTCGCGCGCTATCGCGAACTTCTCGTCGCGCTCCCCGAAAAGATCCAGGCCGAGGTCACCAGCCGCTGGGGCGATCCCGCTACCGATCCCTTTGTACGAACCGATACCTTCCACCTGCCGGCCCTCATTTTCGGCAACCTCGCCATCCTGATCCAGCCCGCCCGCGGCTATCAGCTCGACGAGACGCTGAGCTATCACGATCCGGCTCTGGTGCCGCCGCATGCCTATCTCGCCGCCTATCTCTGGCTGCGCCACGAGTTCGGCGCCCATGCCCTGATCCACAATGGCAAGCATGGCACGCTCGAATGGCTGCCCGGCAAGGCCACGGCGCTCGACGCCACGAGCTATCCCGACGCGCTTTGGGGCCAGTTGCCCCATCTCTATCCCTTCATCGTCAACGATCCCGGCGAAGGCACCCAGGCCAAGCGCCGCACCGGCGCCGTCATCATCGATCACCTGGTGCCGCCACTGACCCGGGCCGAGACCTATGGCCCGCTCAAGGATCTCGAAGCCCTGCTCGACGAATATTATGCCGCTTCCGGCATGGACCGCCGCCGCCTCGCCGACCTCAAGCGCCGCATCCTCGATTTCACCCGCGACAGCCGGCTCGATCGCGATATCGGCCTGCCCGAGGACGAGACCGCGGCTTTGCTCAAGATCGACAACTTCCTCTGTGACCTCAAGGAAGCCCAGATCCGTGATGGCCTGCACATTTTCGGCCAGTCGCCCCAGGGCGACCTCGAACGCGATCTCATCGTCGCTTTGGCCCGCGTCCCACGCGGCGACGCGCCCGGGGATAATTCCCTGATCCGCGCCCTGGCCGACGATCTCAAACTCGGCATCGACCCGCTGACGGCCAAATTGGGCGATCCCTGGTCCGGCCCGGGGCTGCCGCAGTCATCATGCGTTCATACTGGTGACCAAATGGCGGCGACGCGCAGCCTTGGCGACGTCGTCGAACAGCTCGAAGCCATTGCCGCCGACCTGGTCGCGCATAAATCTGTCCCCGCTGCCGGTTGGACCGCCACCAAAGCTGTCCTCGCCACGGTCGAGACCCTTATCCGCCCCCGCCTGGCCGCCTCCGGTCCGGCCGAAATGGCGGCCCTGCTCGACGGTCTGGACGGAAAATTCATCGCCCCCGGCCCCTCCGGCGCCCCCTCGCGCGGCCGCCTCGATGTCTTGCCCACCGGTCGCAATTTCTTCTCGCTCGACAACCGCGCCGTGCCCACCCCCACCGCCTGGCAGCTCGGCCAGAAATCGGCCGAAAGCCTGGTCCTGCGGCACTATCAGGACCATGGTCATAGCCTGCGTTCGGTCGCCCTCTCGGTTTGGGGCACCGCCAATATGCGTACCGGCGGCGACGATATCGCCCAGGCACTGGCCCTGATTGGCGCGCGCCCCACCTGGGATCTGGGCTCGCTGCGCGTCTCGGGCTATGAGATCATCCCGCTGCCAAAACTCGGCCGCCCGCGCGTCGACGTCACAATGCGCATTTCCGGCTTTTTCCGCGATGCCTTCCCGGCCCAGATAGCGCTGTTCGACCGCGCCATCCGCGCCATCGGCGCCCTCGACGAACCCACCGACGACAACCCCATCGCCGCCCGCATGCGCACCGATGCGCTCGGCCTGATGGCCGCCGGCCAGAGTCAAGACGAGGCAGGCCTTGCCGCTGGTCACCGGATTTTTGGTTCCAAGCCGGGCACTTACGGCGCCGGCCTCAATGCGCTGATCGACAATGGCAACTGGACCAGCAAGGCCGATCTGGCCAATCAGGCCCTCGACTGGGGCCAATATGCCTATGGCGCCCAGGCCGCCGGCACCCCCGAGCGCGCCCGCTTCGCCGCCCGCCTGTCCGACATCGATGCGGTGGTCCACAACCAGGACAATCGCGAGCACGACCTGCTCGATAGCGACAATTATTACCAGTTCGAGGGCGGCCTCTCCGCCGCCGCCGAAACCCTGACCGGCCTCAAGCCCGCTGCCTATCACAACGACCATTCCCGCCCCGAGCGCCCCGTGATCCGGACGCTGGAAGAGGAAATCAGCCACGTTATGCGCAGCCGCGTGGTCAATCCCAAATGGCTCAACGGCGTCAAGCGCCACGGCTATCGCGGCGCCTTCGAGATCATCGCCACCGTCGATTTCATGTTCGCCTTCGCCGCCACCACCGGCGCCGTCAAGACCCACCATTTCGACCTGGCCTTCGAGGCCTTCATCGAAGACGACGCCACGCGAGACTTCATCCAGAGCGCCAACCGCTATGGCTATGACGAGCTCCTCGCCAAATTCGCCGAGGCCCGCCTGCGCGGCCTCTGGTCCCCCCGCTCCAACGCAGCCTATGCCCTGCTCGAGGACACCCCATGACCGACTTACCCCCCATCAAGCCCATCAAGAAGACCGACCTCATGACCGAGGCCGAGCGCGATGCCTATCACGCTGAAAAAATGAAGAAAAAGCGCGAAGCCCGAAACAAGATCCTAGCCACCAAGACCCAGGAAAAGGGCCTGCTCATCGTCCATACCGGCAAGGGCAAGGGCAAGTCCACCGCCGCTTTCGGTATGGTTTTCAGGGCCTTGGGCCATGGCTTCAAGGTCGGGGTCGTCCAGTTCGTCAAGGGCGTGTGGGAAACCGGCGAGCGCGACGTGCTCATGAAATTCCCCGAACTGGTGACCATCAACGCCATGGGCGAGGGCTTTACCTGGGACGTGGCCGACCGCCAGCGCGACCTCGCCGCGGCCCGCAAGGCCTGGGAACAGGCCAAGAGCCTGATCGCCGATCCCAGCTACAAGATGGTGCTGCTCGACGAGCTCAATATCGTGCTGCGCTACGACTATCTGCCGATCGAGGAAGTGGTGGAATTCCTGCGCAACAAGCCGGCCGATACCCATGTCATCGTCACGGGCCGCAATGCGAAGGACGAACTGATCGAGATCGCCGATCTCGTCACCGAAATGACCGAGATCAAGCATCACTTCCGCTCGGGGGTCAAAGCCCAGCTCGGCATCGAATTCTAGCAGGTCGCGCCCTGTAGAGACGCTACCAGCTGCTCGACGACCGGGTCCATCTCGACCCGGTCGCGCAGGCCGTACTCCGCCCGGAAGGCGGCATAGCTCTGCCCGTCGCAGAGCAGGATCATGCGCTGGTAAAGGATTTGCCCGCCCGCCACGGATGACCAACTGGCCCAGCGTGGCGTCACCGCCTGATAGGTCTGGTTCCAGCCCTCGCCCGCGTCCTGCGCCATGCGCATCGCGACTTCCGCCTCGAAGTCGGCGAGCGAACCGCCCCAGACCAGCAGGACGATGGCGCGGCCGGGCACGGCAAAAGCCTGACCGTCGCCATTGGCGCTCCCGCCCTGGCCGACAAAGCCGTCCGGCACGTTCATGCTGTAGCCGAAGCGCGCATTGTCATAGCGCTCCGTGCTTTGGGCGAAGGCGGGACCGATCAGCAGCAAGAAGACGACAAGGGCGAGACGCATGGTCGGCACTCTGCCGTCATCCAGCCCTCGCCGCAAGCTCATCCCTGCCCTGGCTGGTAGGGCCCCTTGACCTCGCCCCAGCCCCATTTGGGCATGGGCTCGTCCAGGCCCGGGGTCGCCCCCTCGACCGAATTGAGCACGGCCATGCGGCTGCCCCATTCGAGATAGCTGACCAGCGCCGAGGCGAATTCCGGATCGGCCGGCAATTCCAGCTCGGTGTAGCTGTCGAGGAGCAGGTTGATCCAGCGCCGCCGCTGGCTCTCGCCCAGATGCTTGCCAAGATGGTGCCGGATCATTTCAGGGTGCCCGCCATGCAGCGCCGAGTAGAGCGGCGGCCCACCCAGTACCTCGGCCAGAAAGGCGGCCACATGGGCCGGATGGTCAGGGTTCATCTGCGCAAAGACAGGCCCGATCAGCGGATCGGCGGCCACTTTTTGGTAGAACAGCTCCGTCAGCCGTTCGAGGGCAGTTATGCCGCCTACCCATTCGTATAGACTTGGTGCTGTTCCCATGATCCCTCCCGCCTGCAATGTGCGGTGCAGCAGGGGCGCGTTCAAGGGTCGGGACTGAAATCGAGTGCGGCCGCCCTACAGCACCACGATGCCGGTATGCTTGGCCTTTTCTTCCGGCTCGACATGGATGGTGATCTGCACATCCTCCACCGCCTCGCGCAATTTTGTCTCGATCTGGTCGCAGATGGCGTGGGCGGCGTCGACGGTCATGGCGCCGGGCACCACCAGGTGGAAATCGATGAAGGTCATCTTGCCGGCCTGCCTGGTGCGGATGTCATGGGCCTCGATGGCGCCGTCGGCATTGATGGCGATGACGTCGCGGATCACGGTCTGCTTGTCCTTGGGCACGGCCACATCCATTAGCCCGCCGACGCTGTCGCGGATCACGCCCCAGCCGGACCACAGAATGTTGAGCGCGACGAGAATCGCCAGGATCGGGTCGAGCACGGCCCAGCCGGTCAGTACCACCAGCGTCAGTCCGGCAAGCACGCCAATGGTGGAGACCACGTCGGTCATCAGGTGCTTGCCATCCGCCTCCAGGGCCGGCGAGCGCACCTTGCGACCATAGGCGGTCAGCATGCGGGCCCAGACGATATTGATCGCCGTGGCCGCCATGCTGATGGCCAGGCCCTGCATGGGCGCGTCCGGCAGGGACGGCTCGGCAAAGCCCAGCACCGCCTCGCGGATGATCAGGATCGCCGCCACGATGATCATCACGCCCACCACCACGGCGGAAAAATACTCCGCCTTGTGATAGCCATAGGGCATGCCGGCATCGGCCGGCCGCTGCGCCAGGCGCACCGCGATCAGCGCGACAATGGCGGTGACGACGTTGATGATTGATTCGAGCGCATCGGAATAGAGCGCCACCGAGCCGGTGACATACCAGGCCAGCAGCTTGAGTCCGAGCACGACGAGGCCGACCAGCAGGCTGGTGGCCGCCACGACCATGGTTCGGTTTGCGGTGAACTTCATTGGCTGGCCCCTGACATGTGGATCAGGCCCATAACCCCAAGCTAAAGGCGGGGCAAGCCGTTGAATTTGCAAATCATTTTCAGAAGCATTCCCATCTGGCGCCCGATCGGGCCAAGCCATTGATTGACCACGGGCTTCTCCCCGCCTAGAACGGAAAAATGCGCAGAGTTCCCCCGACGGAACTGAAACAGAATTCGGTGCGGTCGACCCAAATCGGGGACCTAGTCCGGAGCTGCAACGGTCTTGAGCGAACCTGCCTCTTGCTGTGAGAGGCGATGATGACGGCCAGTTCAGGGGTAAACGCCCCGCACCAGAGTTTTGTCGCCGGCATGGGCTTTGCCTCGGCGGCCAGTGCGGGCGAGCTCATTGCGCTGCTGCAGGCATGCCTGGCTGAATCCGGTCTCCACTCCGACCAACTGGTCGCCATTGGCACCCACAGGCGCCGGCAGACCAGCCCGCTGCTGCTGCCGCTGGCTCTGCATTTTGACGTGCCGCTGCGCCTGTTCGACGAGGATGATCTGTGCGGCGCGGGTCCCGGCCTCGCCGAAGCGGTGGCATCGATGGCCGGCCCCCTGCATCTCTACCGGCGTCAGTCCGCCTTCGCTACCTGCGCCCTGGCGCGCTGTGCCCCCGGCTTCAGCCTCGACATCTTTGGTCAGCCGTCCAGTTCCAGCGCGGTGATGGCGTCCTCGACGCTGCTCACCTCGATTGCCGGTCCATAGGCGGGGCGGGCAATCATGATCACTTTGACCCCGAGCCGCCGGGCCGCTTCCAGCTTGGCCACGGTCTGTGCGCCACCCGAATTCTTGCTGACCAGATGAGTGATCCTCTCGCGCTCAAGCAGGTCTATTTCGTCCTCCAGCCCATACGGCGGGCGGCGCTGCAGCAGCTTGGCATACGCCGGGACGGGCAGGGCCGGGGCCTCGATCAGCCGCACGACGAAGCGGCAATCGCTGCGCTCGAAAAATGCCTCAAGGCCGGTATGGCCCGTCGTCAGCAGCACGTTGGTGCCGTCGGGCACTATGGCGGCAGCTTCGGCGGCACTCTCGACAATGGTCCAGTCGGCGCCCTCGGACTGCTCCCATGCCGGCCGCATCAGCCGCACCAGGGGCACGCCGCTCTCCTGCGCCGCCGCCACGGCATTGCGGGAAATCGTCCCGGCATAGGGATGGGTGGCATCCACCAGCCGTTCGATCCCGGCGCTGCGCAGAAAAGCGCCAAGGCCACTGGCGCCGCCAAAGCCGCCGACCCGCACCGCGCCTGCAGGCAGGATCGGCGCCTGCGTGCGCCCGGCCAGCGAACTGGTCACGGCATGGCCCAGCGCCACCAGACGACTGGCCAGGTCGCGCGCCTCCGACGTGCCGCCCAGGATCAGGATGTTCATGCTCTCGCGGTCTCGCTTCGGCGTCATTGTGCCCCCATGCCATGGCCGTCTCAAGAGGTCACGTTCTGATGTTCGGCTGGATCCGCAAACGGCGCCGCGCCGCCCACTTCGCCGCGCTCGACCATGCTGACTTTCCGCCGCTGCAGCCTGGTACGGTCTGGCTGGTCGGCGCCGGTCCCGGCGGCCCGGGCCTGGTCTCGCTACTGGCCTATCACGCCCTGGGCCAGGCCGATGTCATCGTCCATGATGCGCTGGTCTCGCCCGACCTGCTTGCCATGGCTCCGACCCATGTCGAGCGCATCTTTGCCGGCAAGCGCGGTGGCAGGCCGTCGCCTAAGCAGACCGACATATCGCTGCAGCTCATCGCCCTGGCCCAGGCCAATAGGCGCGTGCTGCGCCTCAAGGGGGGCGACCCCTATATGTTCGGCCGCGGCGGCGAGGAGGCCGGTGCGCTGGCCGCGGCGGGCGTCCCCTTCCGCATCGTGCCGGGCATCTCCGCCGGGCTTGGCGGGCTCGCCTATGCCGGCATTCCGGTCACTCATCGCGATACCAACCAGGCGGTGCTCTTCCTTACCGGCCATGACGAAACCGGCGCCGTGCCGCATGGCGTCAACTGGCCCGCCGTTGCCGGGGCGGCGCCCGTCATCGTCATGTTCATGGCGGTCAAGCATCTCGGCCCGATTGCCGAAAAACTGCTGGCCGCCGGCCGCCCTGGCGATGAGCGCCTCGCCATCGTCTCCCATGCCGCCACGCCGCAGCAGAGCGTCATCGAAACCACCTTGGCCGAGGCGGCCAGCCTGCGCGACGTGCCGACCCCGGCCATTGTCGTGCTCGGCCCCGTCAGCCAGTATCGCGACTCGCTCGACTGGTATGTCGGGGAAATGCGGGGACACATCTTTGGCTAAGGGCATCGTCATCGCCGCGCCGCGCTCCGGCTCGGGCAAGACCGTGGTCACGCTCGGCCTGCTCGCCGCCCTGCGCCGCCAGGGGGTCGTCGTGGCACCCGCCAAGACCGGGCCAGACTATATTGATCCGACCTTTCTCGGTCGCGCCGCTTTGCGCGATGCGGTCAATCTCGACCCCTGGTCGATGGCGCCCCGCCGCATCAAGCAGTTGGCGGCCATGCAGGCCACCGGCGCCGATTTGCTGCTGGTCGAGGGCGTCATGGGCCTGTTTGATGGCGCCGCCGATGGCTTCGGCTCCACCGCCGACCTTGCGGAATTGCTCGAGCTCCCCGTGGTCATGGTCGTCGATGCGGACCGCCAGAGCCAGTCGGTCGCGCCGCTGGTGGCCGGCTTTGCCAATTGGCGCGTTGGCGTCCGCGTCGCCGGCGTCATCCTCAACCGCGTCGCCTCCACCAAGCATGAGCGCATGCTGGTCGATGCCCTGGCCGCCACCGGCATCCCCTGCCTCGGCGCCATTCCGCGCAACCCGGCTCTGGTCCTGCCCGAGCGCCATCTCGGCCTGGTCCTGCCCGGTGAGGTCTCCGCCTTTTCGGGTTTTCTCGACGAGGCAGCCACGGCCTTGGGTGACTATGTCGATCTGGCCAGGTTCCGGGCCATCGCCGCCCCGCTCGCTGACAGCGAGACCGGCACAACCGGCCTCGCCCCGCTCGGCCAGCGCATCGCCATTGCCCGCGACGATGCCTTCGCCTTTGCCTATCCGCACCTGCTCGACGGCTGGCGCGCCATGGGGGCCGAGCTAAGCTTCTTCTCGCCTTTGGCCGACGAGGCGCCCGCCGCCGATGCCGATGCGGTCTTTCTGCCCGGTGGCTATCCCGAGCTGCATGGCGCCACCCTCGCTGCTGCCAGCGCCTTCAAAGCGGGCCTGCTGGCCACCCGCGACCGCAACGCGCTGATCTATGGCGAGTGCGGTGGCTTCATGGTGCTGGGCGAGGCTTTGGTCGACAAGTCGGGTACCAGCCACGCCATGGCAGGCCTTTTGCCGGTCACCACCCGCATCGATCGCCCCAAGCGCATTCTTGGCTACCGGCGCCTGGTGCAATCGGGCGATCTGCCCTGGCCATCACATCTGAACGGTCACGAATTCCACTATTCCTCCGCCAAACAGTCGCGTTTGCCTCCTTTGTTCACCGCCACCGATGCCCGCGGCGATGCCATGCCCCCCATGGGCGCCGTCATTGGTCGCGTGATGGGATCATATGCCCATGTGGTGGATCGGGGATAACATGGCCAAGGCGCTGATGTTCATGGGAACCGGCTCGGATGTCGGCAAGTCGCTGCTGGTGGCGGGCCTGTGTCGGGCACTGGCCAATCGGGGCCTCAGGGTCGCCCCGTTCAAGCCACAGAACATGAGCAACAATGCCGCCGTCACCATGGATGGCGGCGAGATCGGCCGGGCCCAGGCGCTGCAGGCCCGGGCTGCCCGTCGCCAACCGCTCACCGCCATGAATCCGGTCCTGCTCAAGCCCGAGCAGGAAACCGGTGCCCAGGTCGTGGTGCGCGGCCAGCGCCGCGCCTCCATGACCGCGCGCTCCTACTGGGCCGAGCGCGGCAAGCTGATGCCCGAGGTATTGTCAGCTTTCCGCGAGCTGGCTTCCGACGTGGACATCGTCATCGTCGAGGGCGCCGGCAGCGCCTCCGAGGTCAATCTGCGCGCCAATGACATTGCCAATTTCGGTTTTGCCCAGGCCGCCGGCGTGCCGGTCGTGCTGGTGGGGGACATCAATCGCGGCGGCGTCATCGCCTCGGTGGTCGGCACTTTTGCGGTCATCGATCCGGCCGATGCGGTCCTGATCCGCGCCAGCCTGATCAACAAGTTCCAGGGTGATCCGACCCTCTTTGCTACGGGGATAGCGTTCATCGCCGCGCGCACCGGCGTGCCGTGCTTGGGCCCCGTGCCCTGGTTCGCCGACGCGACCAGGCTCCCCGCCGAGGACGTGCTGGCGCTGGTCGACTATGGCACCGGCGGGTCCGGCACCTTCACCATCGCCGTGCCGCAACTGCCGCGCATCGCCAATTTCGACGATCTCGATCCGCTGCGGGCCGAGCCGGGGGTAAGGCTGGTGCTGGTGCAACCGGGTGAGGCCATCCCGCGTCACGCCGATCTCGTCATCCTGCCCGGCTCCAAGGCGACCCGCAGTGACCTCGCAGCCCTGCGCGAGAATGGTTGGGACATCGACATCGCCGCCCATCACCGGGCCGGGGGCAAGATTCTGGGCATTTGCGGCGGCTACCAGATGCTGGGCCGCTCGATAGCCGACCCCGAGGGGATAGAGGGCGCGCCGGGCACCAGCGAGGGCCTGGGTCTCCTGGACATCGAAACCGTGCTGACCCCCGTCAAGCAGCTGCGCGTGGAACAGGCCATTCACCTGGCTTCGGGCACCGCTATTGCCGGCTATCACATGCATATGGGCATGAGCATGGGATTCGATGTGTCACGACCGTTTGCCCGAATTGGTGAACATAATGAGGGTGCGGTCAGTAGCAACGGACGCGTGTCCGGGACCTACCTGCATGGCCTGTTTGCCGCCGACGCGTTCCGCCGGGCGATGCTGGGCAATGTCGCCGCGCCCGACTTCGCCTATGAGGCCAGTATCGACACCACGCTCGACGCTCTCGCCGCCCATCTCGAACGCCATCTCGATCTCGACGCCCTGCTCGGGCTCGCCCAACCGGTCAGGTTACCGTGATGCACGCCTTTATCGCCCCCCTCGCTCTGCTGCTCGAGCGCTGGCTGGGTTATCCCCCCGCTATCCTCGCCCGCATCGGTCATCCGGTAATGTGGATGGGCAACCTGCTCAGCTGGCTTGAGGCGCGCCTCTACCGCGTCGGCCAGACCCCGCAGCAGCGGCGGCTGCGCGGCGTGGTGGCCATGCTGCTGCTGACCGGCCTGACTCTGGTGATCGCGGTCGTCACTCAGCAGATCCTGCGCCTCATTCCCCTGGGCTTTGTGCTTGAAGCCGTGCTGGCCACGGCCTTTCTGGCGCAAAAGGAACTCGGCCGCGCCGTGCAGGCGGTGGCCGATGCCCTGCTGACCTCGCTTGACGCCGGTCGCGGCATGGTCAGCCACATTGTCGGCCGCGATCCCCAGCAGCTCGATACGGCCGGCGTCTCCCGTGCCGCCATCGAAACCCTGGCCGAAAGCACCTCCGACGGCGTGGTGGCCCCCTGGTTCTGGCTGGTCCTGCTCGGCCTGCCGGGCATCGCGATCTACAAGGCCATCAACACCGCCGACTCGATGATCGGCCACAAGAACGAGCGCTATGTCGACTTCGGCTGGGCCGCCGCCCGGCTCGACGATCTGGTCAATCTGCTGCCGGCACGGCTGACCGCCGTGCTGGTCACCATGGCCTGCTTCTTCGTTCCCGGCGCCAGTCCCAGCAAGGCCTGGCAGGCAGCGCTGCGCGATGCGGGCAAGCACCGCTCGCCCAATTCGGGTTGGCCGGAGGCCGCCTTTGCCGGCGCCCTCGGCCTGTCGCTGGGCGGACCCAGAAGCTATGACGGCGAGGTCATCGACCTGCCGACCATGGGGCAGGGCGAGTCTGTGCTTGGTCCCTATCACATCGCTCGCGCGCTCGACCTCTACCGCATGACCCTGACCGTGCTGGCGGTGGTGAGCCTGCTCGTTGCCCTCGGCATGGCGCTGGGTTAGCGCGCCTACTGTGTCAGCCCCATTGTGGGGATCGGCGGCTCGCCCTTGAGCGTCATCGGCAGCCCGGCAATGACGAAATAGACATCGTCGCAGATCTCGGCCAGGCGCTGATGCGCGCTGCCCGCCAGGTCGCGGAAGGTGCGGGCCATGGCGTTGTCCGGCACGATGCCCAGCCCAACCTCATTGCTGACCATGATGATCCGGGTCTGCTGCAGCTGGCCCAGCGTCTCGCCCAGCTTCTCGACCTGGTGGGACACATTTTCGCCTGCGATCAGCAGGTTGGTGATCCATAGGGTCAGGCAATCGACCAGGATGACGTCATGGCTTTTGGCTGCCTTGACCAGGGTCCGCGACAGCGCCAGCGGCTCCTCGATGGTGGCGAACTGCCCGGCGCGCCCGGCCTGGTGGCTCGCCACCCGGTCGCGCATCTCGCCATCGAGCACCTCGGCGGTAGCCAGATAGACCGGCGTGTTGCCGCTGCGCAGCGCCAAGCTTTCGGCAAAGGCGGTCTTGCCTGATCGGGCACCACCCAGCACCAGCACATGTCGAGTCATCTTCGGCCTCCATCTGTTCATCGGTGCGATAATGCACCAAAACCGTCCGGACCGTACCGCCTGTCTGCCGCGTGCAGGCAAGCCATGCGGCCTGAGCCCTTGGCAGGGCGATTTTGTGGCTTATCCTACTTTCGTCTTAGCAGCTTTCGCACTATGGTCCGCGCCGAAACGACCCCCTAGAATCCCCTTGCTGAAGTCGGAGACTGTGAGCGTGACCAGATACTATCTTGGCGTTGATGGCGGCGGTACCAATTGCCGCGTGCGTCTGGCCGATGAAAATCTGGTGACCCTGGCCGAGGTCAAGAACGGCCGCTCCAATCTGCAGATCGACGATGGCGAGCCGGCCTACAAGGCCATTCTTGATGGAACGCGCGACGCTTTCGCGGCCGCCGGGCTCGATTATGCTGAAACCGCCAATACCTACGCCTGCTTCGGCATGGCCGGTGGCCGCATGGACAGCGCCCGCGATGAATTTGCCGCCCGCGCCTGGCCCTTTGCCGGGGTCAAGGTCTATGACGATATCGATATCGCCCATGCTGGCGCCCTGGGTGGCGAAGAGGGCGCGGTCATCATTGTCGGCACCGGTTCGGCGGCCATGGCCGTGGTCGATGGCCAGCGCCACCAGGCTGGCGGCTGGGGCTTCCAGGTCGGTGACCAGATGAGCGGCGCCATCCTCGGCCGCGAACTGGTGCGCTATGCGGTGGAGGCCGAGGACGGTCTGGTCGCGGCCTCGCCGCTGACGAAGGCGGTAATCGCCGCGCTCGGCGGCAGCAACCAAGGCGTCATGACCTGGTCCTTCGCCACCGACATGGACCTCAAGATCATCAGCCGCGACGGCTCGGAGGGCTGCGACGACGTGTTGATCGGCCGCGCCCCGGCGGAGTTCGGAAAGCTGATGCCGCTGTTCATCGAGCACCTCGAGCAGGGCGATCCGGTTGCCCAGAAACTGCTCGAGCTGCAGCTGGGCTATATTGAAACCTATGTGCAATGGTTCAAGGCGCGCAATGCCAGGGTCATGGCCATTGTCGGCGGCTTCGGCCAGCGGCTCTTTCCCCTCCTGCAGCAGCGCTATGGCGACTTCGTCATGTTGCCGCGCTTCGAGCCGCTGCATGGCGCGGTGATCCTTGCCAGGCAGAATTTCTCGTGACCCGACCGTCAAACCAGGGACTTATTCCAGTGTCCAGCCGCATCATCCCCGTCCAGCCCTTCGACTATGTGGTCTTTGGCGCCACCGGCGACCTGACCAAGCGCAAGCTGATCCCGGCGCTTTATCACCGCTTCCTGGATGGCCAGTTCGACGAGACCAGCCGCATCATCGGCGTCTCGCGCACCAAGCTGAGCGACGCCGAATTCCAGGAACTGGCGCGCGATGCCGTCACAGAGTTCGTCGAAGAGGAATATCACCACAAGGGGACCGTTGACCGCTTCGTCAAGATCTTCTCCTACATCGTCAACGACGTCAGCAATCCGGCCGGCTGGGGCGATATCAAGAAGGCCTTACGCGACGATCCCAAGATCATCCGCGCCTTCTACCTGGCCGTGGCGCCCGACCTGTTCGAGCCCATTGCCGAGCAGCTCTCCAAGACCAAGGTCTATCGGCGCGATTCCCGCGTGGTGATCGAAAAGCCGCTTGGCCATGACCTGGCCTCGTCGATGGAAATCAACGATGGCGTGGCCAAGATCTTCAAGGAAGATCAGGTCTACCGCATCGACCACTATCTCGGCAAAGAGACGGTGCAGAACCTTTTGGCGCTGCGCTTTGCCAACACCATGTTCGAGCCGATCTGGAACTCCGCCCATATCGACCACGTCCAGCTCACCGTCGCCGAAAGCGTCGGCGCCGGCACGCGCGGCTATTACGACGAATCCGGCGCCCTGCGCGACATGATCCAGAATCACATGCTGCAGTTGCTGTGCCTGGTGGCCATGGAGCCGCCGGCCAGCGACGATGCCGATGCGCTGCGCGACGAAAAGCTCAAGGTGCTGCGCTCGCTCAAGCCCATCACCAATGGCGACGTCGCCAAGAACACCGTGCGCGGCCAGTACAAGGGGGTCAGCTCGGAGACCACCTCGGTGGCCAGCTACCAGGACGAACTGCCCGCCGACAAGAAGGGCAGCCGCACCGAGACCTTCGTCGCCCTCAAGGTCGAGATCGAGAACTGGCGCTGGGCCGGCGTACCCTTCTATTTCCGCACCGGCAAGCGCATGGCCAGCCGCGTGTCGGAAATCTGCATCCAGTTCAAGCCGATCCCCCATTCCATCTTCGATCATGCCGAGGGCGCGCCCAAGGCCAACAAGCTGATCATCCGCCTGCAGCCCGGCGAGGGCGTCAAGATGATGATGATGATCAAGGATCCGGGCCCGGGCGGCATGCGCCTGCGCGAAGTCCCGCTCAACCTGAGCTTTGCCGATACCTTTACCGAGCGCACGCCCGAAGCCTATGAGCGCCTGCTGCTCGACGTCATCCGTGGCAGCCAGACCCTGTTCATGCGCCGCGACGAGCTCGAGGCCGCCTGGAAGTGGGTAGATCCGATCCGCGAGGCCTGGGAGCGTGCTTCCGAGCCGCCACAGTCCTATGTCGCCGGCACCTGGGGCCCCAGCGGCTCCTATGCCCTGATCGAACGCGACGGCCGCACTTGGTACGAAGGCGAAGACTGATGACCCAGCCCGTGCTCGAGCGCCGCAGCTTTGCCGACAAGCCCACCCTGGCCATGGAACTGGCCGAGGCCGTGGCCGACCGCATTCGCACTGCGATCGCCGAGCGGGGCGAGGCCGCCATCGCCGTCAGCGGGGGCTCCACCCCGGGCCGTTTCTTCCTCAATCTGGGCAAGACCAAGGACATCGACTGGTCCAAGGTCATCGTCACCCTGGTCGACGAACGCTGGGTCGACGAGACCAGCGAGCGCTCCAATGCCCTGCTGGTCAATGAACGCATGCTTCAGGGCCCGGCCGCCGTGGCGCGCTTCTTTCCGCTTTTTTCGGGCGGCGACGAACCCGATGCCGCTGCCGTCGGCCGCACCAATACCCTGCTGGAAGGCCTGCCCGAGCAGTTTGCCGCCGTCGTGCTGGGCATGGGCAATGATGGCCATACGGCCTCGTTCTTCCCGGGCGGCGACACGCTTGATGAAGCGCTGACCGCCGAGGGGCCAACCCTGGCGATCCGCGCCCCCGGCGCGGGCGAACCGCGCATCACCTTTACCCTGCCGCGTCTCCTCCGCGCGGATGGGCTGTACCTTCATATCGAGGGGGAGGAAAAGGCCGCCGTGCTGGACGCTGCTTTGGGGGATGGTCCGGTCGCGGACATGCCCATTCGCGCCGTCCTGCGCTCCGGTCACGCCGTCAACGTCTACTGGTGCCCCTAAGTCCCCTCAGCGCTCCCCAATCGACCGCTCTGGCCACGAAGGGCTCCAGCTAAACCAGGAGCTCGCCTATGTCTGTCCGTCAGGCCATCCAGGATGTTACCGATCGCATCGCCGCACGCAGCCGCGACAGCCGCGCCGATTATCTGAGCCGTCTCGAAGGCGCCCGCGAAGCCGGGGTCAACCGCACGGTGCTGTCCTGCGGCAATCTCGCTCACGCCTTTGCTGCCTGCACCCCCGCCGAAAAGGCGCAGCTGGCCGGCAGCAAGGCGCTCAATCTGGGCATCGTCACCAGCTATAATGATATGCTGAGCGCCCATCAGCCTTATCAATTCTATCCCGATATCATCAAGGAAGCCGCGCGCAGCATTGGCGCCACCGCCCAGGTCGCCGGCGGCGTGCCCGCCATGTGTGACGGCGTCACCCAGGGCCAGCCGGGCATGGACCTCAGCCTGTTCAGCCGCGACGTCATTGCCATGGCCACGGCCATTTCGCTCAGCCACAACATGTTCGACGCCGCCGTTTATCTCGGCATCTGCGACAAGATCGTCCCGGGCCTGCTGATCGGCGCGCTGACCTTCGGCCATCTGCCGGCTGTCTTCGTGCCCGCCGGCCCCATGCCCTCGGGCCTGCCCAATGACGAAAAGTCCAAGGTCCGCCAGCTCTATATGGAGGGCAAGGTCGGCCGCGCCGAACTGCTCGAGGCCGAGTCCAAGTCATACCATTCGGCCGGCACCTGCACCTTCTACGGCACCGCCAATTCCAACCAGATGCTCATGGAAATCATGGGTCTGCACCTGCCGGGCGCCAGCTTCGTCAATCCCGGCACGCCTTTGCGCGATGCCCTGACCCGCGAGGCCAGCGTGCGCGCGCTCTCGCTCAGCGCCATGGGCAACAACTATACCCCGGTCGGCCACATCGTGGACGAAAAGGCCATCGTCAATGGCCTGGTCGGCCTGCACGCCACCGGCGGCTCGACCAACCACACCATGCACCTGATCGCGATCGCTGCCGCTGCTGGCCTGCAGGTGACCTGGGACGACATGAGCGACCTCAGCGACGCTACCCCGCTGCTGGCCCGCGTCTATCCCAATGGCGTGGCCGACGTGAACCATTTCCACGCCGCCGGCGGCATGGGTTTCCTGATCCAGGAACTGCTCGAAAGCGGCCACCTGCACGAGGACGTCAAGACGGTCTGGGGCAATGGCCTCTCAAACTATACGGTGGAAGCCAAGCTGATCGAAGACAAGCTGGCCTATGAGGCTTCGCCCAAGGAATCGGCTTTGCCCAAGGTGCTGACCAAGGTGGCGACGCCCTTCCAGGAAACGGGTGGCCTGAAGCTCCTCAGCGGCAATCTCGGCCGCTCGGTGATCAAGGTCTCCGCCGTCAAGCCCGAGCACCGCGTCATCGAGGCACCCGCCAAGGTGTTCCACGGCCAGGAAGCGCTGCAGGTGGCGTTCAAGGCCGGCCAGCTCAATGGCGATATGATCGCGGTGGTGCGCTTTTCCGGCCCCAAGGCGCTCGGCATGCCCGAACTGCACAAGCTGACGCCGCCTTTGGGCATCCTGCAGGATCGCGGCTTCCAGGTGGCCCTGCTCACCGATGGCCGCATGTCCGGCGCCTCCGGCAAGGTGCCCGCCGCCATCCACATGACGCCTGAAGCGGTCAATGGCGGACCCATCGCCCGCATCCGCGACGGCGACATGATCCGGCTGGACGCCAATGCCGGCACGCTGACCTTCCTCGGCGACGAAGCCGAATTCTTCGCCCGGCCCCTGGCCACCGAAGATCTCACCAGCCAGCATTTCGGCATGGGCCGCGAACTCTTCGCCGGCTTCCGCGCCATGGTCGGCGTCGCCGACAAGGGCGCGAGCGTGTTTCAGTAGCGTCGAGCCGACCCGCAGAGCCAAAACGCTTCTGCGGAGCGATTTGAGGCGAGAAGGCCATGATGCCTATGGCGGAATGGCTCAGGCTGCTGGCAGGGCGCCTACCAGGTCAGGCATCGCCCTTTGAGGCCGGCCATCACGGACCTGCCGCCTTCTGGAACCCAGAGCGGCAGCGCCTTCTGGTAGGCCAGGCTTTGCTCAGCTGACAGCCGTGCCACCGCTTGGGCGCTCAGCCCGTCCAGATCAGTATATCCTGCAGCGATCGCCACCTGAAAGTGCAGGGCGGATGTGACGAGCCCGTCCGCGATCTCCGGCCGGTCCTGCAGCAGCGCCGCCAGCAGCGCCGAGGCGCGACGGTCTCCCCGCCAGGCGGCGCTTTCCAACTGGTGCAGCCCCTCCGCGCTCCCCACCGGAACGTGAACCACGCCTGTTGCCGGACGGCCCGGATCATGGGGCGCGGGCACGGTGTAAAATTGGGCAAGGCTGGGCCTGGTCGCTGACAGGATGCAGACCAGGATAAGCAGGCTGATGCGCATGGCTATTTCCTGTTGTTGGCAAACTGGGTGCAAAGGATCAATAGGCGTGCTTTTCCGTGCCGCCGGGTTACGCCGGCGGGCAGGTTGACGGCGTTCAGTCAGTGATGCGGGACGGGCGTGAGCTTCGCCGGCTATCGCGGCAATTCCCCGCCGTGGCCGGGCAAGGCGCCGTGCCGTGCGGTCATGTCAGTTGGGGTTCGGCTCAGCCGGGCAATGGCCTTGGCCATGCCCAATCGTTGGCTCGGCCGACAAATTTCGACGACATCACCCAAACAAATCCAATAGCGCCCTCACGCATAATTGTTCCCTCTTTGTTCAAGAGAACATTGCATGAACAGATACCGTGAATCGAGAGTGATTCGTTAACGACTCCGCCCGAACAACCGCTCGATGTCCTTTTGCTTGAGCTCGACATAGGTCGGCCGGCCGTGGATGCACTGGCCCGAATGGGGCGTTGCTTCCATGTCGCGCAGCAGGGCGTTCATTTCGTCCACCCGCAGCCGGCGGCCCGACCGCACCGAGCCGTGGCAAGCCATGCGGGCGATGATGGCCTCCATGCGATCGCTGACCGCAGCGATGGAATCCCATTCGGCCAGGCCGTCGGCGATATCGCGCACCAGGCCATCAATGTCCGAACTGCCCAGCAAAGCCGGGGTCTCGCGCACGGCAATGGCGCGCGGACCGAAGCGTTCGAGATAGAGTCCGAACCTTTCCAGTTCCGGCGCGGCCTCTTCGAGCCGCGCGCAATCCTCCTCGGGCAGCTCTACCACCAGCGGGATCAACTGCGCCTGGCTGGGCACCGGGCCGGATGCCAGCTGCGCCTTGAACCGCTCATAGACCAGCCGCTCATGGGCGGCGTGCTGGTCGACCAGCAGCAGGCCCTCGCCATTCTGGGCGATGATGAAATTGTCGAACATCTGCGCCCGCGCGGTGCCAAGCGGAAAATCGATCAGAGCGGGGTCGGCTTCGGCCTCGACGCGGGCGCTCGGCTCGTTGAGGCCCTCAAGGCCACCCTGGCCGTAAGCGGGCGAGAATGGGTTGCTGCGGCCGGTGCCGGTGACCCGCTCATAGCCGGCAAAGGGCAGCGGCTGGGCAGCCCGATAGGGGAAGGCGGACGGCGAACCGGTCGGCGCCTGCGGTGTCGTGGCCGGTTGCTGGCCGGGCGCGGTAAACGCCCCCAGCACATCGTCGGCCACGCTGCTCGAGGCCTTGAAGCCTGCTGCCGCCAGGGCCTCGCCAATCGCCCTTATCACCGCGCTGCGCACCGCCCCGCCATCGCGGAAGCGCAACTCGGCCTTGGCCGGGTGGACATTGACGTCAACTTCTGCTGGATCGATCGCCACATAGAGCGCCACCACCGGAAAGCGGTCGCGGAAGATATAATCGGCATAGGCCGCGCGCACCGCGCCCACCAGCACCTTGTCACGCACCGAGCGGCCATTGACGAAGAAGAACTGGCTGAGGCTATTGGCACGCGTATAGGTCGGCAGGCCCGCCAGGCCCGCCACCACCACGCCGTGCCGGCTATGCCCCAGCGTCACCGCGTTCTGCGCGAAATCATCGCCGATCACCTGCGCCAGCCGGGCGGGCAGGGCGCCCGTGCCGCTGACGGCTGGCCAGTTGGCGGGTGAACGGTCGCTGCCATTGAGTACGAAATGCACGCCCGGATTGGCCATCGCCAGTCGCTTGAGCACATCGGTAATGGCACCCGCTTCGCCGCGGTCGGTCTTGAGGAATTTGAGCCGGGCAGGGACATTGGCAAAGAGGTTCTTGACCTCCACCACCGTGCCCCGGTTGAGCGCCTGCGGCACCGGCCCGGAGCGCACGCCATTGCGGACCGAGATGGCCAGCCCGCTTTCGGCATCGGCCGGGCGCGAGGCGATGCTCAGCTCGGCCACCGAGCCGATCGAGGCGAGCGCCTCGCCGCGAAAGCCGAGGCTGCGGATATCGTCGAGATCGTCAGTGCTCAGCTTGGAGGTCGCGTGCCGCTCCACCGACAGCACCAGATCGGCCTCGTCCATGCCGTGCCCGTCATCCTCGATGCGCAACAGGGTCTTGCCGCCGCCCGCCGTGGTCACCACGATCCGGTTGGCGCCGGCATCGATGGCATTTTCCACCAATTCCTTGACCACGCTGGCGGGCCGCTCCACCACCTCGCCGGCAGCGATGCGGTTGATCAGGTCTTCGGGTAGCTGGCGGATGGGCAAAGGGCGATTCTCCTGAGGCGCCAATATAGGCGGTTCGCCCGGCCTTTCCGACCCGCTTGTGCAATTTGCCCCCGGCCACTATCACCACGCCATGGCGAGCCCTTTCAGCACACCGATGAACCACGCTCTGGCGCTGGCCGAGGAGGCCGCCGCCCTGGGCGAGGCCCCGGTCGGCGCGGTCATCATGGAGGGCGATGTGGTGCTGGCCGCCGAGCGCAACCGCATGCAGGCGCTCAACGATCCCACCGCCCATGCCGAACTGCTGGCCATGCGCGCCGCCTTGGCCAAACGCGGCACCGGACGGCTGGATGGCTGCGATCTCTATGTGACGCTCGAGCCCTGCGCCATGTGCGCCGGCGCCATCGCCCATACGCGGCTTCGCCGCGTCTACTTTGCCGCCGAGGACACCAAGGCCGGCGCGGTGGAAAATGGCGTGCGGCTGTTCCGGCAGCCCAGCTGCCATCACCAGCCCGAGGTCATTTCCGGCATCGGCGCTGATCGGGCGGAGACCCTGCTCAAGGATTTCTTCCGCGGCCTGCGCGAGCGCTGACCCGGAAATGATCCAGGCCGTGGATCGAAGCCGTACCAATCACGTTAATGCTGTTGCTCGGCGTGAATTAGCCTGCCATGGGTGAAACGAAATTGAGCCCTGCGAGGTGATGCTTGAGCGACCAAGGCAGTTTTACGGCAGCACTGCAGCGTATCGTCACCCGCGAACGCTCGCCGCAATTCCGTTGGTCTCTCGCTTTTGGCCTGTTCGTGCTGGCCTTGGCGGTGCGCTATGCTATCAATGACGCGCTGCCACCGGGTTTCCCCTATCTGACCTTCTTTCCGGCTGTCATCGTCACGACGCTGCTGGCCGGGCTGTGGCCGGGCATCGTCTCGGCAATCCTCTGTGGCCTGGCCGCCTGGTTCTTCTTCATTGCGCCCGCCTATTCCCTCGATCTCAATCCGGGCGCGCTGACGGCGCTGGGCTTTTATGCCTTCATCGTCACTGTCGATATCTTCATCATCCACGGCGTCACCGTGACCGCCCAGCACTTGCAGGCCGAGCGCGAATCCATGTCCGAGCTGGCCAAATCCCTGCAGCAGTCCAACCTGACGCTGGCCCAGAGCGAGCGCGAGCAGCAGGTGCTGTCGCATGAAATCGGCCATCGCCTGAAGAACCAGCTCTCGATCGTCCAGGCCATTGTCACCCAGTCCATGCGCAGCCAGTCGGACTTGCCCACTATCGCCAAGGCGATCACCGACCGGATCACCGTCCTGGCCGAGGCGCAGGACATGGTGATCCTGGGCATGGTGGGTCAGGCCGGTGTACAGGAGATTGTGCGCAAGGTGGTCGACCTGCATGGCGATCAGTTGCAGTCCCGCTTCCTGGTCGATGGCCCGCCGGTCAAGCTGGCCTCGCGCCCGGCACTGTCGCTGTCCATGATCCTGCACGAGCTGGGCACCAATGCCACCAAATATGGCGCGCTCTCCGCGCCCGATGGCGTGGTCAGCATCGACTGGGGCATCGAGGACATCGACGGCCAGCCCAGCTTCGTGCTGCGCTGGCGCGAACAGGGCGGCCCGCAAGTGATCGAGCCGGTCGGCAAGGGTTTCGGTACCAGACTGATCCGGGCCGGCCTGCCGGGCGCCCCGGCCAGTGTCGTCCTCGAATTCCATCCCGATGGCCTGCAGTGTCAACTGTCGGCCGACCTGGCCGCCATGCAGTCCGAGCGCTCCGCCTGAGCCTGGCCGCGTCCGGCGCTAGGTAAACGGAAACACATTCCGGATTTTCGGCTCGCGCAGCCACAAAGCTGCCCACATGGCCACGCCGAAATAGACGCTGAACAGCGTGTGGCTCCAGAGTGGATTGTCCACCCGCAGATTGGCAGCCAGCGCCGCCGCCAGCAGTCCGGTCATCAGCACCGCGCCGAGCAGGGCGGTGCGCGGAAAGGCGTAGAGCACCATGCAGGCCAACTCGATGCTGCCGATCAGCAGCATGTATTTGAGCGGCCAGCCCACCACGGTGAGCGGATCGATGGCCGCCTGCAGGCCCAGCAGTTTGGGCGCCACCGAGGCCCCCAGGATAAACACGATCAGCAATCCGCTCAGAATCCAGCCCGCCAGTACCATTGTCGTCCCCGTATCCGCAGCCTGATTGCTGCCTCAGCACCATGACGAATGAAGGGGAGCAGCTTTCGACGGCGACCGCAATTATTTCGCCGTGCCGGTCCGTCGGCCTGCCGGGCTGCCAATGGCGGGCAGTCGGCCCTGGATATAGTCCTCGATCTTCTGCGCCAGGATACGCTTGAAGCGATCCTTCTCGGCCTCGGCATGCGAGACGATCTCGCGCACCCGCCAGAATTCGAGCGCGCCGAAATTGGCGACATGGGGCCTGATATAGATGTCGGGCGGATAGGCTGCCATCATATGGGCGGTCAGCGAGTGCATCATGATCTGCGCCGAGCCGAACCACAGGTCGAGCGCCTTGTGGTCGGTCTTGGCTATGCCCTCGGATGGATCACCATTGACGTCGATGCCGATGAGGAAATCGGTGCCGATATCGGCCTGGTCGAGCGGCAGCGGATTGACCACGCCGCCGTCGACCAGGATGTGATTGGCATAGGTGACGGGTTTGAACAGGCTCGGTATGGCGATTGAGCCGGCAATGGCCGGCCGCAGCGCGCCTGAATTGAACACCACCTGGTGCCAGCTCTGGAAATCGGTCGCCACCACATAGAGCGGGATCTTGAGATCCTTGAATTCGAGCGGGAAACCGTCGGGAATGAAGCTGTCGACGATGCTCGAGGCATCGAGCTGCATCGAAATGCCGTTCTTGAGAATGCCGCCCAGGCCGCGCAGCTGGATGGCCCAGAGTTTGGTCGCGATCGTCCGCATGGTGCCCAGCACGGCATAGGAATGCTCGCGCAGTTCCGCCCCGGTCATGCCGGCGGCCCAGCCGGCCCCGATCAGTGCGCCAATCGAGGTGCCCGAAATCACCGAGGGCCGCAGCCCCAGCTCGTCCATGGCCTCGATATAAGGAATATGGGTAAGGCCACGGGCCGAGCCGCCGCCCAAGGCCACGCCAATTCTCGGACCAGAAATCGTGCTCATGTCGCCCCGCTCCTTGTCTGGCATCAGCCTAGACCCGCGAGGTTGAGGAAAGGTTCAGACGCTGCGGGCCAATTCGCGCCAGCCGATATCGCGGCGGCAGAAGCCCTCTGGCCAGACAATGCTGTCCACCCCTGCATAGGCACGCTGCTGCGCCTCCCGCGCACTGGCTCCCAGCGCGGTCACATTGAGCACGCGACCGCCCTCGGCCAGTAAACGCCCGTCCTCGCGTCGCGTTCCGGCATGGAAAACCTGCAGCGTCTCGGAGTTGACGGCATCGGCGCCGGTGATTTCCGAACCCTTGCCATAGCTGCCGGGATAGCCCTTTGTCGCCATGATCACCGTCAGGGCAAACTGGTCTTTCCAGACCGCCTCATGCCCCGCCAGCGTGCCGGTGGCGGTGGCATGCAGCAGGTCCAGCAGGTCGCTGTCGAGCCGCATCACCATGACCTGGGTTTCCGGGTCGCCGAAGCGGGCATTGTATTCCACCAGCCGCGGCCCGGTCTCGGTCAGCATCAGCCCGGCATAGAGCACGCCCTGATAGGGCGTGCCGCGCGCGGCGAGGCCCCGCACCGTCGGCCAGATCACCCGTTCGAGCGTCTCCTGATAGATCTCGGGCGTCATTACCGGAGCCGGCGAATAGGCGCCCATGCCGCCGGTATTGGGGCCGGTATCGCCGTCAAAGGCCCGCTTGTGGTCCTGCGCCGTGGTCAGCGGCAGGATGTCGGTGCCGTCGCACAGCACGAAGAGGCTGACCTCCTCGCCCATCATGAATTCCTCGATCACCACCTCGGCGCCGGAGGCACCAAAGGCCCCGGCAAAGCAGTCGATGATCGCGGCTTCCGCTTCGTCCACGCTCATCGCCACGGTGACGCCCTTGCCGGCGGCCAGGCCGTCGGCTTTGATGACGATCGGCGCTCCCTGTGTGTAAAGATAGGCCAAAGCCGCCGCTTCATTGTCGAAGCGGCCATAGGCGGCGGTGGGAATGCCCATCTCGTCGCACAGCGCCTTGGTAAAGCCCTTGGAGCCTTCGAGCTGCCCCGCGGCCTTGGAGGGGCAGAAGCAGGTAAAGCCGGCGGTGCGCACATCGTCGCCCAGCCCTGCCACCACCTGGGCATCGGGCCCGACCACGACGAAGTCGATCGCCGCGCTCTGGCAGAAAGCCACCACGGCCGCATGGTCGGTAATATCGAGCGCGACATTTTCCGCCACCGCCCCGGTGCCGCCATTGCCGGGGGCAACGAACAGCTTGCTCAGCCTGGGCGACTGGGCGATTTTCCACGCCAGCGCATGCTCGCGGCCACCCGAACCAATCACCAGAACCCGCATGCACCTGCCTCCGCACCTGTTGCCGGGGTGATGCACCAGAGCGTGTGGAGAGGCAAGGATTTGTTGGCGCCGCGTCTACATCCGGGCGTCGACGAAAATCCGGCTGAGATCGCCGGCCCATTCGCCGTGCAGTTTTTCCAGCCAGCGTTCGGCCGGGGTCTTGGCCAGGCGGATGGTCTCTTCCAGCGGCGCCATATGGATGGATTCGTCCTGGCCGGCGGCATTCAACCGGTTGCGGCGGACCAGGCCCGCCTCGGCAATGCCCACTGCCTGCGCCGCAAAATCATAGACATTGGTGCGGCCGACCGGCGTTTCCATGCCCAGCCGCGGCACTTCCCGGCGCATGTCGTCGCGCTCGTCCTGGGTCCAGGGCATTATCATCTCATAGGCGGCTTCAAGCGACACGCTGTCATAGAGCAGCCCGGTCCAGAAAGCCGACAGCGCCGTCACCGATTTCTCGTCGCCCATGTCGGCACCGCGCATTTCAAGGAACTGCTTGAGCCGCACTTCGGGAAAAATCGTCGAGAGGTGGTCTTCCCAGTCCTTGATGGTGGGCCTGTCGCCCGGCAGTTGCGGCAGCTCACCGCGCAGGAAATCCCGGAAGCTCTCGCCGGCCACGTTCACATAGGAGCCGTCGCGGATGACGAAATACATCGGAACGTCGAGCGCATAATCGGCATATTGCTCGAAGCCGAAGCCCTCGTCGAAGGCGAAGGGCAGCATGCCGGTGCGCGCGTCGTCGGTATTGAGCCAGATATGGCTGCGGAAGCTCAGAAAGCCGCTTTCCTTGCCATCCACGAAGGGCGAATTGGCAAACAGGGCGGTGGCGATCGGCTGCAGCGCCACGGCCACGCGCAGCTTCTTGACCATGTCGGCTTCGCTGGAGAAATCCAGGTTTGCCTGCACGGTGCAGGAGCGGAACATCATCGAGGTCCCCAGCGTGCCGACCTTTTCCATATAGGGCTTCATGATGCCGTAACGCGATTTCGGCATCGCCGGGATTTCGTCGACGCTCCAGAGCGGCGTCACGCCAAGGCCGAGGAAATTGATGTCGAGCGGGCCGGCGACCTTCTTGGCGATCCGCATATGCTCGGCCAGTTCGGCCGCGCTGGCATGCATGTCCGCCTGCGGCGCGCCCGACAGTTCGAACTGCCCGCCGGGCTCGAGCGAAATGCCGCCGGCTTCGGCGTCATTGCGCAGCCCGATGACATTGTCGCCATCGTAGAACGGATGCCAGCCGGTCTCGGCCTGCACGCCCTCGAGCAGGGCGCGAATGCCATTGGGGCCGTCATAGGCCACCGGGCGTAGCGGATTGGTGTGGAACACGTGCTTTTCGTGCTCGGTGCCGATGCGCCACTCGCTCTCGGGTTTGCACCCGCGCGCCATCGCCTCGATCAGGTCGGCACGCGAGTCAATCAGAGGGCTATCGATATCGGCGCCGGCCATGCGGAGTCCTCGGATGCAGAGGGGGTCAATGTTGGCCGGAACATAACGTTGCGCAAGCCGAAAGCAATCGCCTTTTATCGCCAATCACCGATGATTGCCTGAATCACCGCCAGCCCCGCCACCGCCGCCGTATCGGCGCGCAGGATGCGCGGCCCCAGGCTGATCGGCACGACAAAGGGCAAAGCCAGCATTTTGACCCGTTCGATCTCGGAAAATCCGCCCTCAGGCCCGACCAGCAGGCCAATCGGTCGTCGCTTGAGCGCAGCAAGCGTCTCGACCGGCGAGGCCGATGCCGCCGCCTCATCGGCCACGATCAGCACCCGTTCGGCCGGCCAGCCATCGAGCAGCTTTTCCAGCGTGATCTCGGCTGCCACCACCGGTACGCTGAGCACTTCGCACTGTTCGGCGGCCTCGATCGCATTGGCCACCAGCCGCTCATGCTTGAGCCGGCTGACCTGTGTCCGCTGGGTGATCACCGGCTGGATGGTGCCCACGCCCATTTCCACCGCCTTCTGGATCACATAATCCAGCCGCTCGCTCTTGAGCGGCGCAAAGCCATACCAGAGGTCAGAAGCCGGGGTCTGTCTGGCGATCTGCTCGACCAGGTCGAGCTGGACGGATTTTTTCGAGTCGGCCGTCAGCACGCAGCGCCAGGCGCCGTCCCGTCCATTGAACAGCACGACCGCGTCCCCGACACTCTTGCGCAGCACTGCCGCAAGATAAAGCGACTGCTCCTTGCCCAGGGTCAGTTGGCCCCCGGCAGCAAGATCGGCATCGACATAAAGGCGGGGCAGGGTGGCATGGGTGCGGGGCATGGCCCGCTGATACCATCGCGCCGCCCCCATTGTCATCTTTCCACGGTGCCAATTCTGCCTCGTCGAGAATTTCTGCTAATCAATGACCTCAAGATTCTCTGCACGTGGCGGGGAGCTTGCGCCAAGGAGTTGTCCCCATGTCCGATGCCAACCAGCCCAGCACCGTCGCCGATGCCCAGGCCGACAACTGGGTCGATCGTCATGCACCCGATTGGCTCAAGCCCTATGCCCGCCTGGCGCGCTGGGATCGGCCGATCGGCTTCTGGCTGCTGTTCTGGCCCTGTATCTGGGGTCTGGCCCTGGCCGCCATTGCCGTGCCCGAGCGCGGCTTCGACTTTCCCGCCGCCCTGCTCATGCTGGTGGGCGCGGTGCTGATGCGCGGCGCCGGCTGCACCTTCAACGACATTGTCGACCGCGATATCGATGACAAGGTGGCCCGCACCCGCTCGCGCCCGATTCCCTCCGGCCAGGTTACCGCCCGCGACGCCCTCTATTTCATGGTTGCCCAGGCCCTGCTGGCCTCGGCCGTCCTGTTCCAGTTCAACCGCTTCACCGTCTGGGCCGCGGTGGCCTCGTTGGTGCTGGTGGCCATCTATCCCTTCATGAAGCGCATCACCTGGTGGCCGCAGGCTTTCCTCGGCCTCGCCTTTTCCTATGGAGCCCTGGTCGGCTGGAGCTCCCAGACCGGAGGCCTGAGCTGGGCGCCGGTGCTGCTCTATGCCGGCACCATCCTCTGGGTCATCGGATATGATACGCTCTATGCGCTGCAGGATATCGAGGACGACGCGCTGATCGGCGTCAAGTCGACCGCCCGGCTGTTCGGCGAGCATGTCCGCCCCGTCGTCGCCGTGCTCTATCTCGCCGCCTATATGCTCTGGGCCGCGGCAGTGGTGCTGGTCGGCGGCGGCCTAATCTTTGCCGTGCTGTCGCTGGCGGCCATCGCGCTGCTGGGCTGGCAGGTCTGGACTGTCGATCCCGCCCAGCCGGACAATCCGCGCGCGCGCTTCTACAGCAACCACTATGTCGGCGTGGCCCTGTCGCTGGCGCTTCTGGCCGATTGGGTCTGGTAGCAATCAGGCGCGAGCCGACATGACCAGCGCCTGCAGCGGCATGCTACCCGATGCAAATTCGCTGGCGAAGGCGGTCGTCATGGCAGCAAGGATGATTTCGGCAGGGACCGTGCCACGGCTTCTGATCTGCTCGATTAACGGGCTGCCATAGACAATGCCACGAGCCAGGCGGGCGACATCCGGCAGCGCCTTGTCAGCACGCACGATGGTGCCGGTGATCTCCAGGAACCCGGCGTCCAAAAGCGCGTCCTTGATTGCCTCGAATGGATAAAAGAACGGGATACGCTGAAACTGCGGTGGATCGATCGGAAAGAAACTTTCCACGACGGCGTGGGAGATTCGCCCGAACGGGTTGTACTTGTGACCATCCCAGACGTTCAAGAAATAGAGCCCGCCGCGCCGCAGTACACGCTTGGCTTCGGCGAAGCTCTGGGCCTTGTCGGGAAAGAACATCACCCCGAGCTGGCAGGCCAACGCATCGAAGGAGGCATCGGCAAACGGCAGGTCGGTCGCGTCAGCAATGACAAAGTCGACGTCTGCGCCGCCCAGACGCAGCCGTGCCAGATCGAGCATGGGTGGACTGATGTCGGTGGCCGTCAGTTCTGCACCGGCGGGCAGGGCATGGCGCAGGGCCCGAGTCAGAATGCCCGTGCCCGCTGCCGTCTCCAGAACCCGCTGCGGGGCACTGACCGCGACGCGTCTGGCCAGATCGGCAGCGATGTCATCAAAGATGAACGAAGCCAGCCCATCGTCGTAGTGCTGCGCGATGCTGCCCGCAAATCCCTTATCGACCATTTCGGCCTCCCGGCGCTGACGGGGTCAGCATATGCCTGTCCTGGCGGAAAACCAGCGGGGTAAAACGCCAAAAGGGCTGACCGCACCACCGGTCAACCCTTCAGACGTGCTTTGGAGGCAGGTAAACTTTAGGCGTCGAGCTGGCCGGGCTTGCGGCGGTTGAGGAAGCGGGGGCGGCGACCGGCCTCGGCCACCAGCTTACGGCGGGCCTGGCTCGAGCCAACCATGACGCCGTCGACCTGCTGGCTATAGGGCATATAGGCGCCGTCACCGGCCTTGATGAACAGCGGCAGGCGGAGCTTCTTGCCCCAGTTCTGCCATTCGGCGACGACGTTGTGATTGCCGTCTTCCTCGAACACCCGGTAGTTGAGTTCATGATCGGAATGCACCAGCTCGATCGAGCTGGTCAGCACGCCCTGTTCCGAGATGGCGGTCGCCACGGCGACGCCGATGAATTCGGTGACCGGCACCTTGATCTTGATCGCCACGCCGCTCTGCTCGAGCATGCGGCGTATGGTGACGGTCTTGATCGGGTCCTTGGGGCCGTTGTCGTTTGCGGCAACGAACCGGCGCTCCGCCACTGCGGGCCGGCCGAAAGCCAAAACGACCGAGGACCCTTCCATTGCAACGCCATGAACCATCTGAATATGCCTTCCTGTCAACTTCGAGAGCTGGTTTTTGGTGCTCTCTTTGTAGGCTCAACATAGCGCCAGGACTTACCCGCCACCTTAATCGGTTGGGTTAAGTTTATCTTGTTTTTCGAGAGGGTTAGCAGTGTCTTGCACCAGGTAGCACCCGGTTAACCGAGCCCTTTGGCAGCCTGTTAACGCTGCCCTTTGCGGCCCGATGGGGGTGCTATGGTCGGGGCCTCTTGTCCAAAAGCCGGGGCAAGCCTAAAAGGCCCGGAATATGCCCATTCCGCCCACCACCTATGCCGACGATCTCGAACTGCTCCGCTCCTCGGCGGTGGCAGCGGGCATCATTGCCAGCAGCTTCTTCCGGCGCGAAGTAAAGAGCTGGAACAAGGAAAATGCCTCCCCGGTGAGCGAAGCCGACATCCTGGTGGACCGTTATCTGGCCTCCGCCTTGCTGCAGGCGCGCCCCACCTATGGCTGGCTGAGCGAGGAAACCGTCGACAATCCTTCACGCCTTGATTGCGAGCGCGTCTTCATCGTCGACCCCATCGACGGCACGCGCGGCTTCCTGCGCGGCGAGGACAGCTGGACGGTCTGCCTGGCGGTGGTCGAGAATGGCGTCCCCGTCGCCGGCGTTGTCTATGCACCGATGCGCGATGAACTCTATGAGGCGGTCAGGGGCGAGGGCAGCCGGCTCAATGGCAAGCCCATCCAGCGCCGCCGTCGCCCCGGCGCGCCGCCGGTCATTCCCGCCGCCGGCGCCGTGCATCAGCAATTGCAGCAGGCCGGCCTCAACTATACCCGCGGCCCGCATTATCCCTCGCTCGCCTATCGCCTGGTCCAGGTAGCTACCGGCAAGCTCGACGCCGTGGTCAGCCGCCGCGGCAGCCAGGATTGGGATATCGCTGCCGCTACTGTCATCCTGGATGAATGCGGCATCGACATTGCCGATGTCTGCCGCGGCTTCCCGCAATTCAACAGACGTGATGTGCGCCACGGGGCGCTTGCGGCTTTGGGTGACATGAGCCTAAAACCGCTGCTGCATGCCGCGCTGATCGAGGTCTATGGCTGCCCCCCGGATGAAGCGGCGCCGACCGCACACTCTCAACCGACCGATGAACGGATATGACCCATGGCTGAAAACAACGTCCCCAAGGAACAATTGCTGCACCTGGTGATCGGGGGCGAACTCTCCAGCATTGAGGGCGTGACCTTCGCCGATCTCGACAAGGTCGATATCGTCGGTCTCTATCCCAATTATGCCAGCGCGCTGGTCGCCTGGAAGCAGAAGGCGCAGATGACCGTGGACAGCGCGCAGACGCGCTATTTCATCGTGCACCTGCACCGCCTGCTCGATCCGCAGACCGACAAGAAGTAGGCCGGGTCGCGCTGGGGGCCTAAGGGGCCTCCAGCGCCTCCAATATCGCCTGCATCGCGCCTGGGCCACCGATGCGCTGGCGGCCCAGATTGGCCAGCCGCCGCCGCTCTTCATCATTGCCCAACAGCTGCCGCACGGCACCGCCGATCGCGGCAGCATCGGCCGGCACCACGGTGCGGGCATCGCCGAACAGCTTCTGCTCGTCGCTGAAGCGTGAACGCCGGTCGCGCGGATTGACGAAGGTGATGACCGGCCGGCCCAGGCCCAAAGCCTGCACCGTCGCCGTCCCTGCCTGCGACAGCACCACGTCCGAGGCTTCGAGCAGATTGCCCATTGCCCCGCCGCGGGCCATGTGGACGGTCAGCGTGCCATCGGTGAGCTCGCCCAGATCGTCCGGTTCGACGCTCAGCATATGGGTCCGCCGCAATCCGGTCTTCTTGGCCAGGTCATCGATATTGATGCCGCCGGCCACCGCGAGGAAGATATCGGGCCGTTCCGCTTCCGGCAGCGTGCGCAGCGCATCGATCTGCAGCTCGAAGCTCTCCGAGGTCAGCGCCCGGCTGCCCGGCAGCAGCGTGACGGCCAGGGGCCTACTGCGCCGGCACGCCGCGTCATAGCCACCATGGGGAATGGTATCCATCATCACATTGCCGGCGGAGCGGGCATCGACGCCCGCATCATGCAGGGTCTGCGCCAGGCTGTCGGCGCGGCAGAACACCGTGCTGCAGGCGCGCTTGATGATGAAGCGCTCGGCGGCCGAATAGAGCCGGGCGGCGCCGGTCTTGTAGACATCAAGATAGATCAGGTCCCGATGGCCGGTGGCATAGGCCGCCAGCACGCCGGTGACATCGCCGACCACGACAATGCGCTCATACTTGCCGCGGATGCTGCGCAGGAAGCGCAGGGCGGGCGGCACGGTCATCAGCCCGCCATTGGCCAGGTCGCGCTGCAGTGATCCCTTGACGTTGCGCCAGCCTTCCGAGGCAAGTGTGGCGCGCGGGCCCACCATCGGGCAGACACCGGTATAGGCATTGCCTGCGCCGATCATCGGATAGGCTTCCACCTCGATCGATCGCGGCAGGCGGGCAACGATGGCCGCGGCAATCCAGTCTTCGCCGTGGCCGTTGGATATGAAAAGGAAACGACGACGTGAGGCAGACGCTTCCTCGACCATCAGGCGCCCAGGCCAAACCGTTCGAACGCGGTGTTCGCGACCGTGGCATCGGCATAGGCCTCCTGCCGGTCAACATTCCAGTAAAACAACTCATCGAGCGGGATCGGCTTGCCGGTAATGGCGCAGCGGGCAAAACTGCCCGGCTTGAGCACGACATAGTCGCCGTCCAGGTAACGGATCACGGCCTCGGCAGGGGCAATATTCTTGTCAAAAATGTTCATGCTGAAAATCCTTCGGCCTGAGTGATATAGCGAGCTTTCATGTCGTTCAGAAGAGGCTTTCCTGCGCGCCGCTGCCCTGTTGGTCGCGTGGTTTCTTCTTGATCACCGGACTGCCTGCAATTGTCGCGCCGACCGCTCCATCGGCAAATTCGATGGCCACCATATCACCGGCAGACAGATTGGCCCGCTGCTGGACCAGGTTGCCGTCCACATCCTTGATCACCGCATATCCGCGCGCAAGTACGCTTTTGTAACTAAGCGAGGCCAGAAGCTTGCCCCATTGCCCCAAAGCGGTGCGGCTGTCACCCAGACCCAGCGCCATGCCGGCGCGCATCCGGGCCGCCAGCGGGCTGAGCTGGCTATGCGCATGGCGTAGCTCGGCCTTGAGCGTAGTCGGGGATAGCTGCGGCGCTATGCGGGCCAATTGCGCCTGTTTGCGCTCCACTAGCCGCACCATCGAAGTGCCCAGCTGCGCCGCGCGCGGATCGTAAGTTAGACGCGTCCGGTCCACCGTCTTTCGCAGCCCGGTCTCGGCGCGCAGCGACAGGTTGCGCAGCCTCTCGGCAGCTTCCTGGCGCTGTCCCTGCAGCAGGCGCGGCGTCAGCTTGGAATCGGTGCGCGCATAGCGCAGCCGCAGCGACTGCACCGAGTGGCGCAGATTGCCCAGGAGGTTGGCTGCCGCATGATCGAGTTGCTGGCGCTGCAGCGCCACCAGGTCCCCCGGCCGGGGCATGCCGGCCACCGCCGCCCGCAGCCGGTCGCGGGCACTGGCTGCCACCCGTCGCGTGGCCTGCCGCTGCCTTCCGCCCAGATCGTCGACATAGCCGACCAGTTCGATCCGCACCGGCACGGCCGCCTCGGCGGCCGCCGTCGGCGTCGGTGCCCGCATGTCGGCAGCATAGTCGATCAGCGTCGTATCGGTCTCGTGGCCGACGGCCGAAATGATCGGAATGCCGCTGGCGGCAACGGCGCGCACCACCGCTTCCTCGTTGAAGCCCCACAGGTCCTCGATCGAGCCGCCGCCGCGCGCCACGATCAGCAGGTCCGGCCGCGGCATGACCCCGCCCGGCACCATGGCATTGAAGCCTTCGATGGCATTGACCACTTCGGTCGCACAGGTATCGCCCTGCACCCGCACCGGCCACACCATGACATGGCTGGGAAAGCGGTCGGCCAGGCGATGCAGGATATCGCGGATCACCGCCCCGGTAGGCGAGGTGATGACGCCGATGACCCGCGGCAGATAGGGCAGGGCCCGCTTGCGCTCGCGGTCGAACAGGCCCTCGGCGGCCAGCTTGCGCTTGCGTTCCTCGAGCAGTGCCATCAACGCCCCGGCCCCGGCCGGCTCGATATTGTCGATGACGATCTGGTATTTGCTCGAACGCGGGAAGGTGGTCAGCCGCCCGGTGGCGATGACCTCGAGCCCTTCTTGAGGCTTGAAGCTCAGCTTGGCGTAATTGCCCTTCCACACGACGGCGTCGATGGCCGCCCCCTCGTCCTTGAGGGTGAAATAGGCGTGGCCCGAGGAATGCTGGCCGCGAAAGCCGGATATCTCGCCGCGCACGCGCACATGGCCAAACTCGTCCTCGACGGTGCGTTTGACCGCTTGGGCAATTTCGCTGACGCTGAATTCGGTGGCATTGGTGAGGATGTCGGCCATCCTGCGTTGGTGCGACATCGGCCGGGGCAGGTCAAGAGCCGCGCCGGCTTACTCCGCAGCTTCTGCGTCGGGCAGGGCGGTTTGCAGGTTCCCCATGGACTGCACGATATGGCTAGCCAGCGCGTCATAGATGCCGCCATAGGCGTGGCTGGCCCGCATCAGCGCGATCTGCGCATCGCCCAGCCGCGGCAGCCCATAATCATCGCTGATCACCCGCATGCCCGGCTGCAACGCGCTCTCGGGCAGGAAGCCGATAGCCAGGTCCGACAGCACGGCGCTCGAAATCGCCGTGGCGTTCGATGACGTGTAAGCGACGCGATAGTCCTTGCCGGTGCGATCGAGGGCCGCCAGCGCATCCTTGCGCCAGATGCAGCATGACGGCCCGCAGGCAATGGCAACCGGCTCGCTGGCCAGGGCCCGCCCGCCATGGCTGGTCACCCAGTGCATCTTTTCGGTGCGGAACAATTCGCCGTAATTCTGCTCGGTTCCCTGCGTGAAGACGATGAGGTCATAGCGACCCGCCCGCATGCCGTTGAGCAGTTCCTCCGAGGCCATGCAGGCCACGTCGACTGCAATCCGCGGATGCGTCCGCTGGAAGCTCGACAAAATGACGGGCAGCAGCCGCACCGCATAGTCGTCCGGCACGCCGAAGCGGATCGAGCCGGCCAGCACGCCATCGGAAAAATGATCCATGATTTCGGCATTGGTGCGCAGCATCTTGCGTGCCCGGGCATAGAGCGCGTCGCCATGGGCGGTCAGAGTCACGCTGCGCCCGTCACGCGCCAGCAACGACTGGCCCAGCCGCTCCTCGAGTCGCTTGATCTGCATCGACACGGCCGATTGGGTCTTGTTCACCCGCCGCGCCGCTTCGGTGAAGCTGCCGCAATCGGCAATGGCGCAGAAGCTCTGCAACTGGTCCAGATCAAGCGGTGCGGCCATGGCCCCTCACATCACTCAAATTGATGAAGTAGATGAAATCTATTTGTTGGACGAATGAATGTCCAGAGCGGTATTTTGCTGTCATCGGCTCCAGCACCTCTGGCGCTGCGTCGCCAACCTCCCGTTGGCGCAACCCATGAGTGGAGAATTCCCATGGCTATCTCGCTTTCCGGCGAGCGGTCACCAGCGGCCGCCTCGTCTAGTCCCCTTGCTGCGCTTGCGCGCTGGATCGCCGAGGCAAACGCCGCCCGTACCCGCCGGACCGCGCTGACCGCCTTGCTGGCACTCGACTCCGGCCGCCTCGATGACCTGGGCATTACCCGGGCCGACATCACTGCTGCGCTGTCGACCCGCGCCTATGGCGGCACCGAGCATGTGCTCAACGCCGCCCGCGCCCGCAACGCCCGGCTCTAGGCCGTTAATATGAATTGCGCCGGCCGCATCGCTGCGGTCGGCACCTCCAAGGTTGGTACGTTTTGCTTTTGCGAGCGCGTGCCATCTCCCGGGTCGGTTTTGCCGCCGATCCCGTTTCCTGATGACTTGCCGGACGGTGCTTGCACCTGTCCGGCTTTTTTTGGGATGCCGCTCTAGGGGAGCTGGGCGAAGCCGTCTTTCAGCCCGTTCAGCGACACCGGAATGCCGATGCCTTCTTCGGGCGTCTTGAACACCACAAAGATCGCGCTCGTCCCGTTGGTCAGCGTTTCCACCAGCGCATCGTCCAGCACGACTTCGGCGACACAGCCATTGGGCAGGCAGCGCACGAAAGCCACGCGACCCATGTCTTCGCCGTCCACATTCAGACCCAGCCCGTTGGGCAGCAGCACGCCCAGTGGCGCCAGCACGCGCAGCAGGCGGGCCTCACGGTCGGCCGTGCGCAGGATGATCACCGACAGCCCTACATTGGGCTGGTCTTCCGCCAGCACGTTCTGGATGATGGCGCATTGCTCAAAGCTGGCGCCAGGCGGCGTGTCGCAGCTCATCTGCCAGTCACCATACTGGGCGCGCACCACGCCCTGACCCAGCACGGCGCTGCCGCCGGCGGCAAGGGCTAGGACAGCCAGGCCAAGGCCGGCCAGATGACGATTCAAAATCCGCTTCACTCGATCAATACTCCCGCCGAATCGTGGGTCTGTTCCAGGCGCTCTGTGTTTCCGCTAGGCTGTGGCTCAAGTCAACCAAACCGCCCGCAAACCGCCCGATTGCCCGGGATATGCGCCCCAGAGTGCGGCGGGGATGAGGCGGTTTGTGGCCCAGCGCGGCGCAATATGACGCAGCATGACACAGTCAAGCCGCAATGGACTTGCCCGCAGCGATATGATTTAGGTCACCGGAAGAGTTTTCGCTCCGAGGTTGAGTCGGGGCGGCGTTATCTATGCCGCTGTATTGCCACTCAATCCCGGTGCGGATGCACCAATTGAAGTCGACACAGGGGTTTATGGTGACCGGTCAGTTCTTGAGAAAGATGGGCGCTGCTGCAGCGGCCGCAATGGCGCTGGCCCCGGCTCTTGCTGTGGCCCAGGATGCTCCGCTGGAAGCCACCGGCCATCCGCTGCCCGGGCAGTATCACCTGCAGCGCTCGGTTACCCCGATCATGGACTCCATCGTCAGCTTTCACGACGGCATCCTGCTGTGGACCATCAGCCTGATCGTCGTCCTCGTGCTGGTGCTGCTGGTGTGGATCGTCATCCGCTTCAACGCCAAGCGCAATCCGGTCCCGGCCGGCTTCACCCACAATACCATGGTCGAGATCGCCTGGACGGTGCTGCCCATCGTCGTGCTGATCGTTATCGCCATTCCCTCCTTCGGCGTGCTGTCCGACCAGCTGACCACACCTGATGGCGAGCGCAAGTATCTCGGCTCCAACATCTTCTCCTTCGGCGAAGTCGAGGTTCCGGCCCCCGAACTTACCGTCAAGGCCACCGGCCAGCAGTGGTACTGGGACTATCAGTATGTCGATCAGGGCGTCGAGTTCTCCTCGCTGATCCTGGGTGCGCCCGGTGACAACTACGAACAGACCGAAAAGCCGAACCAGCCGCGCCTGCTGGCCGTCGACAACGAACTCGTCGTTCCCGTCGACACCACGGTACGCCTGCAGGTTACCGCCGATCCGCTGGGCGTGATCCATGCCTTTGCCGTCCCATCCTTCGGCATCAAGATCGATGCCGTCCCCGGCCGGCTCAACGAAACCTGGTTCAATTCGCGCGAAACCGGCATTTTTTATGGCCAGTGCTCCGAGCTCTGCGGCAAGGACCATGCCTTCATGCCCATCGCCGTCCGCGTCGTGACCAAAGCAGAATTTGCCACCTACATCGCGGCGTTTGAGGGTGGCGACTATGCTGCCGCCAATGCCACGCTGGCCGCAGTGCAGTAGACCAGGGCTCAGGGGATAACCACATGACTGACACCGCTCACCTCCAGGCCCACGCCACCGGACACGACGCCGCCCACGACAATCACACGCCGACCGGCTGGCGCCGCTGGGTCTACTCGACCAACCACAAGGACATCGGCGTGATGTACCTGGTGTTTGCCATCATCACCGGCGTGATCGGCGGGCTGCTGTCCGGCGTCATGCGCATGGAGCTGCAGGAGCCCGGCATCCAAATTTTCCACGGCCTTGCCGCCATGGTCTATGGCGTTGACGGCGACGCGGCGATCGACGCGGGCAAGCACATGTACAATGTGTTCACCACCGCCCATGCCCTGATCATGGTGTTCTTCGTGGTCATGCCGGCCACCATGGGTGGCTTTGCCAACTATTTCGCCCCGCTGATGATCGGCGCGCCCGACACGGCTTTCCCGCGCATCAACAACATCGCCTTCTGGCTTCTGCCACCGGCATTCATCCTGCTGCTGATGAGCCTGTTCTTTGAAGGCACCGGCCCGGGTGCGCTCGGCTTTGGTGGCGGCTGGACCATCTATCCGCCGCTCTCGACCACCGGCCATCCCGGCCCGGCCATGGATTTTGCCATCCTCTCGCTGCACGTGGCGGGCGTGAGTTCGATCCTGGGCGCGATCAATCTGATCACCACCATTTTCAACATGCGTGCCCCCGGCATGACGCTGCACAAGATGCCGCTGTTTGCCTGGTCCGTGCTGGTCACCGCCTTCCTGCTGCTGCTGGCTCTGCCCGTGCTGGCCGGCGCCATCACCATGCTGCTGACCGACCGCAATTTCGGCACAGCCTTCTTCAAGCCTGCCGAGGGCGGCGATCCGATCCTGTTCCAGCACCTGTTCTGGTTCTTCGGCCATCCCGAAGTGTACATCATGATCCTGCCGGGCTTCGGCATCATCAGCCACATCGTCTCCACCTTCAGCCGCAAGCCGATCTTCGGCTACATGGCTATGGCCTATGCCATGGTCGCCATCGGCTTCGTCGGCTTCGTGGTGTGGGCGCATCACATGTACACCACCGGCCTCAGCCTTGACGTGCAGCGCTACTTTGTGGCCGCCACGATGGTCATCGCGGTGCCCACCGGCGTCAAGATCTTCAGCTGGATCGCCACCATGTGGGGCGGCTCGATCACCTTCAAGTCGCCCATGCTCTGGGCCATCGGCTTCATCTTCCTGTTCACCGTTGGTGGTGTGACCGGCGTGGTGCTGGCCAATGCCGGTGCCGACCGTGCCCTGCACGACACCTATTATGTGGTCGCCCACTTCCACTATGTGCTGTCGCTGGGTGCCGTGTTTTCGATCTTCGCGGCCTGGTACTACTGGTACCCCAAGATGTTCGGCTACATGTACAACGAGACCCTGGCCGCGGCGCATTTCTGGATCATGTTTGTCGGCGTGAACCTGATCTTCTTCCCGCAGCATTTCCTCGGCCTGGCCGGCATGCCGCGCCGCTACATCGACTATCCGGACGCCTTTGGCTTCTTTAACCGCATCTCCTCGATCGGCTACTACATAACCTTCGTGGCCATGGCGATCTTCTTCTATGCCACCTGGGAAGCCTTCAAGAAGAAGCGGCCCGCCGGTGACAGCCCATGGGGCGATGGCGCAACGACGCTGGAATGGACCCTGTCCAGCCCGCCACCGTTCCACCAGTTCACCACGCTGCCCAAGATCGAATCGACCAACGCGCATTGAGTGCATCCGGGCCGCGTCCGCGCGGCCCGACAAACGACGCAAGGAAAGCAAAGCCAGTGGCTTTAGTTGACGACAGCAGACACCTCTCAGCCATGACGGGCGAAGCACGCGTCGAGGATTACCTCGCGCTGCTCAAGCCCAACGTCATGCAGCTGGTGGTGTTCACGGCCATTGTCGGCCTGCTGGTTGCCCCTGGCGGCATCAATCCCCTGGTTGGCTTCATCGCCGTGCTCTGCATCGCCATCGGAGCAGGGGCCTCGGGCGCGCTCAACATGTGGTACGACGCCGATATCGACGCCATCATGAGCCGCACCCAGAACCGGCCGATTCCGGCCGGTCGCATCTCGGGCGGCGAGGCGCTGATCTTTGGCGTCGTGCTGTCGGTGTTTTCTGTGGCGCTGCTGGGCCTGGCCACCAACTGGGTGGCTGGCGGCCTGCTGGCTTTCACCATCTTCTTTTATGCCGTCGTCTATACCGTCTGGCTCAAGCGCTCGACGCCGCAAAACATCGTCATCGGCGGCGCCGCCGGCGCCTTTCCGCCCATGGTCGGCTGGGCCGCCGTGACCGGCACCATTACCGTGGAAAGCCTCGCGCTCTTCCTCATCATCTTCCTGTGGACCCCGCCGCACTTCTGGGCGCTGGCCCTCTACAAGCAGTCCGACTATGGCGCGGCCGGCATTCCCATGCTGCCCAACGTCAAGGGCGTGCCCCATACCAAGGTGCAGATCTTTGTCTATTCGGTGCTGCTGGCGTTGGCCGCCATGCTGCCCACACTGCTTGGTTTTGCCGGCTTGGTCTATTCCGCGGTAGCCGTACTCTCCGGCGCTGGCTTCCTGCTGCTGGCTTGGCGCCTGCTGGCCACTGGCGCCGATGTTGCCATGCGCAAGGCAGCCCGCACGCTGTTCAATTATTCGCTGGGTTATCTGTTCGTGCTGTTTTTCGCGCTGCTGGTTGACAATATGCTGGCCCGGTTCAACGTCCTGCCGGGAGTTCTGTCATGAGCGCACCAGACGAAGTCCGGGCTGTCGAACTGGAAACCCCGGAAGTGGCTGCCGCGCGCGCCCGGGTACGCCGCCGCCGCTCGATTGCCCTGGCGATCGCATTGGCGCTGTTTGCCGTGACCTTTTACACGCTGACCATCGTCAAGATGGGCCCGGCTCTGTTTGATAGGGCGCTCTGATGGCCGATATCTCCCACGGCGCCGTTTCGGCCGGCAAGCGCAACAACCGTACCGCCCTGGCTGGCCTCTGCCTCGCTCTGGGCATGGTGGGCTTGGCCTATGCCTCGGTGCCGCTCTACCAGATGTTCTGCCAGGCGACCGGCTTTGGCGGCACGACACAGACCGCCACCGACAATCCCAAGGGCCTCATCGCCCGCGAAATGAAGGTGCGCTTTGATTCCAACGTGTCCCATGATCTGACCTGGAAGGTGACCCCGGCCAGCCCGATCACCGACCGGATCGGCGCCGTCGACACAGTCAATTTCGTCGCCACCAACTATTCGGACAAGCCAGTCACCGGCCAGGCGATCTTCAATGTGACCCCCGAAAAAGCTGGCGTTTACTTCAACAAGATCGAATGCTTCTGCTTCACCGAGCAGACGCTGCAGCCCGGGCAAACCGTGGACATGCCGATCGTCTTTTTCGTCGATCCCGAGCTTGATACCAATCAGGAACTCGACACCATCAAAGAGATCACCCTCTCTTACACCTTCTACGCTTCAGACAACGAGGGAAGCTGACCATGTCCGCCATTGAAAAGAACCACGACTATCACATGGTCGAACCCAGCCCGTGGCCCTTTGTCGGCTCGGTTGCTGTACTGATTATGGCCATGGGCGGCATCTTCTGGATGCATGACTGGACCCCGTGGGTGTTCTTTGTAGGCCTCGTGGGCGTGCTTTACACCATGTATGCCTGGTGGGCGGACGTGGTCAGGGAAGCCAATACGGGCTTCCATACGCCGGTCGTGCAGATGCATCACCGCTATGGCATGATGCTGTTCATCGCCTCTGAAGTGATGGTGTTTTTCGGCTTTTTTTGGGCCTATTTCGACGGCTTCTTCCGCCTCGATGACGTCGAGCAATATGCCCGCGTCGCTGCCACCAGCGGTGTCTGGCCGCCGACCGGCATCGAGCTGTTCGACCCCTTCCACCTGCCGCTGTTCAACACGCTGATCCTGCTGACCTCCGGCACCACGGTAACCTGGGCGCATCACGCTCTGCTCGAGAATGATCGCCAGGGCCTGCGCTGGGGCCTGGTTCTCACCGTCGCCCTCGGCGCGCTGTTCACCGCCACCCAGCTGCTGGAATATTCCGAAGCAGGCTTTGCCTTTGCCGGTTCGATGTATGGCGCCACCTTCTTCATGGCCACCGGCCTGCATGGTTTCCACGTCTTCATCGGCACCGTGTTCCTCGCCGTCTGCCTGGTCCGGGCCGAACGCGGCGACTTCACGCCGGAGCGCCATCTCGGCTTCGAATTTGCCGCGTGGTACTGGCATTTCGTTGACGTGGTCTGGCTGTTCCTGTTTGCCTCGATCTATGTCTGGGGCGCCTGGGGCGTTCCACTGTCACACTAGGGTTCGCCTGAATGATTGCACGGGGCGTGGCATAAGCTGCGCCCCGAACCTTTTTGGAGACCTGTTTTGGCCCAGCCTTCGCCCTTCGTCGCCGGTCTACTCTGCCGTTGCCCGCGTTGTGGTGAGGGCAAACTGTTCAAGGGCTATCTCAAGGTCGCGCCGACATGCGCCGTTTGCGCTCTCGATCTGGGCTTTGCCGATAGCGGCGACGGTCCCGCCATCTTTGTGATCTTCCTCGTCGCGCCCATCATCATTATCCTGGCGCTCATGGTCAGCGCGGCATTCAACCCGCCCCCCTATGTGCATCTGATGCTGTGGATCCCGGCCACCATCGTCCTGTCGCTGGCTTTGCTGCCGCCTTTCAAGGGCGTGCTGGTGGCGCTGCAGTATCGTCACGATGCCCATGAGGGGCATCAATGAAGCAGGCGCCGGTCATGGGTCGTATCAAGACCGCCACCTTCGTGGTGCTGATGCTGGCGCTGGCCATCACCTGCAGCTGGCTCGGTTTCTGGCAGCTTGAGCGCCTGGCCGAGAAGGAGGCGCTGATCCTGGCCGTCGACCAACGCCTCGACGCCGCCCCGATCCCGGTGCCAGGTGCCGACCAGTGGGCGAACCTTGATCTCGCCGATCTCAACTTCCGCCCTGTTACGCTGACCGGCGCCTTCCGCTACAACCAGACCGTCACCGTCTTCACCAGCCTCGGCGATGCCCGCGGCCAGGCCTCCGGTCCCGGCTACTGGGTGGTCACGCCCTTTGTCCTGGCCCAGGGCGGCACCGTCTTCGTCAATCGCGGCTTTGTTCCCGCGGCGCTGCAGGAAGCCGCCGTGACCGACGGCGAAGCCGACGTCACCCCGGTGACCATTTTCGGCCTGCTGCGTCCCGGCGAGGCGGCCGGCTTCATGACCCCCGCGCCCGACACGTCAAATCGCATCGAATGGGTGCGCGATCCAATGCGGTTGGCGGCCATGGTCGACCCCATGCTGGCGCCCATCGCGCCCTTCTATGTCGACCTGCCGGCCGGCGCGCCCGGCGAACTGCCCCAGGGCGGCGAGACGGTGATCGAGTTTCCCAACAACCATCTCGGCTATGCCTATACCTGGTTCGGCTTTGCCATTGTCGCCGTCGTCATGCTGGGCTTCTGGTTGGCGCGGCAGCGGGCCAGCAGCAAGAACCCCGACGCCAACTGAGCCAGCGAACTTGCGGTTCGGTGACGGTTTCACTACGTTGCAACAATTCTAAAAGGGCGCTTCCCCCCAATGCAGTTTGTCTCAACGCGCGGTCAGGCACCCGTGCTCGGCTTCTCTGACGCAGTACTGGCTGGCCTGGCAGCCGATGGCGGGCTCTATGTACCCCAGTCCTGGCCGCAGCTGAGCGCCGCCGAGATCGCCGGTTTTGCCGGCAAGCCCTATGCCGATGTCGCCTATGCCATCATCAGCCGCTTCACCGGCGATGAGATTGCGCCGGCCAAGCTCAAGCAGATACTCGACGATTCCTACGCCATGTTCCGCCACCCGTCCGTCGCGCCACTGGTCGAACTGGCGCCGGGCCATTTCCTGCTCGAGCTGTTCCACGGTCCGACCCTGGCCTTCAAGGACGTCGCCATGCAGTTCCTCAGCCGGGTGATGGACCACATCCTGCTCGAGCGCGGCCTGCGGGCCACCATTGTCGGCGCCACCTCGGGCGATACCGGCTCGGCCGCCATCGAGGCCTTTCGCGGTCGCGACACCACCGACATCTTCATCCTGCATCCCCAGGGGCGCACCTCGCCGGTGCAGCGACTGCAGATGACCACCGTGCTTGATGCCAATGTCCACAATATCGCGCTTGAGGGCACGTTTGACGACTGCCAGAACATCGTCAAGGCGATGTTCAACAACCACGCCTTCCGCGACCGGGTACGCCTGTCTGGCGTGAACTCGATCAACTGGGGCCGCATCGTCGCCCAGATCGTCTATTATTTTACCGCAGCGGTATCCCTCGGCGCCCCGCATCGCAAAGTCAGCTTCACCGTACCGACCGGCAATTTCGGCGATATCTTCGCCGGCTATTGCGCCCGTGCCATGGGTCTGCCGATCGAGACCCTGGTCATTGCCACCAATGCCAATGACATCCTGCGCCGCACCATCGAGACCGGCCGCTACGACATGGATGGGGTTTCCCCCACCATCAGTCCGTCCATGGATATCGAGATTTCGTCCAACTTCGAACGCCTGCTGTTCGAGGCTGCCGGGCGTGACGCACCGGCCGTGCTGGCCATGATGGATAGCCTCAAGCAGTCGGGCGGCTTTGCCGTGCCCGAAGCGGCGCTCAAGGCCATCCGCGCCGGCTTTGCCGCCGCCACCACAGACGAGGCTGCCACCCACGCCACCATTGCCGAAACGCTGCAGGGGAGCGGCTATCTGCTCGATCCCCACACCGCCGTGGGCCTGCATGTTGCCCTTCTGCAGCCGCAGGGCGCGACGCCGATGATTACCCTGGCCACGGCCCATCCAGCCAAGTTTCCTGCCGCCGTCAAGGCCGCCTCGGGCGTCGATCCGGCGCTGCCGGCCTGGCTGGCCGATCTCTATGATCGGCCCGAGCGCCTCAGCGTGCTTGCCAATGACCCTCAGGCGGTCGAAGATTTCATTTCAGCGCGCACGCGCGCTGCCTAGCGACAAGAGGGACCAGCGGTCACCGGATCGCTGGGCCTGAGGAGAATCCTGAGTGAGCGTAGAAACGACGACCCTGGACAATGGCATGGTGATCCTGACCGATCACATGTCCCATCTCGAAAGTGCTTCGCTGGGGGTCTGGGTCAAGGCAGGCGCGCGCTCCGAGCGCAAGACCGAGCACGGCATTTCCCATCTGCTCGAGCACATGGCCTTCAAGGGCACCAGCTCGCGCAATGCCCTCCAGATCGCCGAAGCCATCGAGAATGTGGGCGGCGACCTCAACGCTGCGACCTCCATCGAGCATACCGGTTACTTTGCGCGGGTACTCAAGGAAGATGTGGTGCTGGCCGCCGACATTCTCTCCGACATCCTGCAGAATTCGCTGTTCGACGAGGACGAGCTGACCCGCGAAAAGCAGGTCATCGTCCAGGAAATCGGCGCCGCCCGCGACAATCCCGATGATCAGGTATTCGACCTGTTCCAGGAAGCCGCCTTTCCCAGCCAGCCGATCGGCCGCACCATTCTGGGCACGGTGGATTCGGTGCGTGCGGTCAATTCCGACACCATCCGCAAGTATATGAACCGCAACTATGTCGGCGACCATATGGTGCTGGCTGCGGCCGGCAATGTCAGCCACGACAACCTGGTCGATGTGGCGCGCGAGCGCTTTGCCACTCTCAAGCCCAATGGCGCCCCGGCGCCGCAGCGCGCCGAATATCAGGGCGGCCAGGAACGCCTGGTTTCCGACCATGAGCAGGCCCATATCGTGGTCGGCTTCGAGGGTCGCGCCTACAATGCCGACGGCTTCTATGCAGCGCAGGTGCTGGCCTCGATCTTGGGTGGCGGCATGAGCTCGCGCCTGTTCCAGGAAATCCGCGAAAAGCGTGGCCTCTGCTACTCGGTTTATTCGTTCCACTGGGCCTTTGCCGATAGCGGCGTCTTCGGCGTCGCGGCAGCCACCGGCGCCGACGAAGTCGCCGACCTCGTCCCGGTCGTGCTCGACGAACTCAAGCGCGCCACCGAGAACATCACCGACGAAGAAGTGATCCGCGTCCGCAACCAGATCCGCGCCGGCCTGCTGATGTCGCTCGAAAGCCCCTCGGCCCGCGCCGGCCAGCTGGCGCGCCAGCAGATCCTGTGGGGTCGCCCCATCCCCATGCAGGAGACGGTGGACCGCATCAACGCCATCACCGCCCGACGCGTGCAGGAGATTGCCGAACAGATATTCACCCAGGGCACGCCCACCCTGGCCGGCATTGGGCCGATCGGCAATCTGGCGGACGTCCAGGCCATTGGCGATCATCTCAAGCGTTGAATGGCCAAAGCCGTGCTCTGGCCCTGGTCGTCGCCGCCATCGCTGATCAGCCTGCGCGGCGCCGGCGTGCACCTGCGCCTGCCGCAGCTGTCGGACTATGAGCAATGGCAATCCCTGCGCCGCTCCAGCCGGGCCTTCCTTATGCCTTTCGAACCGCGCTGGACCGAGGCGGACCTGGCGCGCCGCGTCTTCACCAGCCGGGTCAAGCGCGCCCGCGAAGAGGCGGAGGAGGGCACTGACTATGCCCTGTTCATTTTCCTGCCCGATGGCCGGGACGAAACGCTGGTGGGCGGCATTACCCTGTCCAATGTGCGCCGCCGCGCTGCCCAGTTCGTCAATCTGGGCTACTGGATGGGCCAGCAATATGCCGGCAAGGGCCTGATGACCGAGGCTGTGGCGGCCTGTCTGCCCTTCGTTTTCGACACCCTCGACCTGCACCGCATCCACGCCGCCTTCCTGCCCGGCAACATGGCCTCGCGCCGGGTGCTCGAAAAGAATGGCTTCGTGGAAGAGGGCTTCGCGGAGAAATATCTGCAGATCAATGGCCGCTGGGAAGACCATGTCCTGTTCGGTCTCAACCGCGAACGCTACGAGCTGGCCTGCTTTGCCAGACGGGTGGTCTAGCTGTGTGCCTTTTTGGCAACAGTTCGCCAAGCTTGTCGCTCGGATCAAACCCCGCTACCAAAGGGCGCTCCCCTCAAGAGGACGCCGTTCCGTGCCGCGCCAATATTCGGTGTGTCGCCGGATCGCTGCCACAATGAAGCCTACCGCAGGATATACTCGCCCTTGATGCGTCACTTTTATGCACTCGCGATGTGTCTTGCCCTGGTGCTGGCATCTCTCGCTCCCGCCCAAGCCCTGGAAGTCATCTCGGTCCCCGACGATGTCAACGCCGTCAACCTGTCCCAAGTGCTGGAGATACGGCCCGGCGACGGCGGTCGCGTCGAACTGTCCACCGCTCCCGGCGCCGACGGCATCATACGGCGCATCGAGGTGCTGGCTTCCGAAAAGGGTACCGATCCCGGCTTTGCCCTGTTTGCGCTGAGCAATGACAGCGACCAGCAGATCGAGCGACTGCTGGTGGCGCCGTTCTATCGTCTGCCCGGCTCGGGCATCGTGCAGCCCGATCTGGGCAGCGATCGCATCACCGCGCTGACGCCCAGCGCCGGCATTCGTCCGGTACGATTGACCGATTCCGAGGCCGACGTCTTCGAGGTCACCCTTGATCCGGGCGCCACCGTCACCTTTGTCGCCGAACTGACCGGCGCCGGCCTGCCCGAGCTCTATCTCTGGCAGCCCAATGCCTATCGCGACTACGTCAACTCCTTCACCCTGTTCCGCGGCGTAGTGCTGGGCGTGGCCTCGCTGGCTTCGGTATTCCTGTCCATCATGTTCGTGGTCAAGGGGCGCGGCGTGTTTCCCGCCACCGCTGCCGTGGCCTGGGCGGTGCTGATCTATCTGCTGATCGATTTCGGCGTGCTGGGGCGCCTGCTGGGTCTCTCGGCCACCGGCGTCCCGCCGCTGCGCGCCGCCGCCGAGGCGGGTATAGCCACCACTCTGGCTGGCTTTCTCTTCATCTATCTCAATCTGCATCGCTGGCATCTGCGCTTCGTCCATCTGGCGCTCGGGCTGGCGGCTCTGTTCCTAGCCCTCTTCGGCTTTGCCTTTTTCGAGCCTGCCATCGCCGCGACCATTGCCCGGCTGGTGTTGGCGCTGCTCGGCCTCTCGGGCTTTTTCCTGATCCTGCTACTGGCCTTGCGCGGCTATGACCGCGCCGTGCTGCTGGTACCCACCTGGATCATCGTCATCGCCTGGCTGTTCTATTCCTGGCTGGTCGTGTCCGGCCAGGTCTCCAACGACGTGGCTCAGCCGGCAGTGGGCGGCGGCCTTGTGCTGATCGTCATGCTGCTCGGCTTCACTGCAGTCCAGCACGCCTTTTCCGAGGGCCAGGTCAGCATCGGCACGCTGTCGGAAGTCGAACGCCGCGCTTTGGCGCTAACCGGTTCGGGCGATTTCGTCTTTGACTGGAATATCGAGCGCGATCGCGTCGCCGTCAGCGACGAACTGGCCGTGCGCCTGGGTGAACGGCGCGGCGCCCTGCGCGGCGCCATCAAGCTCTGGCTCGATCGCGTCCATCCCGATGACCGCGATCGCTTCCGCACCGCCTTCGATACCCTGGTCGAACTGCGCCGCGGCAAGGTGTCCGCCGACATGCGCATCGCCAGCCATGACGGCAATTACCGCGCCTTCCGCATGCGGGTGAAGCCGGTGCTGGGCGGCGACGGCCAGGTCAACCGCATTGTCGGCACCTTGCAGGATGTCACCGAAGACCGCGCCGCGCGCGAGCGCCTGCTGCACGATGCTGTTCATGACAGCCTGACCGGCCTGCCCAATCGTCAGTTGTTCCTTGATCGGCTGGAGCGCGCTTTGCTGCGCGCCCGCCAGCCCGGTGGCACCAAGCCAGCCGTCTTCCTTATCGATATCGACCGCTTCATGGAGCTCGAGGAGCGCATCGGCCACGCTGCGGCCGACTCGGTGCTGCTGGCCATTTCCCGGCGTATTGCCCGCATCATGCGCCCGCTCGATACGGTGGCGCGCATTACCGGCGACCAGTTCGCCGTGATCCTGGCGTCCGAGCAGGCCGCCGGCAAGATCGCCGAGACGGCCGAGCAGATCCGCAAGGCACTCAAGGCGCCGTTCAACTTCGGCGACCGCGACCTGACGCTGACTGCCTCGATTGGCGTCACCATCTATGACAGCAACCCCGCCGAGGCCGTCGACGTGCTGCGTGATGCCGAGCTGGCCATGTATTACGCCAAGCGGTTGGGCGGCGACCGTATCGAGGCCTATCGCGCGTCGGCGCGCTCGATTGCCGCCTATAACCGCGCCAGCGAGGAAGATCTCGAGCGCGGCATGAAGCATGGCGAGCTGCATGTGCAGTTCCAGCCGGTAATGGATATCCAGACCAACCAGATGGTCGGGGCCGAGGCGCTGATGCGCTGGACCCATCCCACCCGCGGCTCGGTCAGCCCCGACGAGTTTGTGCCTTTGGCTGAGCGCTCCGGCCAGATCGAAAAGCTCGGCCGGCTGGCATTCGAGCAATCGGCTGCCCAGGCCAAGGATTGGATGACAGCCTTCGGCCTGCCCGAGGACTTCTTTATCTCGGTCAATCTCTCGCCCACCCAGCTGGCCACCGAGACCCTGCTCAACGACATGCGCAGCCTGGTCAGCCAGGACAAGGAACTGGCCCGCCACCTCAAGCTCGAAATCACCGAGAGCCAGGTGATGACCAATCCCGAACATTCCGCCTATATGCTGCAGGCTTTGCGCAATCTCGGCCTTGGCCTGGCACTCGACGACTTCGGCACCGGCCATTCCTCACTGAGCTATCTGCACCGCTTCCCCTTCGACACCATCAAGATTCCCCAGCCCTTCGTGCGGCTGAGCGAGGGCCATGGCATCGCCCATACCCAGGTGCCGATCATCAAGTCGATCGTGACGCTGGCCAGCGATCTCGATCTGATGGTGATCGCCGAGGGTGTTGAAAACCAGGACGAGCTGGAGCGCCTGCGCACGCTGAACTGTCGCTATGCCCAGGGCTTCGTCTTTGGCGCGGCCATGACGGGTACCGAATTCGGCAAGCAGCTGGCCTTCCAGCTCAAGCGCTAGGCCGTCCTGCGCAAGGCGCGCTAGGCGTGCCCGGCATCCGGGCTGAGCGTGGCCCGTGTGATATGCAGGCTGGCCAGGGCCGCCGCATAGCGGTCCTTGACCGGCGTATCGAATACCAGCGTGCGCGAGAAGGGTGCGGTGAGCCAGCCATTGCGGGCGATCTCGTCTTCCAGCTGGCCGGCGCCCCAGCCGCAGCAGCCCAGCGCGAACAGGGACGCCTTGGGGGCCGGACCGAAAGCCATGGCCTTGAGCACGTCCAGCGTTGCCGTCAGGCTGGTGCCTTCGGCCACGCGATAGCTGTTGCCGCTGTGATAGTCCTGCGAATGCAGCACGAAGCCGCGGCCCCGCTCGACCGGTCCGCCGCGCATCACGGCACGCTGCCGGATTTCGTCGGGCAGGCGAATGACGCTGTCAGGATCGCCCAGGTCGAGCTCGTCGATAATGTCGGCAAAGCGCAATTCTTCGAGCTCATGGTTGACCACAAGACCCACCGCGCCTTCGCCGCCATGGCCAACCACCAGGATGACGCTTTCGGCGAAGCGTTCATCATCCATGTCGGGCATGGCGACCAGGAATTGTCCTTCGAGCGTGTTCATGGGGGCAGTCTAGCACTTGTGCCGCCGCTGCCAAGTTCCTCATTGGCTGATGGCGCGAGGTCGCCTTCACGAAGGCATGATGGCTGCGCAGCTGTTTCTTCACCTTCTCCTGCGCTATTGGCAGTGCCATGCGTCCCATTTTGCTCGTCCTTGCCCTAGTGCTGTTCACCCAATCCGCCTTTGCGGGCGAAACGCCGTGGCAGGAGGTGGCCCCTGGCGTCAAGCTGCGGCTGATCAGTACCGGCGAGGTCAAGCCCGACGGCACGACGCTGCTCGGCCTTGAGATCGACATGCCGGCCGGCACCAAGACCTATTGGCGCGTGCCCGGCGAAACCGGGCTGCCCACCGAACTCGATTTCGGCGGCGCGTCGGCCGTCACCGCACACGAGATCCTCTGGCCCTATCCCACGCTCGACACCACCAATGGCTATGCCGACTACGTCTATTATGGGCCCACCGTCTTGCCCATCGCGGTGACGGTGTCGCCCCATGCCCCGCATGCCGACATGACGGCGGTGCTGGGCATCTGTTCGGACATCTGCGTGCCGGCCCAGGTGCGGTTCTCCCTGGCCTTGGCAGAAGCCACGCCCGACCGCGCCAATGGCCTGCGCCTGCGCCAGGCCGTGGCACTCACACCCATCGACTGGGATCATTCAACCACGCCCATTGGCACAGTCGTCTACGACGCCGCCTCCGGCATGCTCGAGGTACCGCTCAGCGATCCCGCCCTCGATCCGACCTCGCTGATTGCCGCCACAGCCAGCGGGCTGCCCCTGTTTGGCGCGCCGCAAAAAAGCCCGGAACCAAACCTAGTACTCATCCCGGTTCTGGGGCAGGTCGACGAGACCGATCTGGCGGACCAGCCGGTTGAACTCACCTTCATGACGGACCACGGCGCCTTTGAAATCGACCGCGCCGTCACGGTAACGCCAACCGACTAGAGAGTGCACGGGGAAAGGCCGGCAGGGCCTTGTCTGCGGAAGCAAAGCCGCATATTCCGGACACATGTTGAGCAAGGCGAAGCGCTGCCTGCGGGCGGCCCAATCCACGGGGCTATCGAATTATGATTGAACGCGGCAGTGCACTTCCGTCCGTCCCCACCAAGCTCGTCAACGCCGACGGCATTGCCGACACCACCACGACCGACGTGCTGGGGCAGGGGCTGGTCGTGCTGTTCACCGTGCCGGGCGCCTTCACCCCCACCTGCCATGTCAACCATTTGCCCGGCTTTCTGGCCAATGAGGCCAAACTCAGGACTGCCGGCGTCACGCGCATCGTCTGCGCCTCGGTCAACGATCACCACGTCATGAAGGCCTGGGCCGAGAATACCGGCGCCCTGGGTCACATCGATTTCCTCGCCGATGGCAATGGCGCCATGGCCAAGGCCTTCGGCCTGCAGCTCGACCTGACGGTCGCCGGCATGGGGCCGCGCTTTGCGCGCTCTGCCGTGCTGATCCGCGATGGCGTGGTGCAGGATGTGTTTGTCGAGGATGGTCCTGGCGTCGGTGCCAGCGGGGCACCCGCTATTCTGATGGCCCTTGAAGCCGCCAACAGCTAGTATTGCGTCAGGAGACTTGCCGATGACCCTTTTCACGCCCCTGGCCCTGCGTTTGTCTGCCGCCGCCGCTGCCGCGACCGTTCTGGCCGGCTGCTCGATGGGCGGCATGTTTGGCGGCGGTAATGCCACCCAGACCCAGACCCTGCAGAACGCCACCCCGACCCCCGCCGCGGTCGCCGCGGCCCAGACCAATGCTCTGCCGGCCATTGCCACCCAGTGCCCGCCGATCCGCGTGCGTCCGGGCAGCGAAGCCATGTTCTACTACGGTAGCGGCAAGACGGGCGATGCCCGCGCGCTGCAATATCAGGGCGTGATCGACGAAACGACGCGCAATTGCGTGGTCTCCAACGGGCTGATCACCGTCAATATGGGCGTCACCGGGCGGGTGCTGCTCGGCCCCCAAGGCAATCAGAGCTCGGTCAATGCCCCGATCCGCTTTGCCGTCGAGCGTGACGGCCAGGCCGTCTATTCCGAAAAATACACCGTGGCCGTGCCGGTCGTGGCACCGGCCCGTTCGGCCGAGTTCGTCCAGGTCGTCGACAATGTCGCCATCCCCTATCTGGGCGGCGAGGACATCGTCATCTGGGTCGGCTTCGACACCCGCAACTAACGCGGCGCCATTTTAGTTTGAACAAGGGCCCGTGGATCGCTCTACGGGCCCTTTGCTTTATTCCGCGGCCTTCAGCGTTTCGACCGGCCGTTCCCATTTCAGGATTGGCGAGCGGGCCGCCCGTGTCTCGTCGAGACGGCGGCGCGGGGCATACAGCGGCGCAGCGGTAAAGCGCGTGGCATTGCCCGCCTTGGCGTCCAGCGCCAGCTCTTCCATCACGTCGCAGAAGCGGTCCAGCGTCTGCTTGCTCTCGCTCTCGGTCGGCTCGATCAGCATGGCCCCATGCACCACCAGCGGGAAATACATGGTCATCGGGTGGAAGCCCTCGTCGATCAGCGCCTTGGCGAAATCGAGCGTGGTGACGCCGGTGCCGGCAAGGAAGCTGTCATCGAACAGCGCCTCATGCATGGTCGGGTAATCGGGGAACGGCACCGAGAACACATGGCCCAGCCGCGCCTTGATATAGTTGGCGTTGAGCACGGCATCCTGCGCCGCCTGGGCCAGCCCGTCGCCGCCATGGCTGAGCATATAGGTCAGGGCGCGGACATACATGCCCATCTGGCCCTGGAAGGCGGTGATGCGCCCCAGCGCCTCGCCCTCGTTATGCTCGACCAGTTCCAGCCCGTCCGCGCCTTTGCGGACGAAGGGCACGGGCGCAAATGGCGCCAGCGCTGCCGACAGCACTACGGGACCGGCGCCCGGCCCGCCGCCGCCATGCGGCGTCGAGAAGGTCTTGTGCAGGTTGATGTGCATGGCGTCGATGCCCAGATCGCCCGGCCGCACCACGCCCATGATGGCGTTGAAATTGGCGCCATCGCAATAGAAGAAGGCCCCGGCATCATGCACGGCTTTGGCGATCTCGATGACCTGAGGTTCAAAGAGCCCGCAGGTATTGGGATTGGTCAGCATGATCGCCGCGACTTCAGGCGACAGCGCATCCTTGACCGCCTGCACGTCGACCGTGCCATCGGCGCGGGCCGGGATCGACTTGACCGAATAGCCCAGGAACGCTGCCGTCGCCGGATTGGTGCCATGCGCGCTTTCGGGCACCAGCACGATGGTCCGGTGCGCCTGACCGGCGGCTTCCTGCGCCGCCTTGATCGCCATCATGCCCAGCAGCTCGCCATGTGCACCGGCCTTGGGCGTGAGCGCCACGGCCGAGGTATTGGTCAGCGTCATCAGCCAGTGGCTGAGCTCGTTCATCAGCTTGAGCGCGCCCTGCACGGTCGAGACCGGCTGCAGCGGGTGGATATCGGCAAAGCCGGGCAGGCGGGCCATCTTCTCGTTGAGGCGCGGATTGTGCTTCATCGTGCACGAGCCCAGCGGATACATGCCGGAATCGATCGAGTGGTTGAGGCGGCTGAGGCGCACATAGTGGCGCATCGCCTCCGGCTCGGTCAGACCGGCCAGATCGAGCGGCATCTTGCGCTCGAAGCCACCCAGGCGGTCATTGCTGATCTCTGCATCCGGCAGGTCGACACCGGAATGCTCGGTATCGCCGATCTCGAACAGCAGCGGTTCATTGGGCAGCAGCGACGAGCCCGAGGTGGAGGCAAAGCCCGAAGTGCCGGTGCCGGTAGGGCGGCCTTGATTGTTCATGCTCATGCCAGTTCCTCCGTCAGGGCGGCGCAGAGCGCGGCGATGTCAGTCTCGGTCGTCAGTTCGGTGGCCGCCAGCACGATCAGGTTGTTGACGCTGGCATCGGTCGGCTCCAGCCGGCTGACCGGGACACCGCCCAGAATGCCGCGTTTGGCCAAGGCTTCGATCAGTGCCGCAGCCGGCTTGCTGGTACGGATGGTCATCTCGTTGAAGAAGGTCTTGTTGAGCACCTCGACGCCGGGCACCGCTGCCAGCGCATCGGCCAGCTTGCAGGCATTGGCGTGGTTGAGCCGGGCCAGCCGGGTGAAGCCAGCTTCGCCCAGCAGCGCCATATGGATCGAGAAGGCCAGCGCACAGAGCCCCGAATTGGTGCAGATATTGCTGGTCGCCTTCTCGCGGCGGATATGCTGCTCGCGGGTCGACAGCGTCAGCACGAAGCCGCGCTGGCCCTCGGCATCCACCGTCTCGCCGCAGATGCGGCCAGGCATCTGCCGGATGAATTCCTTGCGCGTGGCGAGGAGGCCCAGATAGGGGCCGCCAAAGTTGAGTGCATTGCCGATCGACTGGCCCTCGGCCACCACGATATCGGCGCCCAGGGCGCCGGGGGCTTCGAGCAGGCCAAGCGAGACGACCTCGGTAATCACCACGATCAGCAGCGCGCCCTTGGCATGGGCGGCGTCAGCGGCCTTCTTGATATTGCGCAGATGGCCGTAGAAGTCCGGCGTCTGCACCACGATGGCGGCGGTCTGCTCGTCGATATGGTCGAGAATGTCGCCCTGGCCTTCCGGTGAAGCCGAGAGACATTCGAGATCGGCATCGTCCTTGAGATAGGCCTTCACCACGTCGCGGTAATGCGGGTGCAGCCCGCCCGACAGCACGATCTTGTTGCGCTTGGTCAGCCGCCGCGCCATCAGCACGGCCTCGGCAGTGCCGGTGGACCCGTCATAGAGCGACGCATTGGCCACATCCATGCCGGTGAGCTTGGCCACCTGGGTCTGGAACTCGAACAGCATCTGCAGCGTGCCCTGCGAGATTTCCGGCTGGTAAGGCGTATAGGCGGTCAGAAATTCCGAGCGCTGGATCAGGTGGTCCACCGTGGCCGGCACATGGTGGCGATAGGCGCCGGCGCCGACAAAGAACGGGCCGTCGGCGCCCGCATGGTTCTGGCCCGCCAGCGCCTTCATATGCGCTTCGACGAGGAATTCCGGGCTATGGGCGGGCAGGCCCAGATCGAAACTGTTCAGAGCGCTCGAAGGGACGGCGCTGAACAACTCGTCGATATGGGTCGCGCCGATGACGCCCAGCATTTCGGCGCGTTCGTGATCGGAATGGGGGAGATAGCGCATGGGGTACTCTTAAAGGGTCAGTTCGGCATAGGCGTCGGAATCGAGCAGACCGTCGAGCTCGCCGGCATCGGCGATGGCGATCTTGTAGATCCAGCCCTTGGCCTCGGGATCGGCATTGATCAGGCCGGGTTCGCCGCTGAGGGTCTCGTTGACCTCGGTGACCGTACCGGACACCGGCGCGTAGATTTCCGAAGCGGCCTTGACCGATTCAACGACGGCGGCCTCGTCGCCCTTCTTGAGCACCTTGCCGACGGCTGGCAGCTCGACAAAGACGATGTCGCCCAGGGCTTCCTGGGCATAGGGGGTGATGCCGACAATGCCGGTCGATCCCTCGACGCGGATATATTCGTGGTCAGGGGTGAACTTGGTGGTCATGGCTGATCTCTCAACTGGCTTTGGGCTTGCGGAAATAGGTGTGGGGCACGAAAGGCGTCTCGACGACTGCGGCGGTCTGGGCCCGGCCGCGCACGCTCACCTGCAGGCTGCTGCCGACGGCGGCATGCGCTGGCGGCACGAAACCCAGGGCTATTGCCCTGCCCAGCGTGGGCGCAAAGCCACCGCTGGTGACCACGCCAACGGCCGCGCCGGATGCATCGAGGATCTCGGCACCCTCGCGGGCCGGAGCGCCCTCGACGATCAGCCCGACGCGTATCCGGCTGGGTGCGCCATCGCGTTCGGCCAGGATCCGGGCGGCGCCGGGGAAATCGGCAGCCTCGCGGCGGCGCTTGGAGAGGGCAAAGCCCAGATCGGCTTCGACGGGTGAAACGGTTTCGTTGAGGTCATGGCCGTAAAGCGGCAGGCCGGCCTCGAGGCGCAGGCTGTCGCGGGCGCCCAGACCGATCGGCCTGACGCGCTCGTCGGCGACCAGCGCATCCCAGACCGCTTCGGCCATGTTGGCGTCGCAGAGGATTTCAAAGCCATCCTCGCCGGTATAGCCACAGCGGCCGATGACCAGGGTCGTGCCCTGCCACTCAAAGGGGGCATAGTTCATGAAGCCAAGTTCTGCAGCACCCGGCGCCAAAGCGGCGATGGCCAGGACGGCTTCAGGGCCCTGCAGTGCCAGCAGCGCGCCATTATCGGCGCGGGTCAGCTTGGCCGTGTCGCCGGCCGCGGCAGCAATCAGCGCGAAGTCATTGTCCTTGGTGCCGGCATTGACCACGACATAGAGCGAGCCGGGCATTTTGGGCGAGCGCGCCACCATAAGGTCGTCGATGACGCCGCCCGTCTCGTTGAGCAGCATGGTGTAGCGGATCTGGCCGGGCTTGAGGCCGGCAATGTCGCCGCAGATCAGCGGCTCGATGAGCGCCGCGACGGCGGCATGGTCAGCTTCGGCATCGCCGCTCGGATTGTTGAGCACGAGAAAGCTCGGGCCCATATGGCTGACATCGAAGAGGCCCGCATGCTCGCGCGTCCACTTGTGCTCGGCCATGATGCCGCTGGGGTACTGGACTGGCAGATTGTAGCCGCCAAAAGGGACCATGCGGCCGCCGGCAGCGATATGGCGCGCGATCAGCGGCGTTGTCTTGAGAGTTTCGGCGGGGCTCTGGGCCATCAACACTTCCCGGAAATGAACACGGTGACACGACTATACTCACCTTGCGGCGAATCCCGTGCCCCCTCTGTCCTGATCACCTGAGAGATTTCCCGGCTGAGCGCCGGTTGCTCCTTCGGTGGGACCCAGCCCATCGGGCGGTCCGCTTTCCAGAGTTGTAGCCTGCTGCGGTCCTTTTGCCTGAGAGTTTCCGGGGCGGTTGCTCCTTCGGCGCTGGAGAAAAACCAGTCTCTCCCGCAGTGGCGGCACCATGGTGGAGAAAGCGGGGGGCGTCAATTGCGCCGCGTGCATGGCCACATTGATTTGTGCTGGACGAGCTTAACCCAAACGAAAAGGGCGGGCATAAATGCCCGCCCTCAAATCTTAAATCGGCGCGACGCCTAGTTCAGGCGGTTGCCCACATCGGCGATGGCCTTGTCGACGACTTGGCCGCCCTTGCGGTTCATTTCGTCGGTCAGCACCAGCCGTGCCGCTTCGATGGCGATATCGGCCGAGCGGGCGCGCACTTCGGCGACGGCCTGCGATTCGGCCTGGGCGATCTTGTCTTCCACCGACTTGGTGCGGCGAGTGATCAGCTCGGCCAGCGAGGTCTGCGCCTCGGCGGTGAGGCGGGTGGCCTCTTCCTTGGCGGCAGCGATGATGCCCTCGGCTTCGCTCTCGGCGGCAACGCGCTTCTGCTCATATTCGACCAGCAGGGCGGCGGCTTCTTCGCGCAGCTTCTTGGCTTCGGCCAGGTCGTCGGCGATCTTCTTGATCTGCGCATCGAGCATCTTGGCGATGATCGTGTGGATGCCGAAATACATCGCCAGGCCGAGGAAGATGACCAGGGCTACGGCGGCATAGAAAGTGTTGTCGAATTCCATGCTCGCTTACTCCTTGGCCTTGGCGACCGCAGCGCGCACGCTGTCGGCCGACACGTCGCCGACCAGCTGGCTCACGACAGTCTGGGCGGTTTCGGTGGCGATCTCGTCGACATGGGTCAACGCTTCGGTCTTGGTCGTCATGATGCGGGCCTCGGCGGCGCTGACCTTGGCGGTCAGGTCGGCCTCGACGGCGCTGCGCTTGGCAGCCAGATCGGCCTGGATGGCCTCGCGGCTCTCATTGGCAATGCCCTGGGCCTTGGCCTTGGCGGCTGCCAGCGCGGCTTCATAGGCAGCGATGGCGGCATCGGTCTTCTGACGCGAGGCGTCGGCAGCGGCCAGATCGGCATCGATGATGGATTTGCGGTTTTCCAGGATGCCGCCAATGCGGGGCAGGGCAATCCGGCTCATCACCAGGTACAGGGCGCCAAAGGTAATGGCGAGCCACAGCAGCTGCGATGGAAATGTTGCGGGGTCGAACGGCGGGAACACGCCAGTATCATGCTCGCCGCCATGGGCTTCGGTCGTGGCATGGGTATCGGCAGTGGGATCGGCGTGAATTGCGTCAACGGCAGGCGCCGCGACGGGTTCTTCGGCCGGTACAACCGCTTCTTGGGCGTAGGCTTGCGTTGCCATCAGGTCAGGTCCCGTTAAATCCGGTCAGCCGGCGCGAGGCCGGAAAAGAGCACGCAGCCGGACCGAGCCCGGCTGCGGAAGATTGGGTCGCTGCGTTGGGTCTTAGACCACAAACAGCAGGATCAGGGCGACCAGGAACGAGAAGATGCCCAGGGCTTCGGTCACGGCGAAGCCGAAGATCAGGTTCGAGAACTGGCTCGGTGCTGCCGACGGGTTGCGCAGGGCGCCCGACAGGAAGTTGCCGAAAATGTTGGCCACGCCAATGGCGGCACCAGCCATACCGAAACAAGCAATACCGGCACCGATGTACTTTGCGGCTTCAGCTTCCATAATATTAGTCCTTTCAAGCGACTTTTAAGCGGGGGTTCTGGCGGAACAGCCCGCCGTGACTGGTAGTTAGTGAGATGGGTGGATCGCGTCGTTGAGATACATGCAGGTCAGGACCGCGAAGACATAGGCCTGAACCGCACCGACGAGAAATTCGAGACCGGTCAGCGCGACGGCCATGATCAGCGGCAGCGCCGAACCAAGGATGCCCAGGAAACCCAGACTGCCCATGGTGACGATGAAGCCGGTGAAGACTTTGAGCGTGATGTGACCGGCCAGGATATTGCCGAACAGACGCACGGAAAGCGAGATCGGGCGGCTCATGAACGAGATGAACTCGATAGGCGCCACGATGGGAAGGATATAGCCGGGCACGCCGGCGGGCACGAACAGCTTGAGGAATTTCGGGCCGTTCTTGGCAAAGCCGTAGATCACAACGGTCAGGAAGACCAGCATCGACAGCGCGAAGGTAACGATGATGTGGCTGGTGACGGTGAAGAAATACGGCACCATGCCCAGCATATTGGCCACGAAGATGAAGGTGAACAGGCTGAACACCAGCGGGAAGAAGGTCATGCCGGCCGTGCCGGCGGCACTTCGCACCATATTGGCGACAAAGCCATAGACCAGTTCGCTCAGCAGTTGCGCCCGGCCCGGGATCACGCTCTTCGATCCCGTCGACAGGATCAGGTAGAGCCCGATAATGGCCACCGTGGCGACCATGAACAGGGACGAATTGGTGAAGGCAAAGCTCATCCCGCTGCCTTCGGTGCCGTCACCGCCCAGGGTGAACAGCGGGAACATGTCCTGGATGACGAATTGGTGGATCGGATCAGTACCGGCCAAGATAGAGCCCTCTAAGCGTCATCATTTGTCTGTCTCGTCTTCCACGTCTGGCCCGAGATCGGACCCCGGCGGGGGAGGCGAAGCGGCATTCATTTGCGCCACCACGCGGGTGACATTGAGTATTCCAGCAGCAAAGCCCACCAGTAGCATGATGAGCAAGCCCCAGGGGCTGGTCCCCAGGCCAAGGTCGATGAGGTAGCCGATAACGGCACCCACCAGGATCGCGGCGATGAACTCGGTACCGATGCGCATGCCGCGCGCCATACCACTCATCTCCGGGGAAGCTTCTCTCGAGGCTCTGTTGTCCTCGATATCGCGGTCCCGCTTGGCAGAGGCGATGCGCGATGCGAGATCGTGCGTCACCCCCTGGGCGTTGTCGGACCGACCTTTGGTATCTTGCGGTTTTGCCATCCGCTCGCTCCTCGGTCGGCCTTTGCCCCGTTCTTTTCGGGACGCCCTTTTTAGTCGCGCGCAACATAGTAGTGGGGTCCGAGAGTGTCAAGATAACCTTACCCACCGTAACCCATTGTTATAGCGTCATAAAACGCGGTGTCGCCGGGGTGCGGCATGCTGTCCACCCGCCATCATGGTGGAGTCAGGGCGGGGGCAGGGGGATTCTCGCCATCATCCGGGCATGCCGAAGCGCCACACGGCGCCAACCGGGTGCTGAAAGTGATGGACGGACCCCGAGACGGCTTTCGCCTCTGAGTAGTTTTAGAAGTGAGACGATAACCGCCTCGGGGTGCCGGTTTTTGGAACTGTTCGGCGGCACGGGATCGCTCGTCCTCGCACGGCCGTCTCGGAACCTGTGGAAGAGGCAAAACCTCCACCCGGCCCACCCCACCACTGTTCGCCTGCAGGCCGCCGCGTGGGGTGATGGGGCGATTATGCGCGCGGTTTTGGCGGCGGGGATAAATCAGGCAGGATCGAAGTGGCGCTTCCGGGCCGCACCCGGACGGATGCTGACCCTATCAGTCCTGTGGCGACGACACGGCGGCTCTCCCCAACTCGGTCAAGCCGTAGATGCCTCTGCTTTCCCGCACGAACCAACCATAGACATTGCGGCTCAATATTGCCGGCGCTCTGGCGACCAGTGCCTTGAGCTGTTTTGGACTCTGTGGCCCGCTCAGCAAGGCGGTGGCGCACAAAATGCAATCCTGTCGATAGGCGGTCATCACGGGCTTGCCACGCCCGCCACCCTTCTGCGGATCGCCCACCCTGCGTCTGTGCTCGTCGAGCAGGCGAGACCGTTTTTTGGCGTCACGGCGCGGCATGGCTGCAAAGGGAGTGACGATGACAGACACATCGCCGGCGTCCGAAACGGCCATCACCCCGAAGCCAAGCCGCCGACACAGATTGCGGAAACGCGCATCATGCTCTCGCCCCCGCGCGGTCTTGGAGGCTCGGGCCGCCAGCCATACCTCATCGCAAAACGCGGCCCGCTTGACGCCCTGCATGACCAGTTCGAGATTGAAGCTCAGCTTCATTTCGCAGACGATGACCACCGGCAGGTCGCCGTCTTTTACGCCAACCAGGTCACAATCGATGATCTCGCCTTTGACGGCATACCCAGCGTTTTCCAGAAAGGCCTTCAGGGGAAGGTAAAGGTCAGTTTCGGCCACATGGTCACTTCAGATCGAGTTGCTCACGCCTTGGATGTAACTGAGTCCGTGAGGCCACGCTGTATGGAAACGATGGGGTGGAAAGCGGACTGGCGCTGTTGGCTCACACACCAGCGTAAGCTGCCGCCCCCGTAACATCCCGCTGTGAGGTCGGGCTCTTCTCAGCTAAGCTTTGCCCGTCAATGCCAGAGTGGTGGCCAAGTGGAAAACATCTATTTTTTGGCATCTGCCGTCGTTGTAGGATCAGGCTTTCTGCTGTCGGCTCGGAACTGGCCCCTGTTTTTATTAGTGCTCTTGCCCGGCACCGTATGCCTCATGGGGCTCTGGATTGACTTTTGGTCAACTCTGAATTGCGCCGACGCGTGCCCGTCTGGACACGATATTGGAATTGGACCAATCACCGGGATCGTCGCGGTGGCTACCCTGTTTTTTGTTCTCGTTGCTGGCATTAAAGCGTCGATGATCATGCGGCGACCGCGTCGCAATCGGACTTAGCGGACGAGCGGCTGCTTTAGGTGCCTTTCGGTCTGACCGCAAACGGCCGAAATGGGGTCGGCATCAGACCAGCTTGTTCGGGGTGGCTTGCGGACTGGCGGCTGTTGATGTTAGCGGTGACGAAAGAAGCCATTCAATTGTGATTAAGAATAAACCGGTCGCAACGGATATTTAACTGCGCTGGTTTGCCGGAGGCTTCAACTTGAGCAGTAATAGGCTGAGCGAGAAGACAAGAAAATCGGTAGATTCCGCATATGATGCTGTTGCTGCAGATTGCTTCGGTCTCTGGTCAAATTGTCTATGGCGCAGGTACGACGGTGTCGACGATTTTGTCCAGTTAAAGGAAGCTTTCTTATACCTGGTCGGGCGGTTGATCGACGATGGAATAATTCGGTTTATCAATCCTGAATTGGATGTATACTTTGTAGCGCACCGTGATCCGCCAACAAGGCAAGCAAAACAAATCGAGACACATTGTATCGCTTCAAGCGAAGATATTTTGGCGTATTTGCGGAAACATTGGCCCAATTCCGCCCGTCACTTTGATGACGAAGAGCTAAATTTATACTTCTATGAGATTGCCCCGATGGTGTGGAAAGATAAGAATGGCAATTGGATTGCTTCGTAGATGTTACTTTTATTAGATTTTGACCGACGACGACGCTCCGCTGGCCCGACATTAAAGCCGTTCTCGTTGCCCGATAGGGCACTGCACTAGCCCTTGGAAAGGCAGACGGCTGCCCATGTCATATCGGACAGAACTGATGCCTCTTGGGATTGGCAGTTTTCAGGCGTCTGCACTTCGGTCGTCAATGTCCAAAATGGGGTCGAAACCAGCCCATTCCCCCTCGGCTGCTAGCCTCGCCTCAATCCCATTGGCATTTTTCGGAACATCCTGCTCTGTTAGACATTAGCAATGCATCCGATGAGCAACAGGACGGAGACTACCCATGCTTTGGACACTTGCGATCATCCTGCTCATCCTCTGGGCTGTAGGGCTGGCTTTCAAGGTGGCGGGTGCGCTGATCCACCTTCTGCTGGTGATCGCCTTGATCATGGTCCTGTTCAAGATGTTTGCCGGTCGGAAATCTTGATGACTGCCGGCAGACGCACCGTCAGCCTCTGATCGGGTGAACCCAACACCATTCCCGACGTTGATCAGGGCTTTTCGCCACTGATTGGACCGGCAATGCCTGACACACTCCCCATCGTGACTCCCACGCTGCCGACCAACTCGGTCGAGGCGACCAACCTGATGATCCACTATTACCGGGCCGAAATGACCCGGATGAATGCGTGGCGCTCCCGGCTCGACCTGACCAGCAACTGGGCCATCACCGTCGTGGCGGCGCTGCTTTCCGTGTCGCTCTCCAATGCCAATGCGCATCATGGCCTGACCCTCTTCGCCATGGTCATCATCCTGCTGATGCTGTTTGTCGAAGCGCGGCGCTATCGGTATTGCGACGTTTACCGGATGCGGATCCGGCAGTTCGAGCGGCACTATTTCGGCCAGTTCTTCGAGGCGGACCCGCAGGGTGGGCCCGAACCCTGGCTCAAGATGCTGGCGCAGGACCTGCGCCACCCCAAGTTCCGGATCACCCTGGCCCTGGCCCTCAGGCGTCGTCTGCGCCGCAACTATGTGTGGATGTTCGCCATCCTGCTCTGCGCCTGGATCGTCAAGATCGCCTCACCCGACCTGCAGGCCGGCGCCTCTCTGGACGCCGCGCGCCCCGTGGCCACGCTTGTCGGCCATGCGGCGGTCGGCCCCGTGCCCGGCTGGATGGTGCTCACGCTTGTTGCGGGCTTTTACCTGGGTCTGGCCATCGCCTGCCTCAAGGGCAAGGACCGGGGCGGCGACGAGGTGCATGTGTGATCAGCCAGCCTCGAGGAACGTCGCTGCCGTCGTCAGGTCCACCGAGACCAGCTGGCTGACGCCGCGTTCGGCCATGGTGACGCCGAACAGGCGGTCGACCCGGCTCATGGTGATCGGATTGTGGGTGATGACCATAAATCGCGTATTGGTGCGCTGGCGCATGGAATCGAGCAGGTTGCAGAAGCGCTCGACATTGGCGTCGTCGAGCGGCGCATCGACCTCGTCGAGCACGCAGATCGGCGCCGGATTGGTGAGGAACACCGCAAAGATCAGGCTCATGGCGGTCAGCGCCTGCTCGCCGCCGGAGAGCAGCGTCATGGTCTGCGGCTTCTTGCCGGGCGGCCGGGCACTGATCTCGAGGCCCGCCTCGAGCGGATCATCGCTTTCGACAAAGGTCAGCTCCGCGGTGCCGCCGCCGAACAGGGTGGTGAACAGCTCCTGGAAATGCACATTGACCTTGATGAAGGCCTCGTTGAGCCGGGCGCGGCCCTCCCGGTTGAGCGAGGAAATCCCGGTGCGCAGCTTGGCAATGGCCTCGATCAGGTCGGTCTTGTCCTTGACCATGAGGTCGAGCCTGGCCTGCACCTCATTGGCTTCCTTTTCGGCCGAGAGATTGACCCCGCCCAGCCGCTCGCGCTCGGCCTTGAGCCGGTCCACCTTCTGCTCGGTCGCCGCCTCGGCCGGCAGGGCTTCCTCGGGGCGGATGCCCGATGCCTCAAGCGTCTTGGAGGCGGGAATATCGAGGGTTTCCTCGATCTGCCGCTCGATCTGCTGGCGCTGCACGATAAAGCCCTTGCCGCGCTCCTCGATGCGGGTGAGCTCGATCCGCGCATTGGCGAGGGTCTCGCTGGCGGCGCGCAGCGCCTTGTCGGCCTCGCGCAGCCCGGTCTGGGCCAGGTTGAAGCGGTCGCCGGCCGCCTGGTGCTCAAGTTTGGCCGTCTCGATCTGATCGTCCAGCTGCGCGCGGCGGGCGGCAAAGCCATCCGGGGTCTGGCTCGAGGCGGCCAGCTGGGCGCTGACCTCGGCGCTGCGCTGGTCAAGCGTGGCCAACTGTGCCAAGGCGCTGTTGCGGCGGCGGGTCCAGCTCTCGCTGTCGCGCTGCAACTGGGCCAGCCGGCTGTCGCGCAGGCGGGCGGCATTTTCAAACCCGCCCAGCCGGAGCCGCGCCTGCTCGGCCCGCTCACGCGCCGCCACCAGCACGGCCTGTTTCTCATCGGCAAGCCGCACCGCATCGTCCTCGGTGCCCGCTTCGGCCAAAGCGTGCTGGGCCGCCTCATGCTGGGCCTGGACTTCCGCCAGGCTGGCGCCGAGCCGGGTACGGGCCTCCTCCAGCGTGGTCTGCCGTGTGGTGAGATCGCCAATGGCGCGCTGCGCCCGGTCCACCTCGGTCTGCGCCGCACCAATGGCGTGCTGCGCCGCACGCCAGGCCTCGCGCTCTTGCCGTTCGGCCTGCCGAGCAGCATCGAGCGCCGCGATCAGACCATCGACATCGCGCTTCCAGCCATTGCGCTCGCTTTTGATCTGGGCAATTTCGGCATCGAGTTCGGCGAGGCGATTGCGCTGCGCCAGCCGTTGCGCCGCGGCGCTCGGCGCATCGGCCGCGGCAATGAAGCCATCCCAGCGCCACACCGCGCCCTCCAGCGTCACTAGCCGCTGGCCCGGCTTGAGCGCATGCATCAGGCTGGGGCCATCCACGGCATGGATCAGCCCGATCTGGTCGAGCCGGCGCTTGAGCAACGGGCTGCCCGTGACATAGCGGCTGAGCGGTTCGGCCGCCTGGGGCAGGGCGGCATCATCGCTGTGATCGACCGGCACCGACCAGTGCATCGGCGCCCCGGCATCGGAGCTGGCCTCGAGATCATCTCCGAGCGCAGCGCCCAGAGCGGTCTCGTAGCCCGGCGCCACCTTAAGTTCGTCGACAATGGCCGGCCACAGGCTGGCGCCGACATTGAGCATCTTGCCCAGCGTCGCTGCCTCGGCTTCGAGCCGGTTGAGCGCGGCATCGATCTCGGCCAGGCGCGGCCTTGCCGCATCCAGTTTCGCCTGGGCGGTGGCGCTGGCCTCCTCGGCGGTGATGGCCGCCGCTTCGGCCTCGGCCGTCCGCTCCTGGGCAAAGGACAGCGCCTGCCGCTTCTGGCTAAGCGTCTCGTCGGCATCGAGCTTCGCGGTAATGGTCTGGGCCTCCGCATCGACCTCGGCCAGCTGCTGTCCGAGCCGCGCCGTGCGGGCGGCCGCATCGGCAGCGCTGCGCGCGGCCTGGTCGCGTCGGGCCCGCACTTCGGCCAGGGCATCTGCAGCGGCGCGCGCCGCGGCTTCCGCCGCGTCGACCGCGGCCCGTGCGTCATCCGCCGCCTGCCGCGCCACGTCGAAATCGGTCTGGGCTTCTTCGCCCTCGTCCTGCAGCCGGGCCAGTTCCTCCGCGTTGAATTCGAGCGTGGTCTCGCTTTCGGCCACCAGCTCGCGTTCGCGCGCGCCATCGGCCGCCAGCTGGCGGATGCGATCTTCCAGTTCGGCCTGGCGCTGGCTGGCGCGGCGGTTTTCCTCGGCCAGCTGTTCGGCCAGGATCGTATAACGCTGCAGCACCGCCCCGGTTACCGCCTCGCGCTCGCGCAGCGGCTGCAGCGCGGCATCGGCGGCTTCCAGCGCCTTTTGCGCCTGCAGTTCGAGATGGGTGGCATCGGCCAGTTCGCGGATCAGCACCGCCTGCTGCGCCGCGGTTTCCTGCTCGGCATAGCGGGCGGCGACCCAGCGGATATGAAACAGCGTCGCCTCGGCGCGGCGGATATCGCCGCTCAGCGCCCGATAGCGTGTGGCCAGCCGCGCCTGGCGCTTGAGGGTTTCGAGCTGGCTGTCGACCTGGGCGATGATGTCATCGACCCGTTCGAGATTGGTCTCGGCCGCGCGCAGCCGCAGTTCGGCCTCGTGCCGGCGCGAATGCAGCCCGGAAATCCCGGCGGCCTCTTCGAGCAGGGCCCGGCGGGCGGTCGGCTTGGCCGAGATCAGTTCGCCGATCTGGCCCTGCCGCACCATGGCCGGCGAATGGGCGCCCGTGGACGCGTCGGCAAACAGCAATTGTACGTCGCGGGCGCGCACTTCCTTGCCATTGACACGATAGACCGAGCCAGCCTCGCGCTCGATGCGGCGGGTGACTTCGAGAATATCGGCATGGTTGAGGGCGGCGGGCGCCGTGCGATCGGAATTGTCGAGCACCAGCGTGACTTCGGCCGAATTGCGTGCCGGCCGGTTGCCCGAGCCGGAAAAGATCACGTCGTCCATGCCCGAGGCGCGCATCGCCTTGTACGAGCTTTCGCCCATCACCCAGCGCATGGCTTCGACGAGATTGGACTTGCCGCAGCCATTTGGGCCGACAATGCCGGTCAGGCCCGGCTCCATCACCAGGGTGGTTTCGTCGCTGAACGACTTGAAGCCATGCAGCCTGAGGCGGGAGAATTTCACTTCGAACCGTCCCACAGGGCAAATCGCGCCGGTGGCGCGATTTGAGGTGAGAAGGCCATAAGAGCTACGCTCGAATGGCGCGCCACCGAAGTGGCGCTACCGAAGAGTGCCTTACTGCGCAGGGGCAGCCGGAGCCATGGCATCGGGTGTGGCCGGTGCCATTGCGCCGCCAGCGGGCGCCGCGGCCGGCTCAGCCGGGGTAACGGTGGTGGCAGCGGGTGTGTCAGCAGCGGGAACAGCCGGGGTAGCGGCGCCCGTGGTCGCGACAAAGTCAGCCGGCACCAACGGGTCGATTTCGGCCGCCAGTTCCTCGAGCGTCTTGTCGCCACTAAGCGTCTTGCCATTGACATAGAATGTCGGGGTTCCCGAAAGGCCGAATTCGTTGAGTGCCTGATCCCGCACCGCTTCCATCCCGGTAAACAGGGCCTGATTCGTCAATGCAGCATCGAAAGTTTCCTGGGTAAAGCCCAGCTGCTTGGCCACTTCGAGGATCGCGTCGCGCGGCGCTTCCGAGGCAGCCCAGGTGGTCTGCGTCTTGAAGAAGGTCGAGACCACATTGTGGTAATTGGTCGGGCCGGCAGCTTCCGCCAGCATGAACACGGCGGCATCGAGCACATTGCGCACGAAGGGACGGGTGATCAGGCGCACCTTGCCGGTATCGACATAGGCAGCAATGAAGCCGGGCAGCACATTGTTGGAGAAGTCAGCACAATGCGGGCAGGTGGGCGAAGCATATTCGATCACGGTCACCGGCGCGGTTTCGCTGCCCTGGGCGTGATCGACATAGTCACCGGCGGGCGCCATCAGCTTGTCGACGGCGATCATGTCGCCTTCAGCAGCATTGGCGGTGGCGACCCCACACAGGCTCAGAGCCGATGCGGCAGCGGCCAGCATAAGGGTGTCACGACGGGTAAAATTCACAGCTAACGCTCCTGTTTTGATTTCGGCGACACTACACGGGACAATTGTGGGAGCAAGTGGGCATGACTATCACTGCTGGGTGAACGCACTATCCGTTGTTGCGCTCCGTCCGGCTCGATAGCGCATGGCCCAAGGTCCGCAGCGCCTCGCGCAGTTCGGCATTGTCCACCTCGGCCAGTTGCGCGGCCACCTTGGCCTGCACATCCGGGCTGGGTTGAAACGGAGCCTCGACCTTTTTGCCTGAACCGGGGGTGAACGCCTCCGGCGACAGGCGGACAGAGCCCACCAGCACGAAGCCGAAATAGCGGTTGATCGCCGCGGCGATCTTGTCGCCCTCATGCGAAATGGCCAGCGCATGGCCCGGCACGCAGCGCAGCACCAGCGTCGCCCCTTCGGCGCTGCGCTCGCCACGCGGCCAGCTCAGCTTGTCGGGAATGGCGACGGTGTCATAGGGCTTGGGCGCCATCACCGACCAGTGGGCGATGATGTCCCGGCTGGCAAAGCCGCGCTTTTTCAGCACCGGATCAAGCGCGCCCGCCAGCACATCGGCCACGCTCATGGTCCGGTTGCGACGCTTGGGCTCTGGAAGATCGTCTTTGGCCATGGGCTGGGCAGTGACACTGTGGGGTTAGGGACTTGCGCGTTGGCGTGTCCTACTCCAAATCTGCCCGCCATGCATCTCCCCAATCCCGCCCGCATCGACGCCGCTGCCGTGCTCGCCTGGTATGATCGCCATGCCCGCGATCTGCCCTGGCGCATCGCGCCTAAGGATCGGGCGGCCGGAAAGCACCCCGATCCCTATCGGGTCTGGCTGAGCGAGGTCATGCTGCAGCAGACGACGGTGGCCACCGTCAAAAGCTACTTCATCCGCTTCACCAGCCTCTGGCCCACGGTCTTCGACCTGGCTGCCGCGCCGCTGGATTCGGTACTCAAGGAATGGGCTGGCCTGGGCTATTATGCCCGCGCCAGGAACCTACATGCCTGCGCCCAGGCGGTGGTCAATGCGCATGACGGAGTGTTCCCGAATACGTCCGAAGCGCTGCAGACCCTGCCGGGCATCGGCGCCTATACCAGCGCCGCCATTGCCGCCATCTGCTTTGACGAGCCGGTGGCCGTACTCGACGGCAATCTCGATCGCGTGCTGGCGCGCTACTATGCGCTCGACGTGCCGGTGCGCGAGGCCAAGGACGAGCTGCGCGCGGCGCTGCAGGCCTCGGTGCCGGCCCGCGCCGGCGATTTCGCCCAGGCCATGATGGATCTGGGCGCCACCATCTGCGCCCCCCGCGCTGCCGCCTGCCTGCTGTGTCCCATCCAGCCCGGGTGTATCGCCACCAGACAGGGCGATCCGACAATCTATCCGATCAAGCCGGAAAAGGCCGAGCGCCCGGTGCGCAAGGGCCATGCCTTCGTCATGCGCGACGCCCAGGGCGACGTCTATCTCCAGAGCCGGCCGGCCAAGGGCCTGCTCGGTGGCATGACCGAAGTGCCCGGCTCGGACTGGGGTGCCGACCTGGCCGAGGTCGCCTATCCGCTAGCGGCAGATTGGTCCCATCGCGGCCAGGTGATCCACATCTTCACCCACTTCCGCCTCGAACTTGACGTCTGGTCGGCCGAGGTGAAACCGGAAACGCTGGACGGCGGCTGGTGGGCCGAGCCCGCCGCACTAAAGGGCGAGGCGCTACCGACTTTGTTCCGGAAAGTGTTGGCTCAGGCGGGTCTGGAGTAAGGGCGTCGCGCTGTTTTTTGCGCGTGATTATCGAAACGGGATGGGGAGGGGACCGGCGGCTTTTGGGCGCAAAATGCATAGAACCGCGGAGATTTTAGCCAAGCTGATCTTCCAGGCTTCGCGTGCGTGACGTCATCTCGTCGCCGGTGTGCTTGGTCGAGGCTGGCTCGATCAGCAGCACCCAGCATTCCTCATGCGCGACGGGATTGTGACGAACGCCTTTCGGCACGGTCAGGAAATCGCCCTTCTCTAGATCGATTGGGCCATCCTCGAATTCGATCCGGAGCGATCCCTTTACGATGTAAAACAGTTCGTCCTCGCCGTCATGGGCATGCCAAACGAGTTCGCCCTTGAGCTTGGCCGCCTTGAGGAGTTGATCGTTGACTTGGCCGATAACCTTTGGCGACCAGTAATCTGTTACGCGTTCGAACGCGGCCTCGAGGGTTGTAGGGGAAAGCATATGAACCTCAAATGCGATGGTAAGGGCAGACCTAAGAAATCTCGGGGAATAGCGCGATGCTCAGTGCCGCATTTCACCTGCGGGGCGATTAATCGGGACTAGTCGCGCCGCGTTTCAGGCCATCGAGAAGCAATGAAACCATCTGGTTGGAATGGTCGGGCTTGCCATCATGGTCCGGGGTGGAGAGCAGCGCTATCGCCCGCAGCAGGTCCCATGCGTCAACGTCGTCACGAACCTTTCCAGCCGCTACAGCAGCCTGCAACAGCGCCGCGCAGGCCGGTTTGAGGCGGGTCTCGAAATAGGCAGGCAAGGTGGCAAAAGCCGGATTGCCGGTATGCAGTGATTTCGCCAATCCACGCTTGGTGGCGATGAAATCGAGATAGCGCTCCATCCAGAGCATAAGCGCCTGCTCCGGCTCGTGGTCTGCCGCAATGGTCGATGCTGCGGCGGCACAGACATCCACTTCCTGCCGAAACACCGCCTCGATCAGATCCGAGCGCTGGGGGAAGTGCCGGTAGAAGGTGCCCACGCCGACCCCCGCCCGTTCGGCAATTTCGCGCACGGGGGCATCAACGCCCGTCTCGGCAAAGACCGCTTTTGCGGCCTGCAAAAGGCTTTCCAGATTGCGCTTGGCATCAGCCCGGCGCCCACCGGCCTGTGGCTGTTCGTCCAGCGTTGAGAGCCCATTTCGCGCCAAATCAGCGTCGTCCACGGAATACTCCTTGTTAAACGGAACATTGTTCCGTATTTAAACGGACAGATGTTCCGCTTGTGTTTATCGGAACCGCAACGACGTCACAACAAAAATCACCTGGAGATACTCTCATGACCGATCAACGCATTGCCCTCGTAACGGGCGCCAATAAGGGCATTGGCCTCGCCATTGCGCAGGGACTGGCAAAGCAGGGCCTCACCGTCCTGGTCGGCTCGCGCAATCTCGAAAACGGCACCGCTGTTGCCAAAAGCATCGGCGCCGCCGCCCATGCAGTTCAGTTGGACGTAACGGACGCGGCCTCGATCGCCGCTGCAGCCGAGCGCATTCGCGCCGAATTTGGCCGCCTCGATATCCTGATCAACAATGCCGGTGTCTCCCATGCCGGCCGTCCCGGCATGACTTTTCCGGAAATCATGAAGACCAACTCCCTCGCCACCGCTGATATCGACGATGTCCGGGCGGTCTGGGATACCAATGTCTTCGGCCTCATCGCCGTCACCCAGGCCATGCTGCCACTGCTCAGTCAGTCTCCTGCAGGTCGGATCGTGACGATCGGCAGTTCCGGCGGTTCGATGGGCGAAAATTCCAAGCCCGACAACGCGCATCGTACAATGTATGGCAATTATTCGTCGTCCAAGACGGCGGCGCATGCCGCCACCCTGGCTTTTGCGCTCACCCTTGAAGCCACAAACATCAAGGTCAATATCGCCTGCCCAGGTCATACTGGCACTGCCCTCAACAACTTTTCGGGGGCCCGCACTCCCGAACAGGGTGCGCGTCGCGCCATCGAACTGGCCCTGATTGGTGCCGAAGGCCCAACGGGGACATTCTCGGACGAGAACGGCCCGGTGGCTTGGTAATGGACCGGGCCGGAGAGTAGTCCAAGATGCGCATATTTGTGACCGGCGCCACCGGCTTTGTCGGCTCCGCCCTTGTTGCTGAACTGATCGGGGCGGGCCATGGCGTCATCGGCCTGGCGCGATCCGAGCAATCGGCCGAGGCGCTTGCGGCAGCAGGCGCGGAGGTTCACCACGGTGACCTGGCGGATGCAGAAAGCCTCCGCTCGGCCGTGGCCAAAGCCGATGCCGTCATCCATACGGCCTTCAACCATGACTTCGCCAATTTCAGCGCCAGCGCTGAAGCCGATCAGTGGGCCATTGTTGCGATTGGAAACGCCCTAGAGGGATCGCAGCGGCCATTCGTCATCACCTCGGGCCTACCGGTTGTATCCGGTCGACCGGCAACGGAAGCCGATCTCGAGCCGTCGGGCGGCGCCTCGCCCCGCCGGTCCGAACAAGCGGCCATGGCCTTGGCTGGTCGTGGTGTCAGGGCCTCGGTGGTGCGCATGTCGCAGGTGCATGACCGCAATCGGCAGGGTTTTGCCACCTATATGATGGCCATTGCCCGCGAGAAGAATATCTCCGCCTATGTCGGGGACGGGCTCAACCGCTGGGCCGCCGTGCATCGGCTCGACACCGCCTCGCTCTATCGCCTGGCCGTGGAGAAAGGTGATGCCGGAGCTCGCTACCATGCGGTGGGGGAGGAAGGCGTTGCGCTGCAGTCCATTGCGCAGGCGATCGGCGACCGCCTGAATCTGCCCGTCGTGTCACTATCGCCGGACGATGCCAGAACGCACTTCGGCGCGCTGGCAGGGCCGATTGGCATGGATGCACCGGCGTCGGCGGCGTTGACCAAAACCAGCCTGAACTGGTCGCCAGCCAACCCGTCAAGCTTTATTGGAGATATCGAGCGGTCGGTGCGGTAACGGCATGGGCACCTTATCTGATGCGATCGTTTTGGTGCGCTGTCGCTGATAGCGATATCAAGGCTGAGCACGCGGAACCGCGTCTTCCGAGACGCCACTTTATTGGGAACGGCCGAAATGGGGTCGGCTGATGCCATTAACTTGGTGCGCAGTTCCGGTCTCGATCAATTCTGTTCGTTTGCCCGGCAAGCAGAGCTCGCCGGGCCAGGCTAGCCAGGGCCCGCCAGCGCGGCGGGCCCTGGGCTCGCTCAGGGGCGGATCAGGATCTTGCCGGCGCGGCCGGGTACCTGGGCGGCGTCCATGGCCTTGGCGGCATCGGCGAGATCGAAAACTCCGCCGACGGGCAGCGGTAGCTTGCCGGCCACGGCCAGGGTGATCAGTTCGCCGATCAGCTTGCCCTTCTTGGCGCCGTCCATTGCCGTGCTGACCTTGGAGCCCCAGAAGCCCTTGATGGTGATCTGCTTGAAGATCAGCGCGCCCGAGTTCAAGGGCATTGGTTCGCCCGTCGCGGTGCCGAAAATCACCAATTCCCCATCCTGGCCGAGCACGTCGATCAACCTGGCGCCAACTTCGCCGCCCACCGAATCCACGGCCGAACGGGCGCCCTTGGCACCGGTAATGGCCTTGACCTGCTCGACCCAGTCGGCGTCCGAGGTGGCGATGACGTTGGTCATGCCCAGCGCGGTCAGTTCCGCCACGGCTTCCTGACGGCGCACCAGATTGACCAGGCCAATGCCATGCGCCGCCGTCAGCGCGCCCAGCACCTTGCCCACCGCGCCATTGGCGGCGGTCTGGACGATCCAGTCACCGGCTTTGGCCTGCAGCACGTCGAGCAGCGAAATGGCGCTGAAGGGCATGGCGATCAGCTGGGCTGCTGCTTCGTCGGAAATGGCCTCGGGCAGGGGAACGACACCATTGGCGGCGGCGATGAAATACTCGGCCCAGCTGCCCTGCACACCACCGGCAGCGACGCGCTTGCCGATCAGGGTTGCATCAACGCCGTCACCCACGGCGTCCACCGTGCCGACAGCTTCGGTGCCGCCAATGGCGGGCAGGCTGGGCCTGTAGCCATAGCTGCCGCGCGTGGTCCACAGATCGTGATTGTGGATCGGCGAGAGGATCATGCGGATCCGCACCTCGCCCTTGCCGGGTTGGGGCTGGGGCACCTCGCCCAGCTTGGTGACGTCCGCAGGATTGCCGAAAGTGTCATAGATGGCTGCGCGCATGGCGAGCTCCTTTTCAAGGTCGATGGTTGATGGAAGGGGAAGCGAAGGATCAGGCTATGAAGCGGCGGCGTGTGTCGCTCAGCGCGTCTTGCAGGGGCTGCTGGCTCTTGCCCAGTTTGCTCAGGACGGCGGCGCCAAGCCATTGCCCATAGAGCAGGCGGGATGCTTCGGCAGGGTCGGCCAGCGACTGGATCGAGCCATCGGCAATGCCATCGCGCACGATACGCTCCAGCCGCTGCAGCAGCGCCGTGACGCCGGCATCGAGAAGCCGCCGCATGTCCTCCGACATGTCCGGGATTTCGCTGGCCAGCTTGACCACCAGGCAGGTCTCGGTGATCGACTGGCCGGGGTCAGTGGCCAGCCAGGCCTGGCAGTAGCGCAGCAATCGCGCGCCACCCGATTGCGGCAGGGCCGCCAAGGCGTCCATGCGGCCAAGATAGTCGGCGACATAGTCCTCGACCATGGCGCAGCCAAACGCCTCCTTGGAGGGGAAGTAGTGGTAGAATGACCCTTTGGGGACGCTGCTGGCAGCCAGAAGCGCTTGCAGACCCATGCCGGTAAACCCGACCTTGAGCACGAGGCCGCGCCCCGTATCGAGGATGCGCTGGCGGGTCTGGTCGGATTTGCGAGGCTCGGTCATGAGGCTCATATAGGACAGAATAGACCGGTCGTCTAGTCAGGCGGGAAGTGTTTGCTTCTGCGGCAGGCGGGTTGGTCCTTGATGATAACGCTGCAGCGGATCTGCCTTGGGCGGGGCGGCTCAGCGCGGCAACTGCTGCATCAAGCGCCGCGACAGCCTGGCATCCTCTAGCACGGGGGTCAGGTCGGTTACCTGATCGAGAGAACCAATGACCGGCAGCTGCCTGATGGCCGGGTCCTTGATCGCCCCCCGCGCCGCTTCTATCGCATCATCGGCATTGATGGTGATGAAGGGCCGCTCATGGTAGGGCCCCAGAACGGGGGTGAACGGGGCAATGCCCAGTCGGTTCTGCTGCTGCGCCAGCACCAGATAGGCCGCTGCCAAAGCCTCGCCGCGCGCCGTCCAGTGCTCCGAGCGCAATGCCCGTTCCAGATGCGGCGAGAGGGCCTCGGCGACGGGCAGGCGCGCAAAGCCGCTGCCGAACCACTTGGCATAGGGGGCATAGCGGCGCTCGAGCAGGAAGCCCATGCGCATGACGTCCCGCACCAGCCGGGCGGCAATGACGCGCGAGCCCAGATCGTCGCCCACCTGTCCGGCGCGGCCGACAAAGGCCTGCTCCTCGGCAATGCGGCGCCACTGGCAGGCGATCTTGTAGCGCCAGACGTCATCGGGAAAATAGGCGAGTTGCGCCCGGGCCTGGCTCAGGCGGTTGTCGTCGTCGTGAAAGACGGTGCCAGCGGTGAAGGCCAGCAGCTTCTGTTCGGCAAAATCGAGCCAGTCGAGAGCACTCAGCTGGTCAAGTGACCGCAGGCCAAGATGCGCCTCCAGCCGGGCTTCGAGCGTGTGGAACTCCAGGCCGTGCTCAACCGCGCCCATGGCCTCGGGACCGCTTGCGGCCGGATGGGGCCGGCTGCGCCAGCCGATGGGCTCTCCCAGGAAGCGCGTCGGCGCGACCTTGGCAAACGCCGCCACCAGGCGCTGTGCCTGGGCGTCGAAATCAGCTCTGGAGAGGATGATATGCACCCGCGGCCCCCAGTTGTGGTCTCGCGACGTCTCATCGTCAAAGCCCAGCAGCTCCGAGCCATAGCCGATCAATGCCGCGCTATGCTGCAGGTCCGGCGCCACCTCGGCAAGCCAGGGCCGCACGATATCGCCATAGAAACGGCGGGAGAGTTCGATCCCCTGCATCAATGCCCCCTGTTGCAATGTGGAAAGGTCAGACAGAGAACGCGGATTACCCTTGGCAGGCAACAGGAAAGCCGGCACCTGCCAGTTTGATCCACGAGCTGTCCCGAAGCTTTGGAGGATAAGTTCAAACAAAAAGGCCACCGGGGCAAACCGGTGGCCTAAGGAAAGAACCTGAATGATTGGAGGTCAAAATCAGGCAGACATTAATTCCAGTTGCGCCCGCACATCCGCTCGAAGGAGGTCGATCGGGGCTGTGCGGCCCGCTTGTTCGTGGTGCCAGAAAGTCCACCCATTGCATGCTTCAGCCCCTTGAACCAAAGCGCCGACCTTGTGGATCGAACCTTGATGGGAACCGGAGACGAGTGAGCCGTCTGCACGAACCATGGCGAAGTAACGTTTCGTTAAGTCGAAAAGTTGCGTGCCCGGTTCGATTAATCCCTGCTCGATCAGCGAGCCGAAGGGAATGCGCACTTCCTTGCGCTTGGGCGTCACCGATTGCAGCGCCTCGAACACGCCCGGGCGGATCGCCGCAATGCGCTTGAGCGCGGCATTGATATAGCTTTCTTCGCGCTCGATGCCGATGAAGTGCCGCCCCAGCTTGCGTGCCACGGCGCCGGTCGTGCCGGTGCCGAAGAAGGGATCGAGGATCACGTCGCCCGGCTTGGTCGTGGCATTGAGGATGCGGAACAGCAGGGCTTCCGGCTTCTGCGTCGGATGCACCTTCTCGTCATCGTCATTCTTGAGCCGCTCGGCACCGGTGCAGATGGGAAACAGCCAGTCGCTGCGCATCTGCGTATCGTCATTGGCCAGCTTCATGGCTTCATAGTTGAAGGTGACGCGGCTCTTCTGGCTCTTGGCCGCCCAGATCAGCGTCTCATGCGCATTGGTAAAGCGCGTGCCGCGGAAATTGGGCATCGGATTGGCCTTGCGCCAGATCACGTCGTTGAGCATCCAGTAGTCGAGATCCTGCAGCGCCGAACCCACCCGGAAGATGTTGTGGTAGCTGCCGATGACCCACAGCGCCCCATCCGGCTTGAGCACCCGGCGCGCCGCGGCCAGCCAGGCGCGAGTGAACTTGTCATAATGGGCGAAGCTGTCGAACTTGTCCCAGTCATCGTCAACCGCATCGACCTTGCTCTGGTCGGGGCGGGTGAGGCCCTGGTCGAGCTGCAGGTTATAGGGCGGATCGGCAAACACCAGATCGACCGACCCGGCGGGCAGGGCGTTCATGTGGTCGATGCAATCGCCCACCAGAATGGAATCGATGGGAAGACGCTGTGCCTCTTCCGCGGCTTCAACTGGAGCCATACGCGCGGTACGCAACATACACTTAACCCTAACGCAGTACTAACAGCCCCGTTATAGCGCTCCAGGGTTAATGGAGCGTTTTTTCAAAGGGTTAGCAGGAGGTTAAGGCGGCTTCGGGCAGGGTCAGGTCGGCCAGGGCCAGCAGCCGCAGCCGCGCTTCGGCAACCGGGGCAAAGGCTTCGCGGTGGTGCCGGCAGGGGCCATGCTGGCTGAGCGCCGCCATGTGTCGCGCCGTGCCATAGCCCTTGTGCCCGGCAAAGCCGAAAGCCGGCGCATCGCAGTCCATGATCGCGCACATCCGGTCGCGCGTCACCTTGGCGACGATCGAGGCCGCGGCGATGGAGACGCTGCGGCCGTCCCCGCCGATCAGCGCGAGCCCCTCACAGGGCAGGCCCATAGGCACGTCGCGTCCGTCGATCAGCACGCGGTCGGGTCGGAGCGAGAGGCCGATGGTCGCCTGAGCCATGGCCCACAGGGTGGCCCCGCGGATATTGTGGCTGAGGATGATCGAGGGCGGCGCCACCACCACGCTGATGGCCAAAGCCGACGCCATCACCTGCGCGAACAGCGCCTCGCGCTGCTCTTCGTTCAGCTTCTTGGAATCATTGAGCCCGGGCGGAATGCGGTTTGGGTCCAGCACCACCGCCGACACCACCACCGGCCCGGCCAGCGGCCCGCGGCCGGCCTCGTCGACCCCGGCCACCACGCGCGCGCCCCGGCCCCTGAGGTCGGACTCGTGGCTATAGTCGGGCGCGGTCTGGAGGGACGAATCGAACATCATGGTTCAACATCGCTTTTGCAGCGATCAAGTCAACACGCTGGGCTGTTGTCATCGCGCGCGCCTGCTATAGCTGGCGCGCTGGGGGCAGCACCGGGAAACCATATAGATGATTGCACGATTGGGCACCGCCCTTGTCCTGACGCTGGCCGCCGCCCTGCCGCTGGCCGCCGAGCCCTTCCACCACCCCTATGGCGAATGGCGCGAATATCACTACGACTGGCTGGCCGTCTGTCCGGATGTGATCAATGAGGATGCCACCGATTTTTACGGCACCTCCTGCTTTGCCAGCACCAGCAGCCAGGAACTCAACGCCGCCAATCTGCCGGCCTATCAGCTGACGCTGCTGCGCAACCGGTTGACCGGCGAACTCGATGTCGCCGTCACCGTGGCGGCGGACAATGTCGCGGTCGATACCAGCCGGCCGCTGCGCCTGAGCTTTGCCGGCGATACGCCCCAAGCCTATGCTTTCGGCATCGACCTGGAAACGCGCTACAACACCACCAACCGCTATTATGTCGCCGATCCGGCCCGCAGGGACACGCTGATCGAGCAGATGAAGCGGCGCAATGCCGTGACCATGATCGTGCCGCTGACCGGCGGCAAGACCGCCAGCAAATCCGTCAGGCTATCCATGCGCGGCGTCACCGCCTCGCTCGATTTCATGTCCAGCTATGCCCGCCGGGTCGCGCAATACTGAAGTCTCTAACTCTCGAACGGAACGACTGATGATCCCGACGCCTGGCGCCGCGCTGCTGTTTGATATTGATGGCACGCTGGCCGATACCGATCCGCTGCATCTGGAGGCCTTCAACCGCGCCTTCGCGCCCTTTGGACAGCAGTTCGACAAAACCCGCTTTGCCCGCGAATTGCAGGGACTGGCCAATGTCGATATTGCCGCGAGGATTCTGCCCGGCCTGTCGCCCGCCGAGGGCATGGCGGTGCTCGACCACAAGGAGGCGGTGTTTCGCGAACTGGCGGCAACGGCGATCCACGCGGTACCGGGGCTTTTCGCCCTGCTCGATCTGGCTGATGCCGCCGGCATAGCCATGGCCGCCGTTACCAATGCGCCGCGCGCCAATGCTGAACTGATCCTCAATGGCCTGGGTATCACTCACCGGTTCCAGGCGCTGGTGATCGGTGCCGAACTGGCCCACGGCAAGCCCCATCCGCTGCCCTATCTCGAAGGGCTCCGGCTGCTGGGCGCCGATGCGGCCATTTCGGTGGCTTTCGAGGATTCACGCACCGGCATTGCCTCGGCCACAGCGGCGGGCCTCGCCACCATCGGCCTGCGCACCAGCCTCGACGATGCCCAGTTGCGCGCCGCCGGTGCCGTGCTCTCCGCCGATGGCTATGACGATCCGGCCGTGCTGGACATCATCGGCGACACGCTGCGCATTCCGCTTGGCGCGCCGGCCTAGAACAGGCTCATCTGCGCGCTTTCGACCTTGGGCGGCACGAACAGGTCATTGCGCAGCCCGGGCAGCTTGCCGTCGAGGCCATAGCGCTCGCGGCCTTTGTCGAAACGCTGTCGCAGCAGCGTGGCATAGGGCCCTTCGCCGGTCATGCGGGTGCCGAAGCGGCTGTCATAATCCTTGCCGCCGCGCGTATCGCGCACCAGCGCCAGCACATGGCGTACCCGGTCGGGGAAGTGCCGCAGCAGCCATTCGCGGAACACGTCGCGCACCTCGCCCGGCAGCCGCAGAAGGATCATCTGCGCACTGGTGGCGCCCTGCGCCGCCGCGGCGTCGAGAATGCGCTCGAGCTCCATGTCGTTGATCGCCGGAATCATCGGCGAAGCGAACACCGCCACCGGCACGCCCGCTTCGCTGAGCAGGCGAATGGCTTCGAGCCGCCGGGCAGGGGAGGAGGCGCGCGGCTCCATGCGCCGGCTGAGCTTGTGGTCCATCGAGGTCATCGAGATCGCGACCTTGACCAGGCCCAGCTTGGCCAGTTCAGTCAGCAGGTCGAGATCGCGGATGATCAGCGATGATTTGGTGGTGATCATCACCGGATGCTTGGTCTCCAGCATGACTTCCAGAATGCCGCGCGTCAGCTTGTGCTTGCGCTCGGCCGGCTGGTAGGGGTCGGTATTGGTGCCCATGGCAATGGGCTTGACCCGGTAGCTTTTTGCTCCCAGCTCGGCGCGTAGCGCCTCGACCGCATTGGTTTTGACATAGATGTCGCGCTCGAACTCGATGCCGGCCGAATGGCCCAGAAAGGCATGCGTCGGCCTGGCATAGCAGTAGGAACAGCCATGCTCGCAGCCGCGATAGGCATTGATCGAGCGCTCGAAGCCGATGTCCGGGCTGTCATTGGACGTGATGATGGTCTTGGCGCGCTCGTTGTGTTCCACGGTCTCGAAGATCGACAGCGGCTCGACATTGTCCCAGCCGTCATCGAAGCTCTCGCGCGTCTGCTTTTCGAACCGGCCGTTACGATTGCTCTGCGCGCCTCGGCCGCGGATGCGGCTGACATCGAGCAGTTCGCGCCGCGCCAGGTCGGCGTCGCGGCTGCGGCTGAGCTGCTCGAGCGCTTCAAAGGACGGGGCTTGATAAAGGGCCATGCAAACGTCTCCTGCCGAACGTGAAGCAGTCGAATCGTGACTGAACAACGCGTCCCAGGATGTAACAGTTCCCGCAGAACAGAACAAGAACAATACCGTGTTTGTTCACCTTTGGTACTGCAGGGTCAGCTACCCGCCCGGTCGCACAAGGCAGCTATGTGATGGGGCGAATGGACGCTGCCGAGGATCCGGATTAAGCCATCCCGCTGTGTCGCGCGGCCTGGCCTGGCCAGCCCGGTTGCCACAACTGTTTCACTGTGTTGCCTCCGCCCCGCTGGCGCTGGCGTCGCGGGTCGACCCATTGCTGACACCGATTGTCACGGCAAACGACCATGCTGGCGTCGATTTCAGCCACTGCCGGCCGTCATGCTGGCGACACTGCCGGATTTTATGCGAGGGATAGCTTTTCATGACCACCCAGGACACCACAATGGACGGCGCGCCGCCGGACATTACTGACAATGCCGCCCGCAACCGGCTGGTGATCGCGCTGCTGCTGGGCTCGACTTTTGTCGTCTTTCTCAACGAGACGATGATGAGCGTGGCCATTCCCCAGCTGATGGCCGATCTGAACATCCTGCCCAATATTGCGCAGTGGCTGACCACGGCCTTCCTGCTCACCATGGCTATCGTCATCCCCATTACCGGCTTCCTGCTGCAGCGCATGAACACCCGCCCCGTCTTCATGCTGGCCATGTCGACCTTTACCCTGGGCACCGCGATCTGCGCCGCCGCCCCCGGCATCGAACTGCTGATTGTCGGCCGCATCATCCAGGCCGTCGGCACTGCCATCATGATGCCGCTGCTGATGACCACGGTGATGACCCTGGTGCCGCCGGAATCGCGCGGCAAGACCATGGGCAATATCTCCATCGTCATTTCGGTAGCGCCGGCCATTGGCCCCACCATTGGCGGCTTCATCCTGGCCTATCTCGAATGGCGCTGGATGTTCATCCTCATGCTGCCCATCGCCCTGGGCGCCCTTGCCGTGGGCAGCAGCAAGATGCAGAACGTCACCACGCCGCGCTATGCGCCGCTCGACATCATTTCGGTGCTGCTCTCGGCGGTCGGCTTTGGCGGCCTGGTCTATGGCCTGTCCAGCCTGGGCGAGGGCGAGCATGTCGGCGCGGCCTTCCCGCTCTGGCTGCCGTTGGTCGTCGGCCTCGTCGGCATGGCGATCTTTGTCTGGCGCCAGATCGTGCTGTCGCGCCAGGACAAGGCGCTGCTCGACCTGCGCACCTTCCTGTCGCGCAACTATACCTTCTCGGTGCTGACCATGGCCGTCGCCATGATGGCCCTGTTCGGCACCGTGATCCTGCTGCCCATCTATACCCAGAATGTGCTCGGTCTCGACACGCTGCAGACCGGTCTGCTGCTGCTGCCCGGCGGCCTTCTGATGGGCCTGCTGGCGCCGCCGGTCGGCCGGCTCTATGACCGTATCGGCCCCACCAAGCTCCTGGTGCCCGGCACGGCCCTGGTATCGGCCGTGCTCTGGGCCCTGACCCGCGTTGACCAGCACACCTCGGTATGGGCCATCCTGGTCGGCCACATCATCATCAGCATCGGCCTGGCTCTGGTATTCACCCCGCTGTTCACCGCCGCCCTGGGCTCGGTGCGCAAGGAAATGTACTCCCATGGCAGCGCCATCCTCGGCTCGGTACAGCAGGTGGCTGGCGCCGCGGGCATCGCGCTCTTCGTCGCGCTGATGACCATCCGCACCCAGGCCCTGGCCGGCGACGGCCTCGAACCGGTCAGCGCCCTGGCCGGCGGCATCCAGCTGGCTTTCCTTGTTGGCGCGGTGATCTCGCTCTTCGCCGTCCTCACCGCCTTCTTCGTGCGCAAGCCCGAAGGCGGCGGCATGCCGGGCCACGCGGCCCATTAGCATCAGCGCGTTTCAGGCGGCGCCGGGTCCTCCCGGCGCCGCGTTCTCATGATGCGGGCACGCCCGGCCTTGCCTCCGCTACGGTGATCACCGCCGCGCCGCGCTTGCGACCGCTGTCGACCAGAGCGTGTGCCTCCGCGATGCGCGCCAGCGGCAGCGTGCTGTCGATCGTGGCCCGAATTGCACCCGACTGCGCCAGGGAGCGGATGGTCTCGAGGTCCGCCAGCGTTTCCGTTGCCATGCCGACAATGATCCGGGGCCCTCGCAAAAGTCTGGCAAGGCCAGCGCGCAGGAACATGCCCCCGCCGGCATCGACAGCCAGCAGGCACGCTCCAAGGGCAGCGATTTTCCGAAACTGGCCGACCGAGACCCGGTTGACCGTGTCCATGACCACATCATAGCGCGCGCCGGTCCGGGCGAAATCGGTCGTCTTGTAGTCGATGACGGCGTCGGCACCCAATTCGCGCATCAGGCCCAAATTGCCGGTGCTGGTTACCGCCGTGACATGGGCACCGAAATGCCTGGCCAGTTGCACCCCAAAGCACCCCACTGCACCGCTTGCGCCATAGACCAGCACCCGCGCTCCGGGCTGGATTTTTGCGCGCTGCAGAAAGTACAGCGCCGTCATGGCGCCGAACGGCAAGGCGGCTGCCTCGTTGAAATCGAGATTGTCCGGCATCGTGGTCAGCGCAGCAGTTTCCGGCACGATCTTGTATTGTGCATGCGCGCCATAGACCTGCATGCCAAAGACCCGATCGCCGATCCTGAACCGGCGCACGTCCCGGCCAATGGCCTCGATCTCGCCAGAGAACTCGGATCCCAGGATGGCGCGCTTGGGCTTGCGGATACCCAGGAAAAGTCTGGCCGGCAGCCAGAAGGCCGCAGGCACGCGAAACGCCCTCAGACGAGCATCGCCCGAGGTTACCGTGGTCGCGACGATGCGCACCAGCACCTCATCTTCTCCGGGCACTGGCTTGGGGATGTCGCGGACGACGACAACGTCGGGCGCGCCATAGGCAGTCTGCACGGCAGCTTGCATGATACTCTCCAGATTCAAGCCTGAGGGGCGTGCGTCCCAGCAGGGCCGGGGTGGCTCGCATCCTGGTAATGGTTCTGACGTCAGGGCGTACCGGTCTTCTTCCACTGGAAGACGGCACCGATCTCCACGTCGAAGACCTCGGCAATACGGAACGCTGCTTCCAGAGACGGCGAGTACTTGTTCTGCTCGATCGCGGCGACCGTCTGCCGTGTCATGCCGATCCGGTTTGCCAGCTCCTGCTGGGTCATCTCGCCATGCTCGAAGCGCAGTCGCCGGATGGCATTGCTGATCGGGGGAGGGGGCATCAGGCCGCCATCCGGAACAGGACGATCTTGACGCTTTCGCGCACCAATTCGGTGACGACCATGGTCATGAGGAAACCGTTGGCGAACAGGATCGCCGTGCTCCCGACGGGATCTGCGGGAAAGGCGCCGCGAATGACGTCGAGATTGAGCAGGCCGCCGATCAGGACGATCGGCACCAGCACTTCGAGCAGCTTGAAGCCGATGCTGTCCGCCCTGGCCTCGATCTGGCGTTCGCGTTCATCGGGCGCCGCGTCCAGCGATTGCCGCGCCATCACGGCCACCGCGATGGTGAGGCTCAGCATGATCACCACCGACAAACCCATGCAGATGATGAAAAGGGTACGCAACTCGACGCCATCGATCCGGCCATTGAGCGCGTTGATCCAGAACACGCTGAAATAGTAGCTCCATATCACCAGCGTCGTCAGCACTGCGATCCAGGACGTTTTCTCGCGCATCGACATAGCAACCTGCCTTGTCCATCATTTCGAACATTATATCCAAAATTTCGAACGCGATGTAAAGAAAAATATACATCACGTTATGTGCAGATGACATTTGGCGTGGCAGTCACCTGTGCGAGGGCGACCTGCGGTGTCGATCTGACCTTGGGGCAGGATCGCAGGGAGGTGATGGAACAGACGAGTTGGCGGCCTAGCGTTCGGCCAGCCGCGGCATCAGTTCGACGAAATTGCAGGGCTTGTGGCGGTAGTCGAGCTGGTGGCTGAGAATGCCCTCCCAGGCGTCACGGCAGGCGCCGCGCGAGCCGGGCAGGCAGAAGACAAAAGTCGTGCCGATCAGCCCGCCGGTGGCGCGCGACTGCAGCGAGCTGGTGCCCACGGTCGTGGCCGAATACTGGTGGAACAGCACCGAAAACCCCTCCATCCGCTTGTCGAACAGCGGCTCGACGGCCTCGGGCGTCACGTCGCGACCGGAAAAGCCGGTACCGCCCGTGGTCACGATCACGTCGACACTCGGATCGGCGACAAAGCCCTGCACCGCCTGGCGGATCAGCTGGATATCGTCGCGCACCACCACCCGTGCGGCACAATTGTGCCCATCGGCCTCCAGCAGCGATTTCAGCAGGGCGCCGCCGGTATCGGTCTCGAGCGTGCGGGTGTCCGACACGGCGATGACAGCGATCGAGAGCGGCTTGAAGGCGCGGTCCTCAAACCGGTCGGTCTTGAACATTGGTGTTCTCCTCGTCATGCACGCTGGCCAGTTCCTCGGGCACAGGGGCCTCGTCCACATCCATCTCGAAATCTTCCGGATCGGCGCGCGGATCGAGCACGAAGCTCTCCGGCGTCACCTGGCGGTCATTGCCCATCGGCTGGAACGGCGCCCGGCCCGCCACGTCGACGCTCTTGCGGATGCGCATGCGCAGATAGGCGGTGATCGCCAGCGCGCCATGGAAGGCGGCGGTGACGATGAACAGCCCCACCGGCGACCAGGCGCCCATGATCAGCGATGCCACGGCCGGCCCGATGGCCAGCCCGATGCCCAGGATCAGCAGCATGCCGCCGGCAATCTTGGCGAATTCGCCATCCTTGGCATAGTCATTGGCATGGGCCACCGCCACGGCATAGATCGGGTTGGCGGCAAAGCCATAGGCGGCAAACAGCACATACATGATCCAGCCCGCTTCCGGGTTGATCAGCACGGTCAGGATCCCGACCAGCGAGGCAAAGCCGGAGAGCCCGATCAGCACGATGCGCCGGTCGATCCGGTCAGACAGCCGGCCGAACGGGATCTGCGCCACCGCGCCCAGAATGGCGGCAATGGCAAACAGCAGCGCGATGCCGCTGGCGTCGAGCCCGCGCTGATAGCCATAAACCGGCGCCAGGGTGCCGAAACTGCCATTGGCCATGCCAACGGAAAACGCCGCAATCGCGGCTACCGGCGAGGTACGGTAGAGCAGGCCGATATCGATCTTGGCCGAGGACAGCGGCCGCGGCTGCGGGCTCGAGGTCAGCGCGGTGGGCAGGATGGCGCAGGCAAAGGCGATGGCGCCCAGCACGAAGGGCACATAGCCGGCAGTGCCGGTGACCGACATGGCCACCTGGCCCAGCGTCGAGGCGGCCATGTTGATGGTCACATAGATCGAAAAGATCGTGCCACGGCTCTTGTTCTCGGCCACTTCGTTCAGCCAGCTTTCGACGATCATCGCCGCGCCGGCAAAGCAGAAGCCGCTCAGCGCCCGCAGCACGATCCAGCTGACATCGTTGACCCAGAGCAGGTTGAGCAGGATGGTGATGGTGCCGATCGCCGCCATCACCGAGAAGGCGCGGATATGGCCGGCCTTGCGCACCACCATGGGCACGGTGATCGATCCGGCGACAAAGCCCACCGACCAGCCGGTGCCGATCAGGCCCAGCGACAGCAGCGAAAACCCCTCCTCGGCGCCACGTACCGACAGCAGCAGTCCCTGCAGGCCGCCGCCGAACATCAGCAGGGCCGAACCCAGGAACAGGGCGTAGATCTTGATAACGGAGGCCATGGCGCTTTCGGCTTTGCGGAAGGAAACGGGCTGCAAATCACGCAACGGTGACATTAGGGTGGCGTTCGGCCACGCGTGCAATCAAAAACCGGCCGGGCCACGAGATTTTCCGCCCTAGCGGAGCCCCAGCGCGTCGAGCTTCATCCGCAGGCTGAGCATATCCGCCCAGGCTTGCTCCTTGGCGGGCGCATTGCGCAGCAGATAGGCCGGATGCAGCGTTGGAATCGCCTCGACCTGATGGCTGCCAATGCTCAGAGTCGCCCATTTGCCCCGCATCTTGATGATGCCGGTAGTGGTGTCGAAAATAGTCTGCATTGCCGGCCCGCCCAGCGTCATGACGATCCTGGGCGACACCAGCTCAACCTGCCGCTGCAGGAAGGGCAGGCACAGCGCCATTTCCTCGGGCGTCGGCGTGCGGTTGCCCGGCGGCCGCCACGGCACGGTATTGGCGATATAGACCTTGGTGCGGTCCAGCCCGATGGCCGCCAGCATGCGGTCGAGCAACTGCCCGGACTTGCCGACAAACGGCTTGCCCTGCCGGTCCTCCTCGGCGCCCGGCGCCTCGCCGATCAGCATGATGTCGGCTTCCGGATTGCCATCGGCAAACACCAGCTGCGTCGCCCGCAGCTTGAGCCCGCAGCCGTCATAGGCGTCCAGCAGGGCCTGCAATTGGTCCAGCGTCTGTGCCGATGCGGCGAGGCTCCGCGCCTCAGCCGGGTCGCCGCCCAGCAGCGGCGCCTCGGTGGCCCGTTCGGCCACCGCCGTGCCGGCCGCAACATTGGCCACCATAGCCGGCACCGCCCGCGCCGGCGCGCGCTGCGCAAACCGGTCCACCGGCTCTTCGCCCACGGCGATATCGACGCCGGCGGCGCGATACCAATCCAGCACGGCGAGCATTTCGTCGTGATTTAGCGGGTGATCTTGGGTCATGTTCTCTGTTATGTCACAGCCCGTTTGGCGCGGCCAGCCGCGTCCACCAGTCAGGGGCAGTTCCTATATGGCCGAAGCCGGTTCGCGCGAAACCCTTTCGACAGATGTACTGATCGTCGGCGCCGGTCCGTCCGGCCTGGCCGCCGCCATCCGCCTCAAGCAGCGCCACCCCGAACTGGCGGTGACCGTGGTCGAAAAAGCCGCCGAACTGGGCGGTCATATCCTTTCGGGCGCCGTCATGGATCCGCGCGGCCTCGATGCATTGATCCCCGACTGGCGCCTCAAGGGCGCCCCGGTCGGCCCCGACGTCACCACCGATACCTATCATTTCCTGACCGCCAAGGCCGATTTCGCCTTTCCCCATGCTTTGCTGCCGCCCCAGCTCAAGACCCCGGGTGGAGTCATTGCCAGCTTGGGCAATCTCGTCCGATGGCTGGGCGAGCAGGCCACCGAGCTGGGCGTCGATATCTTCCCCATGACGGCGGCGATCGATGTGCTGGGCGGCGGCGCCGGGCCGGTGCGCGGCATCATTACCGGTGATCTCGGCCGCGACGCGGCCGGAAATCCCAAGCCCGGCTTTGCCGAAGGCATTGCGCTCGAAGCCAAATATACCCTCATCGCCGAAGGCGCCCGCGGTTCGCTGGCCAAGGCTATTATCGCCGACTACCAACTCGAGCAGCAGCCGCAGAAATATGGCCTGGGCATCAAGGAGGTCTGGCAGATCCCCGCCGAGCGGCATCGCCCCGGCACGGTAGATCACTATCTCGGCTTTCCCCTCGATAATGCCACGTCCGGCGGCGGCTTCGTCTATCACGCCGAAGACCGCAAGCTCTATGTCGGCCTCGTCACCTATCTCGATTATGCCAACCCCACGCTGTCGCCCTTTGACGAGTTCCAGCGCTTCAAGACCCACAAATCCATCGCGCCCTTGCTCGAAGGCGCCAGCCGCATCAGCTATGGCGCCCGCGCCGTCACGGCCGGCGGCTGGCAATCCATCCCCTCCTTGGCCTTTGCCGGCGGTGGCCTTATCGGCTGCGCTGCCGGCTTCATGAACGCCCCGCGCCTCAAGGCCATCCACAATGCCATCCTCTCGGGCATCGGCGCTGCCGACGCGGTGGCCGCAGCCATCGCCCAGGGCCGCCAGCACGATGTCATCGCCGACTTCGCCGAGCGCATCATGCAGACCGGCATTGCTGAGGAATTGCAGGCGGTGCGCAATGTGAAGCCGCTCTGGTCGCGCCTGGGCACCATGCTGGGCGTGCTGGCCAGTGGCGTCGAGCTCTGGGCGGTCGCCCTGCTGGGCCGTTCCCTGCTCGGCACATTGTCGCATCGCGGCCCCGATCATGCCGGTCTCAAGCCCAAGGGCGAGCTGCCGGCGCTCACCTATGCCCGGGCGGACGGCAAGATCACCTACGATCGCGCCTCCTCGGTCTATCTGGCCAATCTGGCGCATGACGAGGATCAGCCAGTCCATCTCAAGCTGGCCGATCCGGCGGTGCCGATCCGCGACAACCTGCCCAGATATGGCGAGCCGGCGCCGCTCTATTGCCCTGCCGGGGTCTATGAAGTGGCCGAGGCCGGGGGCACGCCGGTGTTCCGCATCCACGCCGCCAACTGCGTCCACTGCAAGACCTGCGACATCAAGGACCCGGCGCAAAACATCACCTGGGTGCCGCCCGAAGGCGGCAGCGGGCCCAATTACAGCGGCATGTAGCGCCGGTCCTATCACACTCACGGGGGCGCCCTTGCGGTGGCGTCCCAAAACGGCCAATCTTGGCCGCCAGAACGGGTCCGCTTGGACCATGGGAGAATTCAACGTCGTGACATCGCTTTTGCACCGCTTCGCGCGCCCGGCCCTGATCGCCATCCTGCTGGCGACCACGGCAAGCCAGTCCGGCCAGTCGGCACAGCCCGTGCAGACCGCCCAATCGGACGCGCGGACCAGCTTCGATCTGCTGCCCATGTTCCGGGCCAGCGCCACGGGCGCCTATATGGCCGGCCAGCAGGCGCTGCAGGATCTGCGTACCGACGAGGCGGCCCGCTATTTCTTCCAGGCCGCCGAGGCCGACTGGCAGAACACCATCCTGGTCGAGCGCGCCTTCATCGCCTTTGCCGCCGACGGCCAGATCGGCCGGGCAGCCTCCACGGCCAAGCACCTGCTCGAGCTCGACCCCACCAATGAGCTGGCGGAACTGGTGATCGCCACAGAGGCGCTCAAGGAGCGCCGCTATGATTCTGCCGAAAGCCAGCTCGGCGCCATCGGCCAGGACAGCTTTACCGGCATCACCGCCAGCATTCTGCGGGCCTGGGCCCTGGTCGGCGCCAACCGCAAGACCGATGCCGACGCCATGCTCGATACGCTGGGCGAGACCGGGCTCGACGATTTCCTGGTCTTCCATCGGGCGCTGATGGCCGAAGTGTCCGGCGAGACCGAGATGGCCATTGACCTGGCGAGCCAGGCCTTTGCCGCCGAGCCCTATGTGGCCCGCGTGGTCGAGCTCTATGCCCGCGTGCTGGCCAATGCCGGCCGCTTTGACGAAGCCACCGACGTCATCGCCGAATTCGAAGACCAGGGGCTCACCCACCCCTTTGTCACGCAGGTGCGCGAGCAGATCGCCGCCGGCCAGCGCCCCGGCATCTTTGCCTCCAATGTGCAGGTCGGCGCCGCCGAAATGTTCCACGGCATCGGCGTGGCCCTGTCGCGCGATGGGAGCCTCGACCTGTCGCTGGTCTTCCTGCGCATGGGGCTCTATCTCGATCCCAACGCCGACGTGATCTCCCTGGCGCTGGGCGAACTGCTCGACACTGCCGGCCAGCACGAAGCCGCCAACCGCATCTATGACGCCGTGCCTGTCACCTCCACCATGAAGCCGACGGCAGTGGTGCGCATTGCGCAGAATCTCGATGCTCTCGGCGATCGTCCCGAAGCGCTGCGCCGTCTGGGCAATATCGTCACCACCCAGCCCGACCACCTCGACGCCGCCTCGGTCTATGGCGACATGCTGCGTTATGACGAGCAGTTCCCCGAAGCTGCCGAGGCCTATACCCAGGCTCTGACCATCACCGGCGGCGACCATCCGGCCGACTGGCGCTTCTACTATGTGCGCGGCATTGCCTATGAGCGTGACAAGCAGTGGCCCAAGGCCGAGGCCGATTTCCTCAAGGCGCTCGAGCTCAACCCCGACCAGCCCGCCGTGCTGAACTATCTCGGCTATAGCTGGATCGATCAGGACATGCACCTGACCGAGGCGCTCGAGATGATCCAGAAGGCCGTCGATGCACAGCCCCAGGACGGCTATATCGTCGATTCGCTCGGCTGGGCCTTCTACAAGCTCGGCCGTATCGACGAGGCTGTCGCGACGCTGGAACAGGCCGTGCAGCTGCGGCCCAATGATCCTGAACTGAACGACCATCTGGGCGACGCCTACTGGACCGCTGGTCGCGAGCTCGAGGCCCGCTTTCAGTGGAAGATTGCCGCTGCCATGGATGAAGAAGGCCACGTCAAGGAACGGGTGGCCGCCAAGCTGGCCGATGGCCTGACGGCTGCCAACGCGACCGAATAGCGTCCGCGTGGTCGAGCCCGTCATCCATATCGCCCCGGCCAAGATCAATCTGGCTCTGCATGTCACGCGGCGGCGCGAGGATGGCTATCACGACCTCGAAAGCCTCGTGGTCTTTGCCGCCCTGGCCGACGAAATCGAGGCCGTGCCGGACAAGGTTGATTCGCTGACCATTGTAGGCCCCTTCGCCCGCGGGTTGGGAGCCGGGGAGACCAACCTGGTTTCCCGGGCTGTCGCTGCCTTTCGCGCCCGCTGGCCCCTGGCCGTGACTACCGGTCTGGCGCTGCGCCTCACCAAGAACCTGCCCGTGGCGGCCGGCATTGGTGGCGGCTCGGCCGACGCCGCTGCTGCCCTGCGGCTGATGCGGTCGCTATCGAGCCACCCCATCCCGGTGTCCGAGCTGTCGGACCTGGCTGCCCGTCTCGGCGCCGATGTGCCGGCCTGTCTGGTGTCGGCGCCGCTGCTGGCGCGCGGGGTGGGCGAACTGCTCGAAGTGCTGCCCGAATTCCCGGCCCTCCATATCGTGCTGGTCAATCCGATGGTGCCGCTGCCCACTGCCGACGTGTTCCGCCGACTGCGCGCGCATGACAATTACCCGCTCCCCGCTTTACCGTCGCCGCTGACGCGGCCGGTACAGCTGGGCCTTTGGCTGGCCGAAACCCGCAATGACCTGCAGCCCCCCGCGGTCAAGCTGGTGCCGGTGATCGGCGAGATCGTCGATCATCTGGCCGCAGCACAGGGCTGTATGCTGGCGCGCATGTCGGGCTCGGGGGCTACCGTGTTCGGCCTGTTTGGCTCAAGCGGCCAGGCGCATCAGGCCGCCCAGCTGATGCGGGCGCAGAACCCCGAGCACTGGGTGGCGGCCGCGCCCCTGCTGGTGCCAGGGGCCTAGAAGGCGCGCAGCACGCTGAATTCGACGACATCGTTGAGCAGGGTAGACAGGTCAGACGCGGGCAGGGCCTTGAGCGCCTGCTGCGCTGCGCGCGCATGCCCATGCGCCTGGGCCAGCGTGCGGGGCAGGGCGTCGAGCCGGTTGAGGATGGCCACCACCGCTTCCACCTGCTCGGCAGTCGCTTCGGGGTCACCCAGCGCGGTGCTGATGGTCTCGCGTTCCGCTGCCGTACCATCGGCAAGTGCCAGGATGATCGGCAGGGTCATCTTGCCCTCGCGCAGATCGTCCCCGGTATTCTTGCCCAGCGTGCCGGCCTGCCCGCCATAATCGAGCGCATCATCGACCAGCTGGAAGGCATTGCCCAGTTCAAGGCCATAGGTGGCCAGCGCCTGGCGCCCCGCCTCATCGGCGCCACCGGCCATGGCGCCCACTTCGCAGGCGGCCTGGAACAGCACGGCCGTCTTGGCGCGGATCACTTCGGCATAATCTTCTGCCGTCGTGCTGAGGTCGCCCGTCTTGGACAGCTGGAACACTTCGCCTTCCGCCATCACGGCCGAGGCCGAGGACAGCACGCCCAGCGAATCGACGTCGCGCGTTTCCACCATCATCATGAAGGCCTGGCCGAGCAGGAAATCGCCGACCAGGATCGAGGCCTTGTTGCCCCACACCATGCGCGCCGCCGGCTTGCCGCGGCGCATGTCGCTTTCATCGACGACATCGTCGTGCAGCAGCGTGGCATTGTGCATGAACTCAACCGCGGCTGCGAAGTTGATCGCCGAGCCATTGCCCTTGCCGAACAGTTGCGCTGCCGCCACGGTGAGCATGGGCCGCAGCCGCTTGCCGCCGCTGTCGATGAGGTAGCGCGCCAGCTCCGGCACCATTTCGACATGCGAATTGGCCCGGCTCAGGATCAGTTCATTGACCTTGGCCATATCGTCCGCGGTAGCCGCGAGCAACCGGTCGATCGGGGTGGCGATGGGCGCCTCTTTAATCTGAGTCAGCACTGACACCGTCTATTCACCCCAATACGCCATCGGCAAAATTGATTGAGTCTGTGGGCTTTACGCATGTAAGGTCGCGCAAAACCGGCCTTTTCGGGTGCGATGTCCCTAGACCAGCCTAGAGCCTTTGTAAAACACCAATCGGTAACGCGCGACGCCTTTTTGGGCGGCAGGCTCACTGTGTCGCAGCCGCGCCATGGTTTTCGCGCCGGACTCGACTCTGTGCTGCTCGGCGCGGCCCTGGGGCAGGGGCGCGCCAGCCTGCTCGATATGGGCGCCGGCGTGGGCACCGCCGCCCTCGTCGCGCTGACCCATGAGCCCGCTTTGCAGGCCGTTTTGGCCGAACAGAACCCCGACATGCTGGCTCTGGCAGCCATCAACCTCGCCGATAACGATCTGGCTGTGCGCGGCCGGACTCTGGAAGTCGATGTCACCGCCAAAGGCACCGCGCGCCACGCCGCCGGCCTCGCCGACAATGGCTTTGACGCCGTGATCGCCAATCCGCCTTTTTTTGCTGATGGCGCCGGCACGCTGGCCGGCGATGCCGGCCGGGCCGGGTCGCGGCACATGGATGCCGCGGCTCTCGATCTCTGGGTCAAGACCGCCGCCGGCTGCGCCGCGCCGGGCGGGGAGATCATCTTCATCTATCCTGCCGAGAGCCTGGCGCCGCTGCTGGCCGCCTTCGACCAGCGCTTTGGTGCCATCACCATCCTGCCGCTGACGCCGCGGCCTGAAGCCCCCGCCAGCCGCGTGCTGCTGCGCGCAATCAAGGGGTCGAGAGCGCCGCTGACCCTGCTGGCCAGCCGGGCGCTGCACGATGCCACTGGCCGCGCCTTCCAGCCGGTGTTTGATGCAATTTTCCGTGGCGCCGCCCGGCTCGACTGGTAATCGCCCCCGCTAGCCCCTAAGTCTGGCGTCGGTTTTTGATGAGAGGCGCGACAATGAACGATCTGGCTCGACCGGCGCGAACCTGGCTCCAGCGCCTTACCGGGCGCCGCGGCGCCATCGTCCCCGTGGTCAAGCTGCAGGGCGTCATCTCTGCCGATCCGCGTCCGGGTCGGCTCAATATCGCTGGTGTCGCCCCCTTGCTCAAGCGCGCCTTTGCCATCAAGTCGGCGCCAGCCGTCGCCATCATCATCAACTCGCCTGGCGGCTCGCCGGTGCAGAGCCGGCTGATCTACAAGCGCATTCGCGATCTGGCCGACGAACACAACAAGCCCGTCCTGGTCTTTGTCGAGGACGCTGCAGCCTCGGGCGGCTATTTCATCGCCGTGGCCGGCGACGAGATCATCGTCGATCCATCTTCCCTGGTCGGCTCGGTCGGCGTGATCATGGCCGGCTTCGGCTTTGTCGGCCTGCTGGACAAGCTCGGCGTCGAACGGCGCGTCCATACCGCGGGCAACAACAAGTCCACCCTCGATCCCTTCCTGCCGGAAAAGGCATCCGACATCGAACGCATCAAGCAGTTCGAACTCGATATTCATCAGACCTTCATCGACGTGGTCAAATCGCGGCGGGGCGCCCGTCTCAAGGCCCCGGACGACACCCTCTTCACCGGCGAATGGTGGACCGGCACGCGAGGCCAGGAGCTCGGTCTGGTTGACGCCATCGGTGACCTGCACGAGACGCTGCGCACCCGCTATGGCAAGGATGTGCGCCTCAAGGTCTTCGAGCCCAAGCGCGGACTTATCTCTCTGCCACGTATCGGTTTTTCGGTCGTTGGCCTGGCTGGCGATGTCGCCGCAACCATCGAAGACCGCGCCGTCTGGGCGCGGCTGGGGCTCTGAACCATGCTGCTGCGCGTCCTCATTTTCGTGGTCCTGGCCATCTTCATCTATCTCGGCGCGATGAAGATCTGGCGCGACTGGACCCGCCAGTTCAAATCCGAGGATGAAGAGTCCCGCCGCCTCCGCCGCGAACGCGACCTGCGCGAGCGCGAGCAGCCCGGCGTCATCGACCTCAAGCGCGACGATGACGGCCGTTTCCGTCCCGAAGATGACGACAAACGCCGTTGACCCTGCCGGGCGGCCAAACTAGAGGTTTGTCCCAGTTAGCAGGGACTGCCACATGACCATAAGCCCACCGCACATGGACCCGAAAAACTCGTTTCAGGGTTTGATCCTCACGCTGCAGCAATTCTGGGCGGAGCAGGGTTGTGTCATTCTGCAGCCCTATGACATGCCGATGGGCGCCGGCACCTCCCATACCGGCACCGTGCTGCGCGCGCTGGGGCCAAAGCCATGGAAGGCTGCCTATGCGCAGCCCTCGCGCCGCCCCAAGGACGGCCGCTATGGCGAAAACCCCAATCGCCTGCAGCACTATTACCAGTTCCAGGTGATCCTCAAGCCATCGCCGCCTGACCTGCAGGAGCTCTATCTCAAGTCGCTCTATGCCATCGGCATCGACCCGGCGCTGCATGACCTGCGATTTGTCGAGGACGATTGGGAAAACCCGACCCTTGGCGCCTGGGGCCTGGGCTGGGAAGTCTGGTGCGACGGCATGGAAGTCAGCCAGTTCACCTATTTCCAGCAGGTGGCCGGCTTTGAGTGCAACCCGGTCTCGGGCGAGCTGACCTATGGGCTCGAGCGCCTGGCCTGCTATCTGCAGAACGTCGACTCCATCATGGAGCTCAACTTCAACGGCGGCAGCGGCGACGACAAGGTCACCTATGCCGATGTCTTCCTGCAGAACGAGCAGGAACAGTCCAAGTACAATTTCGAGGCTGCCGACACCGAGATCCTGTTCCGCCACTTCGCCGATGCCGAAAACGAATGCCGCGCCATTCTCCAGAAGGGCGCTACGGGCAACCAGCACACCATGGCCATCCCCGCCTATGAGCAGGTGCTCAAGGCCGCGCACAATTTCAACCTGCTCGACGCCCGCGGCGTCATCTCGGTGACCGAACGGCAGAGCTATATCCTGCGCATTCGCGAACTGGCCAAGAGCTGCGGCGAAGCCTGGCTGCAAACTGCCGGCGGCGGCGCGGAATAGCGTCGGCGGCCATTGCCTAGTTCGCGGCGCAATGGCAGTGTCCGCGGCACATAAGCCGCGCTTGAGGGAGCCTCTGCCATGACGCTTTGGATTATTCTGGGTCTGGTGGTTGTCGCCGCCGTCTATGCCGTCAGCATCTACAATGGCCTGGTCAAGACCCGGCAGATGGTCCAGGAGGGCTGGTCGGGCATCGACGTGCAGCTCAAGCGCCGTACCGATCTCATCCCCAACCTGATGGAGACGGTGAAAGGCTATATGAGCCATGAACGCGAAACGCTTGAGGCCGTCACCAATGCCCGCGCCGCCGCCACCAGCGCCGCCAATGGCACGCCCGAGCAGCGCGCTGCGGCCGAAGGTCAGCTCTCGGGCGCCCTGGGCCGGCTGATCGCCACGGCCGAGGCCTATCCCGACCTCAAGGCCAATACCACTTTCCTCGAATTCCAGGCCGCGCTGCAGACCGTGGAGGACGAGATCCAGATGGCCCGCCGCTACTACAATGGCGCCGTGCGCAATCTCAACGTCATGGTCGAATCGGTGCCCTCCAACTTCATCGCCGGCCCCTTCGGCTTCCATGCGGCGCAGTATTTCGAGCTCGAGAACGAAGCCGACCGCGCCGTTCCATCCGTCAAGTTCAACTAGTCACCATGCCTGCGCTGTTGAGGCCGCTGCTTGCTTTGCTGCTGGGGCTGTTTCTCGTCCTGCCCGTGACGGCGCGCGAGCAGATCACCAGCTATGCCAGCGACATCGTCATGGCCGCGGACGGAACGGTGACGGTCACCGAAACCATCGCGGTCAATGCCGAAGGCCAGGACATTCGCCGCGGCATCTACCGCGACGTTCCAGTGGTTCTGCAGACCAGCGACGGCGGCAAGCTGCGGCCCGATTTCGCTGTACTCGACGTGCAGCGCGACGGCAGGAGCGAACCCTTCCGGCTGGAGCGCATGGGCAATTTCCAGCGCATCTGGATCGGCAATCCCGAAGTGCTGCTGACCCGGGGCCGCCATAGCTATACCATCACCTATACGATGAGCCGCATGGCCCGCGCCTTTGCCGACCATGACGAGCTCTACTGGAACGTCACGGGCAATTACTGGATCTTCCCCATCGTGTCGGCGGCGGCCAGCGTGACCCTGCCTGATGGGGCCGTCATCACCGATCTGGCCGGCTATACCGGCCCGCTGGGCTCGACCGAACAGGCCGTAGCCAGCAAGCGCAATTCGGACAACGCCGCCAGCTTCCGCGCCACCCGCCCGCTTGCGGCCGGCGAGGGCCTGACCATCGCGGTGGCCTTCGACAAGGGCGTGATAACCTATCCCACGGGTCTGGATGCGCTGCTGCAGCAAATCGCCGACCTGCGCGACACCATCGTGCCGGTGCTCGCGGCCCTGCTGGCAGTCGCCTACAACGCCCTGGCCTGGTATCGCGTCGGGCGTGACCCCGACAAGGGCACCATCATTCCGCTGTTCCATGCGCCCAAGGGCTTTTCGCCGGCCCTGGTGCACTATGTGCACAAATGGGGCTTTGCCAATGCGGGCTGGACGGCACTGACTGCCGCCATGTTCAGCCTGGGCGTCAAGGGTCTGGTCACCATCGACAACAGCACCGATACGCTGGCCATCACCAGCACCGGCAAGCAGCCGGCCGAACCGCTGCCGGCCGGCGAAGCGGTGCTGTTCGACTATCTCGACGGCAAGGGAACGGTGTCCATCGACACCAGCAACGGCCCTGAGCTCAACAAGCGCCGCGCCGCCTTCATCGACGCCATCGAAGCGGAAAACCGCAAGCTGTGGTTCAAGACCAATACGGGCTATTCGGTGCTGGGCTTCGTGCTCGGTATCGTCCTGCTGGGCGGCATGGTCTTGGCCGATATTCTCGACCCGCTCTGGCTGGTGGGCTCGATTGTGATCGGCATTCTGCTGGCCTCGCTCAGCGGCCTTGCCAGCAAGGGCCTCAAGGGCGGCTGGCTGGCTCGCGGGTTTACGTTCATCTGGCTGGCCGTTGCTGCCTTCAACGTCTTCGGTTTTGCCCTCGACAGCTTCACCAGCATTGCCATCAACGTGGCCTCGGTCGCAGCGATTTCCATCGTGCTGGTCAGCATCATTTTCGCCTTCCTGATGCGGGCCCCAACGGTGCAGGGCCGCAAGGCCATGGACGAGATCGACGGCCTCAAGCTCTATATGGAAACGGCCGAAAAGGACCGGATGAACATGGAGGCGGCGCCGCCCATGACGGCGAGCTTCTTTGAGCGGCTGCTGCCCTTTGCCATCGCGCTGGGCGTTGAAAAGCCTTGGACCGAGCATTTCGAGGCCGAACTGGCGCGCCATGCCGTCAGCGACGTCACCGGCGACTACTCGCCGGGCTGGTACCATGGCGGCAGCGCCGGCGGCTTCGGCAATGCCTCCTCCAGCATCACCAATGCGGTCAGCGCCGCGGCCGCCAGCATGACAGCCGCCATGGTCGCCTCCCAGCCGGTCCAGGCCAGTTCATCGGGTTTTTCCAGCGGTGGCGGCGGCGGCGGCGGCTCCTCGGGTGGTGGCGGCGGCGGTGGTGGCGGCGGCGGCTGGTAATCGGCGTGTGGACATCCCCGTCCACCCAAGTTAAGCAAAACCGCGCTTTCCAACCCCTGGTATCTGTCATGCCCGAACTGCTGCTCGAACTGTTTTCCGAGGAAATCCCCGCCCGCCTGCAGCGGCGCGCGGCCGACGACCTCAAGAAACTGGTGACCAATGCGCTGGTCGATGCGGGTCTGGTCTATGAGGGCGCCAAGGCCTTTGTCACGCCGCGCCGCCTGGCGCTGACGGTCACCGGCCTGCCGGCCCGCTCGCCCGATACGCGCGAAGAAAAAAAGGGCCCCAAGGTCGGCGCGCCGCAGCAGGCCATCGACGGCTTCCTGCGCGGCGCGGGCCTCGCATCGATTGACCAGGCCAAGATCGAAAGCGATCCCAAAAAGGGCGACTTCTACGTCGCGCTGATCGAAAAGCCCGGCGCCGACGCCGTCAGCCTGCTGGCCGTCATCCTGCCCAAGCTGCTGGTCGATTTCCCCTGGGCCAAGTCGATGCGCTGGGGCACGGGCACGTTCAACTGGGTGCGCCCCCTGCGCGCCATCACCGCCACCTTCGGCGCCGAAAACGAAGAGCCGGTGGTCATTCCGTTCCAGTCCAATGAACTGACCTCGGGCCAGACCACCTTCGGCCACCGCTTCCTCGCGCCAGAGCCCATCCGCGTGCGCCGCTTCGACGACTACGTGACCGCGCTCGAACGCGCCAAGGTCGTGCTCGACATCGACCGCCGCAAGGACATCATCAAGACCGATGCCGAGCAGCTCGCCTTTGCCCAGGGGCTGACCGTCATCACGGATGAAGGCCTGCTCGAGGAGGTCGCCGGCCTCGTCGAATGGCCCGTCGTCATGATGGGGACCTTTGATCCCGCCTTCCTCAAGCTGCCCGAGGAAGTCATCATCGCCACCATCCGCGCCAACCAGAAGTGCTTCTGCCTGCGCGATGCCAATGGCAAGCTGGCGCCCAATTTCATCATCACCGCCAATACCGAAGCCAGCGATGGCGGCGCGGTGATCACCGCCGGCAATGAGCGCGTCATCCGCGCCCGGCTCAGCGACGCCATGTTCTTCTACCAGGGCGATCTGAGCCTGCCGCTCGAGCATGGCCTGCCCAAGCTCGAAGATACCGTGTTCCATGCCAAGCTGGGCAGCCAGTTCGCCCGCGTCGAGCGCCTGGTCAAGCTGGCCGCCGAGATCGCGCCTTTGGTTGGCGCCGATCCCGAGCGCGCCAAGCGCGCTGCCATGCTGGCCAAGGCTGACCTTACCACCGGCATGGTCGGCGAATTCCCCGAACTGCAGGGCCTGATGGGCCGCTATTATGCCAGCGCCCAGGGCGAGTCGGCCGATATCGCGACGGCCGTCGAGATGCACTACAAGCCGCTCGGCCCCACCGACGCCGTGCCTACCGAGCCTACCTCGATTGCCGTGGCCCTGGCCGACAAGCTTGACCTGCTCACCGGCTTCTGGGCCATCGACGAAAAGCCCACCGGCTCGCGCGATCCCTTTGCGCTGCGTCGTGCTGCGCTAGGCGTGATCCGCATCATCACCGAGAACGGGCTGAAATTCCCGCTCAAGGTCGAGGCAGATCTCCTCGCCTTCTTCCACGACCGTCTCAAGGTCACCCTGCGTGATGCCGGCGCCCGCCATGACCTCGTTGATGCGGTGATATCAGCCGACAGCGACGACATGCTGCAGATCACCCAGCGCGCCGAGGCGCTCTCGGCCCTGCTGTCATCGGCCGATGGGCAGAACCTGCTGGCCGGCTACAAGCGCGCCGCCAATATTCTGGCGGCCGAGGAAAAGAAGGACGGCCGGGCCTATGCCGGCGCCGTGGCCCAGGATGTGTTGAAGCGGCCCGAGGAGTCGGCTCTGGCCTTTGCCGTGGACGCCGTCCACGCCGCGGTCACAAGCCACGTCGCCCGCGACGACTACAAGGGTGCCATGGCCGAACTGGCCTCGCTGCGCGCCCCGGTCGATGCGTTCTTCACATCGGTCATGGTCAACGATGACGATGCCGCTGTCCGCGCCAACCGCCTCAACCTGCTGGCGCGCCTGCGCGACACCATGCATTTGGTCGCCGATTTCTCCAAGGTAGCCGGTTAAACCGGCCGCCGGTCAGCGCGGGGGCAGGGCGCAGCGAATGGCGCCCATGCTGGTCTCGAAATCGAACACCGTGTCGCCATGGTCATCGGTGACGAAGCTGCCCCTGAGCTCGATATCGGCAAGCGGCCCGCTCAGCGCCTGCACCTGGGAGCCCGAGGAGGCGACCTGGCCCTGACCGCGCGGCATGTCGTCGGTGACAAAATCGTAATCGCCCGCCACGAACAAGGTCAGCGTACCGAAGGCACTGCCGTCTGCCCTGCTGCAGTCATAAATGCCCGGCGGTGGAAACTGCGCCAGTGCCGGCAGCGTCAGGCACAACATGGTGGTGGCGGTGAGGAGCGTTTTGCGTAACATGCCGCGATCGTGCGCCGGCTGGCCGCCAATGCCAAATCAATCTGCCGCTACCAAAGGAATTTCTGCATGAGTGTCGGTCTGCTTGCTCTGCTCGATGACGTCGCTGGCCTGGTCAAGGTCGCTGCTGCCTCGCTCGACGACGTCGCCGGCCAGGCCGCCAAGGCCGGGGTCAAGGCGGCGGGCGCCGTGATCGATGATGCCGCGGTGACCCCGCGCTATGTCGATGGCTTCACCGCAGATCGCGAATTGCCCATTGTCGGCGCCATTGCCTGGGGCTCGATCAAGAACAAGCTGATCTTCCTGCTGCCCGCCGCGCTGATTCTGAGCACCTTCCTGCCGGGTGCCATCACGCCGCTGCTGATGATTGGTGGCGCCTATCTCTGCTACGAGGGCGCCGAAAAGGTCTTCCACGCTTTGGCGCCGCACGAGGCCGAGGTGCACGAGGCTGGCCTTGAACCCATCGCCGTCAATGCCGCGACCCTGGAAGACCAGAAGATCGCCGGCGCCATCCAGACCGATTTCATCCTCTCGGCCGAGATCATGACCATCGCCCTTTCGGCCATCGACGTGCCCGACATCTGGACCCGCGCGCTGATCCTGGCGCTGGTCGCCGTGGGCATCACCGTCGTGGTCTATGGCGGCGTGGCCCTGATCGTCAAAGGCGACGACATGGGCCTGTGGCTGGCCCGCCACGCCCGCACCGGCGCTGGCCGCGGCTTTGGCCGTGCGCTGGTCACCGGCATGCCCGTCTTCATGCAGGTACTCAGCGTCATCGGCACCGCGGCCATGATCTGGGTCGGCGGCGGCATCCTGTCCCACGGCCTGGTCAGCTTCGGCATTGCCGGGCCGGAGCACTTCATCGAAGGCGCCTCCGAATGGGCTGCCCACGCCGTACCGGCCATTGCCGATTTCGCCGGCTGGCTGATGATGGCCCTCATCGACGGTGTCGGCGGCCTGATCTTCGGCGCGCTGCTGATCCCGGTGGTCGGCTATGCCCTGGCGCCGGCCTGGAAGGCTCTCAAGCGCCTGCTGCCCAAACGCGCCTAGCGGCGGCTCTTGAACGGCGCCATGCCGTCATTGGCCAGCTGGTCGGCACGCTCGTTGAGGTCGTGCCCGGCATGGCCCTTGACCCAGCGCCAGTCGATGGTGTGGCGCTTGGTCGCCTCGTCCAGCGCCTGCCAGAGTTCGAGGTTCTTGACCGGCTTCTTGTCGGCCGTCTTCCAGCCGTTCTTCTTCCAGCCCTTCATCCAGCTCTGCACGCCGTTTTTGACATATTGGCTGTCGGTGTGCAGTTCGACCGTGCAGGCCCGCGTCAGCGCATTGAGCGCCTCGATGGCCGCAGTCAGCTCCATCTTGTTATTGGTGGTCAGCTGGGCGCCGCCGCACAATTCCTTGGTTCTGTCGCCATATTGCAGAATGGCGCCCCAGCCGCCTGGCCCGGGATTGCCCGAACAGGCCCCGTCGGTATGGATGATTACGGTCTCGGTCATGCCGATAATTGCCCTCTGTGCATGATATGAAACTGGGTCTGCTGCCCCTCCACCACGCCCACATGAGTGCGAACCATGCCGATCTTGCTCAACACCGCCAGTGAGGGGGCATTGCGCACATCGGCGAAGCCGAGGAAATACATCCAGTCCGTTTCAGCAAAGAGCCAGTCGCGCAGGGCGACGGCGGCCTCGGTCGCGTAGCCCTTGCCGTGATATTCAGGAAACAAGGCGTAGCCAATTTCCGGCTCGCCCCGTTCGCCATGCAGCCCAAACCCGGCGCGTCCCAACAGCACGCCATCGCTCTTGCGCTGGACGCGAAGCTTGCCCATGCGGTGACTGACGAAATTATCGCGCCACAGCGCGATCCGTGCCGCGCAGTCTGCGCGAATCCAAGGGGAGCCGTCCCCCTTGAGATAGCGCGACACGTCAGGGTTGCCGTGCAGGCGCAACAGGTCATCGACCTGGTCGATGCTCCAGCCCGAGAGCACCAGGCGATCGGTTTCGAGCAGCCTCAGGTCGCTCATTCAGTGACGGCCGCCTCGATGGCCCGCAATTCGCGCGGAATGTTGAAGGCGATGTTTTCCTTGGCGGTGACGCGCGCCTCGACCTTGATGTCATAGCGCTGGGCAAAGGCCTCGATCACCTCGTCGACCAGCTTTTCCGGTGCCGAGGCGCCGGCTGAAACGCCCAGCGTCCGGATGCCGGCAAAGCGGTCCCAGTCGATTTCCGACGCCCGGTCGACCAGCATGGCGATCTTGCAACCGGCCCGCTCTGCCACTTCCACCAGCCGCAGCGAATTGGACGAGTTGGGCGAGCCCACCACGATCATGGCATCGACTTCCGGCGCCACCGACTTGATGGCCTCCTGCCGGTTGGTGGTGGCGTAGCAGATGTCTTCCTTGTGCGGCCCGTTGATCGCCGGAAAGCGCGCCTTGAGCGCCGCTACGATTTCGCGGGTGTCATCGACGGACAGTGTCGTCTGCGTCACGAAGGCCAGGGTCATCGGGTCCTTGGGCTCGAACACCTTGGCGTCCGCGACCGTCTCGATCAGCGTGATGGCCCCCTCGGGCAGCTGGCCCATTGTGCCCACGACCTCCGGATGCCCTTTGTGGCCGATCAGCACGATCTCGTGACCCTCGGCAAAATGCCGCTGTGCCTCGACATGCACCTTGCTCACCAGCGGGCAGGTGGCGTCGAGAAAGAACATCTTGCGACTGCGCGCATCGGCCGGCACCGATTTGGGTACGCCATGCGCCGAGAACACGACCGGCGCCCCGGTCTCGGGGATTTCGCTCAGCTCCTCGACGAAGATCGCGCCCTTGTCGCGCAGGCCATCCACCACATATTTGTTGTGCACGATGGCGTGCCGCACATAGACCGGGGCGCCGTATTTCTCGAGCGCGAGTTCCACGATCTGGATGGCGCGATCGACCCCGGCGCAAAAGCCGCGGGGGGCGCAGAGCAGAATGTCTAGTTGTGGCCGCTTTTCCATAGCAGTCAGATGCTTTCGACACGACGACAAGTCAAGTCTTGTTGCAGCGGCCCAGCCGTGCAGGCATGATGGCTCTCTAACCACGACAGGGACCGAGCAGTGAGTTTGGCGCAGGAAATGTTCGCGATCGCCCCGGCCATGGGGAAGGCGAACCTGTCGGCCAGCCAGCTCAAGCTGCTCAGCGGCAAGGCCCGCTGGATCTTCCGCGTCGGCGAGGCCGGCTTTCCCACCATTCCCACCATTGCCCTGACCCGCGCGGCCTGGGAAGCGCTGCAAGCCGAACGCAGCCGCAAGGACATCAAGCTGCGCACCCATTGGGTGGCCTGCCTGTTCAAGCTGGTGGGCAAGGAGGGCACGCCGCCACCTTTGGTGGTGCGCACCTCGGCGGCCACGCACAATGGCGGCCTGATGCCGGCCAAGCTGGGCATCGCCGCGCCGGCCCATCCGGAAGACTCGGTCGATCCAAGCCGACCGCTGGCACGGGCCATCAAGAGCGCCTTTGACAGCTACGGCTTCGGCCAGGGCTGGACCGGGCGCCCCGATGAGGATCGCGGCAAGCAGATCGTCCTGATCCAGGCCCAGGCCCAGGGCGAGATCGAGCAGTTCCTGACCCGTAACGGCACCACCGGTGCCCTGGGGCCGGCCCCCCTCGATGGCGCGCCACTGCCCCGGCTGCCCGAATCGGCGGCGGCCCTGGTCGCGCTGGTTGATGCCAAGGCAGGCCGCCACATGTGCTGCGCCGTTGCCGTAGAGGCTGGCCAGCTGCAATTCATTTCCGCCCGCCCGTTCATGGCCTCGGCCGCAGCCGATCTCGAGGCCGCCGTCGACCGGGTCAAGCGCAAGGTATGGTCGCCACAGAACGCCGTCAGCCGCGTCGATCCGGCGCGGCTCGCCCAGTTGCTGCATCCGCGCCTCCGATCCACCCTGGGCGCGGCGCCGATCGCCAAGGGGCTGGGTGTCTCGCCCGGTGCGGCCAGCGGCACCATCGTCTTCAACCCCGAAGATGCGGCCCGCCTCCGCGCCCGCGGCAAGCACTGCATTCTGGTGGTCAACGAGACCGGCCCGGCCGACATCGAGGGCATGAAGGCAGCTACCGGCATCCTCACCGCCCGCGGCGGCATGTCCAGCCATGCCGGCGTTGTGGCGCGCATCACCGGCAAGCCCTGCGTGGCCGGGGTGCGCACGCTCTCGGTCGATGCCAGCGACATGGTCTGCTGGATCGGCGAGCGCGAGTTCCGCATGGGCGACCTGCTGACCATCGATGGCAGCGACGGCGCCGTCTATGCCGGCACCCTGCCGCTGGCCCAGCCCCATATCGGCGGCGCCATCGGCACGCTGCTCGACTGGTCCGATGCCACTCGCAAGATTTCTGTGCGCACCAATGCCGAAACGGTCGAATCGGCCATGACGGCGCTGAGCTTTGGCGCCGAAGGCATCGGCCTGGCGCGCAGCGAGCACATGTTCTTCACCCCCGAGCGCATGGTCGCGCTGCGCCGCATGATCCTGAGCGAAGACGAGGACGACCGGACCCAGGCAGTCAACGGCCTGGTCGGCTACCAGACGGGCGACTATTCGGCCCTGTTCTCGGCCATGCGCGGCCGTCCGGTCACCGTGCGGCTGTTCGATCCGCCGCTGCACGAATTCCTGCCGCGCACCGAGGAAGACATTGAGGAAACCGCCGCCTCGCTCGGCCTGGCCGTCCGGGCCCTGCGGCTCCGGCTTGATCGCATAGCCGAGGTCAATCCCATGCTTGGTCATCGCGGCGTGCGCCTGGCCATCACCTATCCGGAAATCCTGTCCATGCAGATGCAGGCCATCATGGCTGGCGTCCGCGCCGCCAGCGAGACCCAGGACGAGCCGGTGGCCGTCGAGGTCATGGTGCCCTTCGTCTCGACCGCCAGCGAAGTGGCCTTCGTGCGCGAGCGCATGAACACCATCGCGGCCAATTCCGGCCTGCTGCGCAGCGATCGGGTCAAGATCCTGTTCGGCACCATGATCGAGCTGCCCCGCGCCTGCCTGCGGGCGGGCGACATTGCCAACATGGTCGATTTTTTCTCGTTTGGGACCAACGACCTGACCCAGACCACCTTCGGCATCTCCCGCGACGATGCCCCCACATTCCTCGCCGCCTATCAGCGCAAGGGCATCTATGAGCGCGATCCCTTCGTCACCATCGATGAAAAGGGCGTGGGGGAACTGATTGCCATCGCCATCGAGCGGGGCAGGGCCGCCAATCCGCGGCTCAAGATCGGTATCTGTGGCGAACATGCCGGCGATCCGGCCTCGCTCAAGTTCTTCTCCGGCCTGGGCGTCGACTATGTCAGCTGTTCGCCCTATCGTGTCCCGGTGGCGCGCCTGACTTTGGCACAGGCGACCGCTTAAAAAACGTGCGCGCAGTCCCTACATGTAGGGGGCAAGCCGGCACAGGTCGGCACAAAGGGATGGGACACTGATCAACGTGAAATTATCACTGGCACTCGCGCTGCTGCCTCTGCTTGCAGTTCCCGTACCACCTGCGCTGGCCCAGGCCGGCGTTTCCCAATGCGTTACCATCGCCACCGATGTGGAACGCCTGGCTTGCTATGACGGCCTGTTCCGCACGGCTCTTTCCGATCAGGCCGGCCTCAGCGTCACCCTGCAGTCCGAGCAGCTGATTCCGGCGCGCCCCAGCGGGCGGGCCCCGGCCACCATGGTTGTCATGTGCCAGGATGAGGTGCTGAGCGTCAGCTTCGCCTTTGCCGGCAACACGATGTCGGCCCTGGGCCGCGACGCCGGCATTACCCTGCAATATGATCTGCAGGCCTCGCGCAGCCGCACCCTGCCGGTCAATCCCGACAACACCGCCCTCGTGCTTGATAATACCAGCGACGCCGCGGCGTTTCTCGATGGCCTGGCGGGCGCGACCAACCTCACCGTCCGGGTGACGCCGGTCAATTCTCGGTCGCTGTCGGCGCGCTTCCGTGTCGACGCCTTCCTGCCTGAAGTCAGCCAGGTCCGCGCGGCCTGCGGCGCCTGAACCGCGTCGCCCTTCCCATCACGGCAAGTTCATCGCCTGCCACAATCAGGCCACTGCCCTGCCACTGGTTCCGTTTACGCCCTGCTAACCCTAATAAGTCATCATCACCACTGTCGGCATTCTAGCGTCTCTGCCGCCGAACAGTTGTTGTGTTGCGTTGTGTTGAGTTGCGTAGATGGTATCTTCCCACCGGCCAGTGGCGCGTCTGCGCTCGGCCCGAGCGGATCGTCGCTTGCGTCCCGTCGCCAGGTTTCTGGCCGTGGCCGTGCTTGGCGTCCTGAGCTATGCCGGCCTGACCGGGATGGCGCTCGCGCCTGCATCCGACCTGCTTGATACCACTCCGGCGCCGGTTCAGCTCGCCCTTGCCAGCCTGTCCTATTCCGGCATCGATCCAGTGATTACCGGTTCGGTCGATAGCCTCTTTGCTGCCGCCGGCTTCACCGGCCCCAATCGCGCCGCCAAGACCGATCGCATGCGCCCCCAGGTCGATGTCCTGGCCCTGTCGCGCAGCTTCGAGGAAGCCCGCATCCGCCTGGCGTCGCTGCGCGCCGGTCCGGACGATCCCACGCTCGGCCAGACCCGCTTTGCCGATATCGCCCCGACCGGCGATGTCGAGATCGGTCCGCGCATGTCCATTGCCGCCATCGATCCCTCGGCCCTGAATCTCTCCTCGGCCGCCGCGCTCGACGCCATTGCCGGCATCGCTCCCCCATCCACGGGCATACCTCTGCCCGCAATGGCCTCCGAGCAGCTGGCTTATGCCCGTGAAACCGCCCCTGTAACCGGCGGCTTTGCCACCGGACAGGTGGTGGCTGCTTCGGACAAGGAACTGTGGTGCCTGGCGACGGCGATCTATTTCGAGGCCCGCGGCGAAAGCTATCGCGGCCAGGTGGCGGTGGCGCAGGTGGTGCTCAATCGCGTCAGGGATCGGCGCTATCCCGATACGATCTGCGGCGTGGTGTTCCAGAACCAGACCAAGCGCAATGCCTGCCAGTTCTCCTTCGCCTGCGACGGTATTCCGGAATCCATCAATGACAGCAAGTCCTGGGCTCAGGCCGAGGACATTGCCAAGCGGTTCACCGACGGCCAGCTCTACCTGACCGAAGTCGCCGACGCGACACATTACCACGCCACCTATGTGCGCCCCACCTGGGCCCCGCGCATGAACAAGGTGACCCAGATCGGCCTGCACGTCTTCTACAAGTTCAAGAGCGGCTGGCTGTTCGGCTGATCAGCAGACCCGGAAGTCCCGGCCGGTAACGCAGGTGCGACCGCCCCAGCCCGTGACGCGCACGTCGCCGGCCCGCACCGAGTAGAATGAGTTGGCCCCACGGCTGCTGAAGCTGAACCAGCGGCCGCTCTGCCAGCTCGAAAGCGGCTCGCCATTGGGGGCGACTTCGGTCACCGCAATGCCCGGATATTGCACATGGTTGGTGTAGAGCACGTCGCTGGAATAGGTGCCGGTAGCCGTGCTGGCGATAGTCACATAGGACACTACGCCGCCTTCGACCTTCTTGACCACCTGCGTCGATGTCGGATCCTGCGATACCCACGGCTCGGCCGCTACCTGGTAATGCCGCCCCTCGAACTTGACCAGACGGGACGTATCAAAGCCCGGCGCCACTACCGGGTTCAGCACGCCGTCGGCGAAGGTCTCGATCACCATGCCCGGCCCGATGGTCGCCAGCGCCATCGCCGAAATGGCGCCCAAGGTCATGCCCAGCAGCATGTGACGATCTGGCAGGTCCATGGCTTTATGTCCCGGAATGAAGCGAAACACGTTTTCGCGTTAATCCATTAGAAACCATAAGCCGATGTCACACGCAAAGTTCATCCCGCCTTAGGGTTAATTTCCCCAAGGCCAAACCGTTGCTGCTAAATGGAAATTGCGCTGAAAGCGGCGACGAAGCGGTCATGCGCCTCGCCTGTCGGCCAGGGGCGGATCAGCCGGTCGAAGGCATCCACCTCGAAGGCCGGCTGCTCGGGCGCGCCAAAGAACTTGCGCGCTTCCTCCTCGGCAAACCCGGCCAGGTGAATGGCCTCGAAAAAGGCGGCTTCCCGGTCGGCCTTCTTGACCAGCTTGGCAATGGGGGCGCTCATCGCCGCCGGCAGCGAAAAACGCAGGTAAATTGCTGACAGCAAACGATTTTCGACGTCCTTGTAATTGCCACCCATCGCCGCCTTGAACGGCGAGATGATGTCGCCCATCACATATTCGGGCGCGTCGTGCAGCAGCGCCTGCAGCAGGGCGACCGGGGTCGCATCTGCGTTGGCGGCGCGGAACAGTTCGAGCACCAGCACCGAGTGCTGCGCCACTGAAAACGGATAGTCGCCATAGGTCTGGCCATTCCAGCGCGCCACGCGCGCCAGGCCATGGGCAATGTCGGAGAGTTCGACATCCATCGGCGAGGGATCAAGAATATCGAGACGTCGCCCCGACAACATGCGTTGCCAGGCGCGTGAACTGGTCCGTGCCATGGTGCCCCGATTGGTTAGCAGACTGTTAGCATCGAGCTTAGCATCTGCGCTCGATTCGCTGAACACGGCGACGTGAAGTGCGTCTAGTCTTCTGCGGTGACGTCGCCAAAAGCATAATTGGCCCAGACGGGCAGGGACAGCTGTACCAGCTTGCCATCGACCGTCACGGCGGACAGATCGGTAATCCGGTCAAGGCGCAGGATGGCGACGGCCATGCCATCAACGACCTGGCCGATTGTACCAGCCTCGCGCGTGCCGGTGATAACGGCGCTGCCGGCGGGCGCCTCGATGCCCGAAACGATCACCGGCCGCCGCCTGGCCGTGCCGCGATGCTTCATCCGGCTGACCACTTCCTGGCCGACATAGCAGCCCTTGGCGAAGTCGATGCCATCGAGAATGTCGAGCCCGATATCATGGGCAAAGGCGTCATTGGCCGGGAAGTCATTGCCCTGGTGGACAATGCCGGCGCCGATCCGCTCGGCCTGGTAAAAGGCGTCCTCCTGCACCCAGCCCAGGCTGACCTCGACCGGCGCGATAACGCGCCATCCCATATCGACGGGACCGAGGCGATCGGTGTGCCGGATGCCGCTCGGCTCCGCATCCTGGGCAAAGCCGACGCGATGGCTTGCCCGCAGGTCATCAATGACCACCTGGGCGCGCAGGCGATACATCTTCATGCGCTTGAAGAAATCATCAGCGACAGACTGATGCACATCCACCCAGATGGCGTCTTCGGCATGACCGGCCAGGCCCTCGGCCAGGATCTTGCCCTGCGGCGACAGCAGCGCCCAGGCAGCCGCCACTTCGCCCTCGCCATTGCCCGTCGCCGGAATTTCGCCCGTCACCACGTCATTGAGCAGCTTGTGGGCTTCTGGCCCGGAAAACCGGAACACGGCGCGGTCGGCACGCAAATGGATGGTCATGCTCGCTTGCCTCTTGGTCGCTGCCTCCGCTAAACCGGCACTGTGCGGGAACGGCAGGACCACAGACATGGCGCAGTACGACAGCATTTTCAAGAACGCGACGCTGGTCAATCAGGACGGCGAGGGCCTTGCCGATGTCGGCATCCGCCAGGGCCGCATCGCCGCCCTTGGCGATCTGTCCGGCGACAGCGCCGATGAAATCGTCGACTGCACGGGCCTGCACATCCTGCCCGGCGTCATCGATACCCAGGTGCATTTCCGCGAACCCGGCCTGACGCACAAGGAAGACCTCGAATCCGGCTCCCTCTCGGCCGTCATGGGCGGCGTCACCGGCGTCTTCGAAATGCCCAATACCAACCCGCTGACCACGACGCGCGAGACCTTCGAGGCCAAGATCGCCGCCGGCAGCAACCGCATGCATTGCGACTTCGCCTTCTATATCGGCGGCACGCATGAAAACGTCGGCGAGCTGGGGGAACTCGAAAAGCTGCCCGGCTGCGCCGGCATCAAGGTCTTCATGGGTTCGTCCACCGGCTCGCTGCTGGTGCAGGACGATGCGGGGGTCGAGGCCATTCTGCGCGCCATTGCCCGCCGCGCCGCCTTCCATTCCGAAGACGAATACATGCTCGAGGAGCGCAAGCACCTGCGCGTGCCGGGCGATCCGTCGAGCCATCCGGTGTGGCGCTCGCCCGAAGTGGCGATGAGTTGCACCACGCGTCTGGTGAACCTGGCGCGCAAAACCGGCAAGCGCATCCATGTGCTGCATATCTCGACCGCCGAGGAAATGGTCTACCTCGCCGATCACAAGGACGTGGCGTCAGTCGAGGTCACCCCGCACCACCTGACGCTCGACGAAACCGCCTATACCAGGCTGGGTACCTATGCCCAGATGAACCCGCCGGTGCGCGACAAGGCGCATCGCGCGGGTATCTGGCGGGGCGTCACCAATGGCGTCGCCGATATCCTGGGCTCCGACCACGCGCCGCATACGCGCGAGGAAAAGGACCATGCCTATCCCGCCTCGCATTCCGGCATGACGGGCGTCCAGACCCTGGTGCCGATCATGCTCGATCATGTGAACGCCGGCAAACTGACCCTGCAGCGCTTTGTCGACATGACCAGCGCCGGCCCCAATCGCCTGTTCGGCATTGCCAACAAGGGCCGTATCGCCGTGGGCTATGATGCCGACCTGACCATTGTCGATCTCAAGCGCCGCGAGACCATCCGCAATGAGGACGTAAAAAGCCGCGCCGGCTGGACGCCCTATGATGGGGTGACGGTCACCGGCTGGCCTGTGGGCACCATCGTGCGCGGCAAGACGGTGATGTGGCATGGCGAACTGGTGACAGCCTCAACCGGCCAGCCCATGCGCTTTCTGGAGGCGCTGGCAGGGAAGGTATAGGATTCGGCGGTTTGGGGGTGATGGGGTGGACGCCCCCCGGCGGCATCGATGTGCCAAAGTGGAGTCGTTCAACACACCACTTGAGGAGGCGCCCATGTTGGAAGTTACCACAATCGGTCTGGATATCGCGAAGAACGTTTTCCATGCGCACGGTGCAGATTCAAGCGGTCGAGCTCTGTTTAGCCGCAAGATCAGCCGCACGAAGTTGCTGGAGTTCTTCGCTCGGCAGCCACAGTCCCTAGTGGCGTTGGAGGCGTGCGGCGGTGCGCACCATTGGGCGCGCGAACTCACGCTGTTGGGTCACAAGGTCAAGCTTATCCCGCCAGCCTATGTGAAGCCCTTCGTAAAGCGGAACAAGAACGACGCGGTCGATGCCGAAGCCATCTGCGAGGCAGCGCAGCGTCCCAGCATGCGGTTCGTGGCGATCAAGAGCGAGGAACAGCAGGCATCAGCTTTGGTGTTTAGAACCCGCGACCTTCTGGTGCGGCAGCGCACCCAGTTGATCAATGCGATCCGCGGCCACCTCACCGAGTATGGCTGGGTCGCGCCAAAGGGTCCGTCACATATAGCGGTGTTGGCCGACATGCTCGATGGCGAGATGGGCTCGTCGCTTCCAGACACAGCCAAGCCCATGTTCCGCACGATGCTCGATCTGCTCGATCAACTGAACGCCAAGATAGGCGAGCTGGACAAGGAGATCGCACGGCGAGCCCGCGAGGATGTGGTCGCCCGGCGACTGATGACAATACCGGGCGTGGGTCCCATCACCGCTACGGCGATTGTAGCCCTTGCTCCGCCAGCCGAGACGTTCAGCAAAGGTCGAGACTTCGCCGCCTGGTTGGGTCTGGCGCCACGTCAGCTCTCAACCGGTGGCAAGCAAAAGCTGGGCTCGATCACCAAAATGGGTGAGCGAACCTTGCGGCGGCTTCTCATCATTGGCTCCAGTGCGGTGGTCTTGCAAGCGAGCAAGCGAGGTGCGCCCGCAGGCTCATGGCTTGAGCAGATGATGGCTCGCAAGCCGCGCATGCTGGTCACGGTCGCACTGGCCAACAAGACGGCGCGCATCGTCTGGGCGCTGCTCATCAAACAAGAGGAATACAAAGCTCCGGTCGCAGCTGCGGCGTAAGCCAAGGCGGGCCAGAGGTCGTCGGAGACGTAGTCGGTCGAAGGAAGGTATGGCACAACAGTCGGCGAGACGGGGTCGGAAAACCAGGGCAATCCACTGTGCCGAGAGCACGCCGTGGGTGATATGGATCCGGTCCGCGAACTCCCATACGGGCCCGCAGCCTCTGGTGCTGCATCAGAGGCCGGACAGATGGCAGCATCCGACTACGTGCAATCCTTCAAAAACCGCTTGCGTCTTACGGGGCGTCCACAGATGGATTGCGGAAGGGCGGCTTGCATGAAAGACGTCGCAGAAGCCGACGCCGTGCATTTAACAGCGGGACATTCAGGCTTGAGCCGACACAACCCTTGGCGCCATCTTTAGAGCGATAAAAACCGAACATGCGAGGTTGGCATCGTCATATACGCCAAAACCTTCGTCCTCTTCTCCCATGAATCCTACATGATATTTATCCAACCGCTTTTGAAAGTACCAATTGGGCGTCGACCTTTGATTGGCGGAGTAAGTAAGCCAACAATCGACTGAATGCTCATATTGCCTTACCGCGACCAAAATCTCGGAGAATTCCGGAAACTTTCCGCCACACTCCAAAGCTATATTTCGGATGGCGTCATTCTCGCTCATCCCTGGCTCTGCGGAAATCTCTGGAAATCGAATGAGGTCGATCAAAATTCGGCATCCGGTTTGCAGGGCCTAAGGTCATTGGCGTTCGAATAAGCCAGTCCAGACGACCAAGGTGATGCGCCACTTGAGCCGACACTCGCCTTAAACCGCGAACGGCAGCTTTCGGGGATATTGCTATGAAAGCTTTAACGGCCGTAATGGGGTGGTGGGTTCAACCGATCGTCGCAACACCTTTAATCTGAGAGGATGAGGAGGTGTCGCATGGTGACGTCACGGATCTGGTTTACCGCCGAACAGAAGGTTGAGCTGTGGGAGCGATGGAAGCAGGGTCAGAGCATTTCGTCGATCTCGCGAGCTCTTGAGCGCAGGACTAAAGGCGGCGTTCAGCGGATCGTAGTTGTCCATGGTGGCATTGCTCCATCAGCAAGACGGAGAGCTGCATGGACGCTCGAGTTGGGGGAGCGCGAAGAGATCTCTCGCGGGATTGCGGCGGGTCTTGCCATCCGCGCGATTGCTCGATGTCTGGGTCGGTCGCCATCAACGATAAGTCGCGAGATCGCTCGCAATGGCGGTAAACAGGCGTATCGTGCAACTCGTGCTGACAAGAAGGCTTGGGAGCAAGCCCTGCGGCCGAAGCGATGTCGCCTGGCATGCTCTGAACAGCTACGATGGCTTGTGGCGCAAAAGCTGGCGCTGCAGTGGTCGCCCCAGCAGATAGCGGGCTGGCTGAGGCGAGAATACCCAGGCGATCCAGGCATGCGGATATCTCATGAAGCGATCTACCGCAGTCTGTTCATCCAGTCCCGTGGGGTGCTCAAGAAGGAACTGACAGCCCATCTGCGCACCAGACGGCAAATGCGCCTTCCCAAAGGGGCGCAGAGCCGAACAGGGCAAGGACAAATCCTCGGCATGATCTCCATCCGCGAGCGACCTGCCGAGGCCGAGGATCGCGCCATCCCAGGTCATTGGGAGGGTGATCTGCTCGCCGGCGCCAACGACACCAACATCGTCACCCTCGTCGAGCGCCACAGCCGGTTTACGATGCTTGTGAAGCTGGCCAGAAGGGACTCGGCGACTGTTGTAACGGCCCTTGCCGAGAGGATCGGCAGGTTGCCAGAAGAGTTGCGGCGCTCGTTGACGTGGGACCAGGGCAAGGAGATGGCTCGTCACGAGAGCTTCACCGTCGCAACCGATCTACAGGTCTACTTCTGCGATCCGCGCAGTCCCTGGCAGCGCGGTAGCAACGAAAACACCAACGGCCTTCTCCGGCAGTACTTCCCCAGAGCAACAAACTTCTCCCAGGTCTCGCAGGCCCAACTCGACGATATCGCTCTGCGGCTCAACCAAAGACCCCGAAAGACCCTCGACTTCGAAACACCGGCCGATAGGCTGCAGAAGGTGTTGCAGTGACCGGTTGAACCCACCGGTCGTTTGCGGTGGTCGCAGTCTTTGGCTTCAGGGTAGCGCTTACGCCTGAATCGCTTACTGCAGAATCCGGTCAAGATTATATTCACCCGAGCGGATGCGGTCGGGGAGCATGGCGACGAGGTCCGCTGCGGCTTCGTCGCCATGCAGCTTGACCAGGGTTGCGAGCGCGGCGAACAGCGAGGCATGGGCCAGCGAACCGGTCTGCACGCCATCTTCTTCGGCGTCGTTCCAGGCTTCGGCCAGGTATTCGAGCGCAATCTGGCGTTCGCCCTGTTCGCGGTCGAAAACGCCAAGGCCGGAGGCCGGAGTGAAACTGGTCTTGCTCGTGGTCATGGTATCTCAACTAGCACAGGCGGGGGCGGCGGGCGCGGCGGAAGTAACCCGAAGGTTAACAAAACCTGCGCATTTATAGCGATGTCCACAGCTCAGGCCAGCCTATTCGGCAAACCGGGCGTGAATGTCGCGGGCGATGCGCTCGGCCTCCTGCAGCAGGCGGCTGAGCGCCTCCTGCGCTGCCGGTGTACAGGCATGATGGAAGCGCGCATAGGCGGTATAACCGGCATTGAAGGCGCCGGCCAGTCTCTGCCTTCGGTCTTCGTCAGGCTGGTCCAGGGCAATCAGCTCGGCCATCTGGGCGCGCCAGTCCTCGCCGCTTCTATTGCAGAGCGGCTGCAGGAAATAGAGGCTCCCCATGATCTCGGAGAGCCGCTCCATCTGCCGCTGATAGGGCGGGTCGATGGCCAGCGCGGGCAGGGGCGCCAGCACCAGGAGCAGGGCAAGAACGAGAATGCGCAGCTGGTTGGTCATGGCGGTCCGCAGGTTGGCGCTACCCTCTATCAGCTTTGCGCCAATATGGTGAAGGCCCTCGCCAACACGTCATCCAGCCGGCTGGTGGTGCGCAGGGCGATCAGCGCCGTCGGATCGACCCAGAGGTGGTCGGCCACCTCGTCGGAGGCCACCACCTTGCCGGTGAAGTCGCCGGTGACAAAGACCTGCAGCCGGAACGCCAGGTCCCGTCCCAGGGCCTGCAGCATGACCGGACGCGGATTGCGGATGGTGACGCCGATCTCCTCGGCGATCTCGCGGATGGCGCATTGCTCGATGCTCTCGCCCGGCTCGAGGCGTCCGCCCGGCAGGGTCCACAGCCCCTTATAGGGGTCATAGGCGCGCTTGATCAGCAGCACCTTGCCATCGCGCACCAGGGCGACGCTGGCAGCATTTGGGAGATCGGTGGGTTGGTCGTGGGTCACTTTGCGTCCGATTGCGATTCGCTGATGCACAGACTACCTGTTGTTGGCCAATTGGGAGATACCGAACATGTGCGGCCGCTACGCGTCCACCCTGCCGCCCGAGATGATGGAAGAGCTGTTCAAGCTGCTCAACCATATCGAGCTGGTGCCGCGCTACAATATCGCGCCCACCCAGCCCGTGGTGGCCATCTGGGAGGAGGGCGGCCGCCGCGAGGGCCATTTCGCCCGCTGGGGACTGGTGCCGCGCTGGGTCAAGGATCCGCGCGAGTTTCCGCTGCTGGTCAATGCGCGGGTGGAAACCATGGGCGAAAAGCCCGCCTTCCGCGACGCGCTCAAGCATGGCCGCTGCATCATCCCGGCGAGCGGCTATTACGAGTGGCACACCAATCCCGACAAATCCAAGCAGCCCTATTACATCACCATGGAAGATGACCGCCCCATGGCGCTGGCGGGGCTCTATGCCACCTGGGTCGGCCCCGAAGGCGAGGAGATCGACAGCCTCGCCACCATTACCGTGCCCACCAATGCCCAGCTCGAACCCATTCATCACCGCATGCCGGCGATCCTGGAGGGTCAGGCGATCGACGACTGGCTCAATGTACGCGAGGTGCGGGCCGATGCCGCCGCGCAGCTGGTGCTGCCCCTGGCCGACGGCGCGCTCAAATTTCACCCGGTCTCGACACGGGTCAATTCTGCCCGCGATGATGATCCCGGGCTGATCGTGCCGGTAACGCTGGAAAAACCCGAGCCGGTTCGGCTGAAGAAAGCGGCCGGTGGCGGTCAGCTCGATCTGTTCTAGACGCCGATCTCGAAATAGCCCAGCGCGTCGCCCATGGCATCTTCTTCATAGCCCAGATGGGACAGCAGCACGCGTTCAAGCGCCTGGTAGACCTCTTTGGCATCGTCGAAATGGCTGGGGCTCGGATCGCCGGCCAGCGCGTTGAGCGCATCGACCAGCGCCAGCAGCAGCTCATGCACCACCACATGCTCGGCAGCCAGCCGCTCGGCAATCGCCTTAAACACGCCGCCCTGCTGGGCCAGCGCCGGGAAAATGGCATAGTCCTCGATGGAATGGTGCGTATGCACCACCTGGCAATATTGGCCGCACAGATTACCGAAGCGGCGATAGTTCGAGACCATGGCCAGGCTGTCGGTTTCCGCGGCGATCTCGGCCGGGGTCACGCTGCCGGCCGCGGCGCGCTCGATCAGCTTGCCCAGAGTTTTCATATTGTCGCGCAGATGGTCGTGAATCATCCGCAAATGCGCGCCGGGCTGCCGCTGTGCGTCAGTCAGGCCTTCGAGCTTGGGGGCGGGGGGACGCGTAGCGTCGTCGAGAAAAGCGATATTGAGCAACATGGCCGATAGATGGAGCGGTTTGCCGGCAAGGGCAAGACGGCACCAATTTGTGACTGTCAGCCGAGCATTTTTCCCGGATTGAGAATCCCCTTGGGATCGAGCGCCATCTTGATCGCCCGCATCATGTCGAGCGCCACCGGGTCTTTCACCTGCCGCAACAGGTCCACCTTGAGCTGGCCGATACCATGTTCGGCCGAAACCGAGCCGCCCAGCCTGAGCACGATGGCATAGATTGCCTCATGCAGCTTCTCGTCATTCTCGGCCATGAAGGCCTTGGGGTCGGCGCCGACCGGCTGGCTGAAATTGAAGTGGATATTGCCATCGCCCATATGGCCAAAGGGCACCGGGCGAATGCCGGGCACCAGGCGCTCGGCCACGGCAATGCCCTCGGCGATCAGCTCTGGTACCGCGGCAATCGGCACAGAGACGTCATGCTTGATCGAGGCGCCTTCCTTCGATTGCACCTCACTCATCTGCTCGCGGAAGGCCCACATCCGCGTGCGGTCGGCCAGCGATTCGGCAAGTACCGCATTGTCGATCAGCCCCTTGTCGAAGGCGGCCTCGACGGCCGCCTGCAGCGCCCCCGGCGCCGTGCCGGCCATGCGCGAGACTTCGATCAAGGCGTACCAGGGGGAGGGCGAAGCGGTGGGATCGGCGTCGAGCATGCCCTGCCGCAGCTGCATTTCCAGCCCCAGATGCGGCATGATCTCGAAGGCATTGAGCCGCCCGCCAACCCGGGCGCGCAGCAATTCGAACAGCGGCAGCGCGGCCTCGGGCCCGGCAATGTTGACCAGCGTGGTCTCATAGTCTTCCGGCTTGGGGAAGATCTTGAGCGTCGCCGCGGTGATGATGCCCAGCGTGCCTTCGGCGCCGACCAGCAGGTCGCGCAGGTCATAGCCGGTATTGTCTTTCTTGAGGGAATTGAGCCCCTGATAGAGCCGGCCATCGGCCAGCACGGCCTCGACCCCCATCGTCAGTTCGCGCGCATTGCCATAGGCCAGCACATTGACCCCGCCGGCATTGGAGGACAGCAGCCCGCCAATGCGCGCCGAGCCCTGCGAGGCCAGCCAGAGCGGGAAGATGGTATTTTCCGCTTCCGCCGCCTTGTGGGCGTTTTCGAGGATCACCCCGGCCTCGGCCGTCATCGTGCCGGCGGCTGTGTCGACGGCGCGGATGCGGTCGAGCTTGCCCAGGCTGACAATGACCTCGTCGCCGCGCAGCGGCACCTGGGCACCGACCAGGCCCGTATTGCCGCCCTGCGGGATGATGCCGACGGCGTTTTCATTGGCCCAGCGCACAATCGCCTGCACCTGTTCGACCGAAGCCGGCAGGGCCACGGCGGCCGCGCCGGTATGGAAGCGCTTGCGCGGCTCCCTGAGATAATTGCCCATCTGCTCGGGCAGGCCGATCACGCTATTGGCGCCGAGCAGAGTGGTGAGTTGGTCGATAATGCTGGCGGCGGCAAGGGACATGGGAAACCGGATGTTGGGCTGCAGCGGCCGCAGCGGTGGGATATCGACAATGAACCATGGGCCCGCTGCCAGGCAAGCACCGCCTGCTCGGGCACATGGCTGCCACGCGCCGGCACCGGTAGCATGATGGACGAATTCGGCTACGTTAATATGAGCTTTAACGGTGCCGGCCTAAAGCTTGCGCACCATGGGGCGGGCGACAGCCCTGACCACGACCGAGACGGCGGGCCGAATGGCTTGCCCCAGAGCCGGCTTGATGTCGGCAAGAGCAGGCAGGATCATGACGAGCTATCAGTGGCCGGACTTCTATTTTGCCCGGCATGGCGAAACCGACTGGAACCGCGAACAGCGCTACCAGGGCAGCCGGGATATTCCACTCAACAAGACCGGACAGCTGCAGGCCGACGCCAATGGCCTGCTGCTGCGCGAGATGCTCGAGCGCGACGGCGTCGATCCGGCTTCGCTGCGCTGGTTTGCCTCCCCGCTCAGCCGGGCGTCCGAAACCATGGACCGCATGCGCGCCGCCTTCGACGGGACGCTGCCGCCGGTCATCCATGACAAGCGGCTGATCGAGATTTCCTTCGGCAATCTCGAGGGTCGTCTGCACTCCGAAATCAACCGCGAAATGGCCCTGGCCCCGGGCGAACGCGACGCCAGCTACTGGCACTTCCGGCCGGAAGGCGGCGAGAACTATCAGGACGTGGCAGAGCGCCTGCTCGATTTTGCCCAGGAACTGACCCAGCACACCGTGGTGGTCGCCCATGGCGGCGTGCTGCGCGTGTTGCGCCATCTGGTGGAGGGCACCGAGCGCGGCGAAGTGCTCAACTGGCCGCCCCCGCAGGGCGTCATCGCCCATTTCGTCGGCAACCGCATGACGCTGCATTCGGCCACCAGGACCTGGGATGCCGACTGAGCGCGCCGAGCTTGATTGACCACTCGGCCTTGGGCCCCTAGAACGTCGGCAACATCCGGGGTCTGCCATGTCATTCAATACCTTTGGCCATCTGTTCCGCTTCACCACCTGGGGCGAAAGCCATGGGCCGGCGCTCGGCGTGGTGGTGGACGGCTGCCCGCCGGGCCTGACCCTGACTCCGGAAATCATCCAGCGCGACCTCGATCGCCGCAAGCCGGGCCAGTCAAAATATACCACGCAGCGCCGCGAGGCCGACGAGGTCAAGATCCTCTCCGGCGTCTTCGAAGACGAGCGTACTGACGGGCCGCGTACCACCGGCACGCCGATATCCCTGCTGATCGACAATACCGACCAGCGCTCCAAGGATTATTCGGAGATCCGCGACAAATATCGTCCCGGCCACGCCGATTATACCTATGACCAGAAATATGGCATTCGTGACTATCGCGGTGGTGGCCGCACCTCGGCGCGCGAAACCGCCGCCCGCGTCGCCGCCGGGGCCATTGCTCGCCAGGTGCTGACCGGCATCACCATCCGCGCCAGCCTGGTGCAGGTCGGGCCGCACAAGATCGACTACGCCAATTTCGACTGGGACCAGGTCGACCAGAACCCCTTCTTCTGTGCCGACGCCACGGCGGCGGCGCTCTGGGCCGATTACCTCGACGGCATCCGCAAGGAGGGCAATTCGGTAGGCGCGGTGATCGAGGTTGTCGCTGAAAATGTTCCGGCCGGCTGGGGCGCGCCGATCTATGGCAAGCTCAGCGCTGACCTGGCCTCGGCCATGATGAGCATCAATGCGGTCAAGGCGGTGGAAATCGGCGCCGGTTTCGATTCCGCCAGCCTCACCGGCGTCGACAATGCCGACCAGATGCGGGCCGGGGCGGAAAAACCCTATTTCCTCTCCAATCAGGCCGGCGGCATTCTGGGCGGCATTTCCAATGGCGATCCGATCGTCTGCCGCTTTGCCGTCAAGCCGACTTCCTCGATCCTGACGCCGCGCCAGACGGTGACCACGGCCAACCAGGACACCGACATCATCACCAAGGGCCGCCACGATCCCTGCGTGGGCATTCGCGCCGTGCCGGTGGGCGAGGCCATGATGGCCCTGGTCCTGGCCGACCACTTTCTGCGCCACCGCGGTCAGACCGGCCGCGACGGCGCGGTGGGCTTCGAGCGGAACTAGCCGCGCGGCCGCGTTCGCTTCAGGGTGCGGCCGATCTTGGGACCAGCCCGATCCTCGATGAAGCAGAATGCCCGGTTGAGCCAACCAAAGCGTTTGCGCAGCCGCGCCACCGTCCGGGCCGCGTGGCGATTGGTGGCGATCAGCAGGAAGACCGACAGCGCCATCAGCGGCACGCCGAGCGGGATGGGCGTCGGTGCCAGGATCAGCCCGATGACAAAGACGATCAGCAGCAACGGTGTCAGCAGGTAGCTCACGGCGCAGTCCCTCAGACGAGGACGGCATTCTTCCTGAAAATTGCGACAGTTTCCGTATTGCCGTCGCCGCCGGTGATCGGCGAGGGGATGGACTGGCGGTGCGCAAAGCCCTGCTCGGCCATGAAGGCGATCATTTCGGTCAGTGCGGTGGCGATGGCCTCTTCGCTGCGCACAATGCCGCCCTTGCCGACATTCTTGCGACCGACTTCGAACTGCGGCTTGAACAGGATCACCGCATCGGCGCCGGCGGCGCACAGCGCCAGCGGGCCGGCCAGCACCTTGGTGACCGAGACAAAGCTCACATCGGACACCAGCAGCTCGATCGGTTCGGCGATCATCTCTGCGGTCAGGTCCTTGGCATTGACGCCTTCCATGCTGACCACGCGATCGCTGCCCTTGAGCCGCTCGTGCAACTGCCCATGGCCCACGTCGACGGCATAGATGCGCCGGGCGCCACGCTCCATCAGCACCTGGGTAAAGCCGCCGGTCGAGGCGCCGATATCCACGCAGGCCTTGTCCCGGGGATCGATGCCGCCGGCATCAAGCCCCGCCACCAGCTTGAGCGCGGCGCGCGAGACATAGTTGGCCGCCGGATCGCTGAGCGCGACCACATCGTCCTTGCCCACCATCTGGTTCTGCTTGACGGCGGTGACGCCATTGAGCGTTACCGTGCCGCGCAGGATGGCGTCACGGGCGCGGGCGCGGCTGGGCACGAGGCCCCGCTGTTCCATGGCCAGGTCGAGGCGGATGCGCTCGCTCATCCCTCCACCAGCCGCTTGACCTTGGCGGCCGCGGTATCCTGGTCTTCCTCATAGGCGATTGTGCCCTGAAACGTGCCGTCGGCCTTGATCAGGAAGGTCAGCGCGGTGTGGTTGACCAGATAGTAGGGATCGCCGGGTTCGCCGGTCTTTTCCGAGAACACGCCAAAGGCCGTCTTGGCATTTTCGGTCTCTTCGAGACTGCTGGCGACGAGGCCGATAATGCTTGGGTCAAAGCCCTCGACATAGCCCTTGACCATCTCGAGCGTGTCGCGCTCGGGGTCGACCGAAACGAAGATGATGCGCAGCTGTTCGGGCGTCAGGCCGAGCTTGGCCCGGATGGCCGTGGTTTCCGCCAACGTTGTGGGGCAGACATCGGGGCAGAAGGTATAGCCGAAAAAGATCAGGCTCGGCGTGCCCACCAGGTCGTCCTGGGTAAAGGCACCACCCCGCGTCGAGTTCAGCGCGAATTCCTGGCCCGTAATGCCCAGCGGCCGGGCAGGGGGCTGGAATACGAACAGCGCCGTGGCGCCCAGGGCGACAAGGCCGACCAGGGTCCACAGGATGATGCGGAACGTGCGCAGGGATTTGGGAGTCGTCATGTCTGGTGCTGGCCCTTCGGGCTAGGCGTCGAGCGGCTCGGTGCCAGTGGCAACCCCGTCGCGCGACAGCGTGATCTTTTCGATGCGGGCCTCGGCGGCCTTGAGCAGGGCCTCGCAATGGGCCTTGAGGGCCTCGCCGCGCTCATAGATGGCGATCGACTCGGCCAGCGGGGCGCGGCCGGATTCCAGCTTGCCGACGATTTCTTCCAGCTGCGCCAGGGCGGCCTCGAAGCTGAGCGTCTTCACATCGTCATTGTCGGCCATCAGCAGATTCCTATTCATCGAGGCGCCCGATGGCGCCGTCCATCAGCATGGCCACATGGTGGGAAACCCCGCCGGCCAGTCCCTTGAGGTCATAGCCACCTTCGAGCAGCGAGACAATGCGATTGCCGCACATGCGGTCGGCCACGTCCATCAACTTGCCCGTGAGCCAGCCATAATCGGCCGAACTCCAGTTGAGCTGGGCCAGCGGATCGCGCGCATGGGCATCAAAGCCGGACGACAGCAGGATCAGGTCCGGGGAGAAATCGATCAGCGCAGGAATGATGCGGGTGAGATAGGCGTCGCGCATCGCTGCGCCATCACTGTTCTCGTCCAGCGGCACGTTCAATATATTGCCAACGCCGGTTTCGCTGGGCTTTCCGGTGCCCGGAAACAGCGGCATCTGGTGGCTCGAGGCATAGAAAACGCTCGGATCGGCCTTGAAGATATCCTGCGTACCATTGCCGTGATGCACGTCGAAATCGACGACGGCGATGCGCTCGGCGCCATATTTGCGCTGCGCCTCGCGCGCCGTGATCGCCACCGTATTGATCAGGCAGAAACCCATTGGCGTGGCGATCTCGGCATGGTGGCCGGGCGGCCGAATGGCGCAGAAGGCATTGTCGACTTCGCCCAGCAGCACCGCGTCGAGCGCGTCGAGGGCGCCGCCGAGGCCGGTGGCGGCCACGGCCAGCGAATTGGCTGAAATGAAGGTATCCGGGTCGAGCTGGCCGATGCCCTCGGCCGGCCGCGCGTCGCGCAGCCTGGCGAGATAGCGGCCGTCATGCACCAGCTCGGCCAGCGTGAGGTCGCCGCTCGGCGCCTCGCGCCGGATCAGCTTGTCAAAGCGGCTCCGCAGCAGCGCCTCCTCGACGGCGGCAATGCGGTCTGCGCGCTCGGGATGACCCTGCGGCGTCACGTGGTCGGCAAAGTTGGGCTGGCTGAGGAGCAGCGTGGTCACGCGGGGCGAGTCTCCTGTCGATTCGTCACTTCGTCTTGACGCGCCGGGGTCGGGTTGTCAAACAGCGCTCACCACTATGAACGGATGACGGATGACAGCGGACCCAAAATCGGTCGAAGACGCCGCGGTGCTGCTGCGGGCGGGCCAACTTTGCGCCTTTCCCACCGAAACCGTCTACGGCCTGGGCGCCGATGCGACCAATGCCGACGCCGTGCTCTCCATCTATGAGACCAAGGGCCGGCCGCGCTTCAACCCTCTGATCATCCATTGCGCCGACCTTGCCATGGCCGAGACCCTGGCCGAATTTTCGCCGCTGGCGCGCCTTCTGGCCACGCTCTGGCCCGGGCCGCTGACGCTGGTGCTGCCGGCCCGCCCCGGCAATGGCCTCGTCGACGTGGCCACGGCCGGGCTCGACAGCGTCGGCATCCGTATTCCCGACCATCCCCTGGCGCTGGCTTTGCTCGCCAAGGTCGGCCGACCGCTGGCCGCGCCGTCGGCCAATCCTTCCGGCAAGCTCTCGCCCACCACGGCCGAGCAGGTCCGCCTGGGCTTTGCCGGCGCGGTGCCCGTGCTCGACGGCGGCCCCTGCCAGGCCGGCGTCGAATCCACAATCATAAGGGTCGAGGGCGATCGGCTGGTGCAGCTGCGGGCCGGCGCCCTGGCGCGCAGCGAGATCGAGCGGCGCCTGGGCGTGACGGTTGAACTGGCCGAGCAAGGCGAGGCGATCACGGCGCCCGGCATGCTGGCCAGCCACTATGCGCCCAGGGCGCTGCTGCGGCTAAATGCCGAGCCGCGCGCCGGCGAGGCTTTTCTGGCCTTTGGGCCCGCACCGGCCTTTGCCGGGCCGATGCATAACCTGTCGCCGAGCGGCGACCTGCACGAGGCGGCACGCAACCTGTTCTCCATGCTGCACGCACTCGATGCACTGGGCAAAGCCATGATCGCGGTGGCGCCGATACCCGATACGGGCTTGGGCGAAGCCATCAACGACCGGCTGCAGCGTGCGGCAGCGCCAAGGGGGTAGGGTGGGTTGTTTAACCCCCTCCTAGCCTCCCCCTGAAGGGGGAGGGACAGATGGTGTACTTGGCAATATCGCGCACACCGCTCGGAACGGTCCCTCCCGCTTCAGCGGGAGGTTAGGTGGGGCGTTTAGTCCCGCACCTTGTAGGGCTTCTGGTCGCGCATGAACCGTGCCAGGGCTTCGAGGTCGGCGTCGCCGCCCGGCGGCAGGATGACCTTGAGATTGGCATAGAGGTCGCCATCGCCGTAAAGGCCCTTGCCCTTGAGGCGCAGGGCCTTGCCGGTATCGATTCCCGGCGGCAGGTTGAGCTCCACCGAGCCGTCCAGCGTCGGCACGCGGACCTTGGCGCCGAGAACCGCTTCATAAAGCGTGATCGGCACATCGGTGCGCAGGTCGGCGCCGTCGCGGCGGAACTGCTTGGATTTGCCAAAGCGCACGGTGACGAGCGCGTCGCCCGCTTCGCCCATGCCTGCGGCGCCCTGGCCCTTGAGGCGGATCTGCTGACCCTCATCGACCTTGTCCGGCAGCTTGACCGACAGCACCTTGCCGCTGGGCATGCGCACCTGGATGGAGGCCGCCTTGTGCGCCTCTTCCAGACTGACCGTGGCATTGACCACGATATCCTCGCCCTTCATCGTGCGTCCGGCGCCGGGCCCGCCCGCGGCTGCCCCGGCAAACGGATCCCACTGCGCTCCGCCGGCACCCGGGCCGCGACCGGCACCGGGACCGGGACCGCCGCGCGGCTGGCCGCCAAAGCCGCTCATGAACTCCTTGAGAATGTCCTCGGCGGTGAAACCGCCTGCTGCCGTGCGGCCGCCACGCTGCCCGCCACCCGGGAAGCCAGCAAATTTGGGGTTGCCGTCAGCGTCGATTTCACCGCGGTCGAACTGGGCGCGCTTGTCGGTGTCATTGAGCAGATCATAGGCATTGGTCGCCTCGGCAAACTTGCCGTGCGATGCAGGATCGTCTGGGTTTTGATCGGGGTGATATTTCTTGGCCAGCTTGCGGTAGGCGGACTTGATGTCCTTTTCGCTCGCTGAACGGGGCACCCCAAGCACGGTATAGGGATCGCGCATTTGGTCCATTCAATTGATGCGGGCGTTGCTTCGCCCCGGTTTCGAGTCCTATATGGCCACCGACCCTCGGCTTGTCCAGTTTTGTGCGTCAAAGAGATGAGATTGATATGCTGCAGACCCTGACGGAACGCCTGTTCGACGATGGTGACCGCACCGCGCTCGACCCGCTGGCGCTGTTCGAGGAATGGTTCGCGCTGGCCGGGGAAGCCGAACCCAATGACCCGCACGCCATGGCCCTGGCCAGTGTCGATGCCGACGGCATGCCCGATGTCCGCATGGTGCTGCTCAATGCCCGCGACGAACGCGGCTTCACCTTTTTTACCAATTTCGAGAGCACCAAGGGCACCCAGCTGCTGGCCCAGCCCAAGGCGGCCATGGTGATGCACTGGAAGTCGTTGCGCCGCCAGGTGCGGATGCGCGGCCCCGTCGAGGTCGTGACCGAGGCAGAGGCCGATGCCTATTTTGCCAGCCGGCCCAAGGGCAGCCAGATCGCGTCGTCGGCCTCGCGGCAATCGCGGGTGCTCGACAGCAAGCTGACCCTGCTCGACGCCGTGTCGCTGCTGGCCACCGAGATCGATGACGGCGTGGTGCCGCGGCCGCCGCACTGGTCCGGCTTCCGCCTCGTGCCCACCAGCATCGAGTTCTGGAAGGATGGCGAATTCCGCCTGCATGACCGGGTGCGTTTCACCCGCACCGGCGCTGGCCAGGCCTGGACCAGCGCGCGGCTCTACCCCTAGGGCGGGCTGCCATGGCCATGCAGCAGGGGCCCGGCCAGCCGGTGCCAGTGCGGTTCCGGGGCAGGCGAGGCGACCTGGCCCTCCTGCTGTTGCGCGGCTATCTGCTGCTGGTGCCCACCATCGGGCTTTATCGCTTCTGGCTGCTCACCTGGAAGCGGCGCTTCTATTGGGGCCATACCGATATCGACGGCGATAGCCTGGAATATACCGGCAATGCCATGCAGCTGCTGGTCGGCTTCCTCATGGCGCTGGCGGTCTTCCTGCCGCTCTATGGCCTGCTGTTCTATCTCTCCACCCTGGCGCGCGACGCAGCCATTATCGGCTATGCCGGCATTGCCCTGGGCCTGTGGTTTCTCTCCGGCTACGCCATCTACCGGGCCCGCGACTTCCGCCTGTCGCGCACGCTCTGGCGCGGCATCCGCTTCGACCAGACAGGCAATGGCTGGGCCTATGGGTTGCGCCGCTTCGGCTGGAGCCTGCTGATGCTGGCCACTCTGGGCCTGGTCTATCCGCTGATGGCCACCAGCCTATGGCGCTATCGCTATGACCATACCTGGTATGGCGATCGCCGCTTCGGCTTTGCCGGTCGCTGGCAGCAGCTCGCGGCACCGTTCTACGTCACCTATGCCGCCATCGTCCTGATCGGCGGCACCGGCGCGACCCTGGCCATCAGCATGGGCGCGCTGCCCGATGGCGGGCCGGTTGAGCCACTGGCTTTTCTACCGCTGGCCGCCGCCGCCCTGATCATCGGGCCGCTGACGCTGCGCTACCAGGCGCGCCAGCTCAGTCTGTTTTATTCTTCCGTCCGGCTGGGCGATGCGGTGCTGACTGTGCGGCTGCGCGGACGCGCGCTCCTCTGGCAATATGTGCTGTGCGGCCTGGCCCTGCTCGTCGCCTTTGCTGCCCTGGCCCTGGGCGGGGTGGTCGTGCTCGGCCTCGTCGCGCGCGAGGCCTTTGCCGGTGGCGGCTTTGACGCCGATATCTTCTTCCAGCAGATGCAGGGGAGCCTGCTTACCCTGGGCGCCATCATCACCGGCTACCTGCTGCTCTTGGGCGCCTTTACTGCGATCACCGAGCTGTTCATCGGCCTGGGCCTGTGGCGGCTGCTGGCCAGCAGCGCCAGTATTGCCGGGGTCGAGAGCCTCCGCACCGTACGTGCCCGCGCCGAGGACAAGGCCCTGGCCGGCGAGGGCCTGGCCGATGCGCTCAATGTGGGGGGCTACTGATGCCCGTGCTGGCGCGCTATTACGACGGCAAGGTCGCCGCGGTGCGCCCGGTGCATCTGCATTATCTGGCCGAATATGAATCCGGCGCGCTGCTGATCAATGATGCCATCGATGGTAGCGAGGTCGCCCGCTGGGCCGCCAGCGACCTCTATCAGCGCCATGGCAGCGACGACCGGCTGCGCCTTGCCGCCACCGGCCAGCCCGATGGCGCCCAGGTGGTGGTCGAGGGCACCAACACCATTGCCCGCATCCGCGCCACCCTGCCGGCGCTGCAGTCCCGGCAGCGGCGCGAGGCCGGGCGCCAGATGCGCCTGGCGGTCATGGCCACGCTGGCGCTGGCGGCGGTGATCCTGGCCTATCTGTTCGGCGTGCCGCTGCTGGCCAGCCGCATCGTGGCTCTGGTGCCGCCCGCCTGGGAGCAGCGTCTGGGCGCCACGCTTGCCGAGCAGATGGAGTCCAGCCTGGGCGGGCTCGAACTCTGCGACCCCGATCCCGACAGTCTCGCCAACCGCGCTTTGGCCCGCTTTGGTCAGGCGGCGCTGGCGGGCAGCGACACGCCCTTCACGCTGACCATCAATATCGCTCGCTCCGATGTTCCCAATGCCTTCGCCTTGCCGGGCGGGCAGGTCTATTTCCTCTCGGCGCTGCTCGATCAGGCCCGGACCGAGGACGAGTTCGCCGGCGTGCTGGCCCATGAGATCGGCCACGTCGCCCATCGCCACGGCATGGAGCAGCTGCTCTCCTCGGCCGGCACCGGCGCGCTGATCGGCTTCATCCTGGGCGACATGACCGGGATTTCCGTGGCGGCGGGCCTGGGCGCCACCATCATCGATACCCGCTTTTCCCGGCAGGCCGAACGTCAGGCCGACGTCTTCGCCGCCCAGGTGGCCCAGCGCCTCGATTTCGAGCCGGCGGGCCTGGCCGATCTGCTCGACCGCGTTGGCCGCGACGATGATTTCGCCCGCGCCCTGGCCCTGCTCAGCAGCCATCCGCTGACCGCTGACCGCAAGGCGGCGCTGAACCAGCTGAGCCTCGGACGGCCCGCCGGGCTTGCGCGTCCCTTCAGCCTGGCCGAGTGGCTCGCCATCAAGACCATGTGCGGCGGCGACCTCGAGCGGCGCAGCACCCCCATCGATGTGGGTAAAACCCTGATGAAATGACCGGCCACGGCCAAATCTTCAAATTCGGGCAAGAACTTGCCGCTATGTCTGGGCGCATCCAAGCAATGGCGGCACCATGCGCATACTGATCCGGACATCGCGATGGGCCATCTGGGCGCGCCGACTGGGCAGCGTCGCGGTGCCGCTCGTCGTCCTGTCGGTGCTGCTGCACCACCTGCGCCTGATCGGCAGCGAGGCCTTCGTCAATGCCGCGCTGGGGGGGGCACTGGTCGCCGGCCTGGCAGTGCTGGCCGGCATCATCGCCCTGGCTCGGCTGTGGCAGACGGGCGATCGCGGCTGGGGCAGTTCGCTGCTTGGCCTGTTCCTCGGCCTGCTCTGTCTGGTCCCCTATGCCTGGTATGGCAGCCTGGCGCTCACCTATCCGCCGGTCACCGACCTCGCCACCACCGCCCGCGACGGGCTGCCGCTGGTCTTTGAGCCCGGCACCGTCTCCATGCCGCCGCCTTTGCTGCTGACACGGCAACAGGCCGAAACCCTGTTTCCCAGCGCCGAGACCCGCATCTATCCGCTGAGCCAGGCCCAGGTCTTTGCCCTGGTCGAACAGCTGGTTGCCGATGCCGGTTGGGACGTGCGTCGTGTCCGGGCGCCCGATGCGGCCTTCGATCCGGCGCTGCTCAATGCCCAGATCGTGACGCTGCCGGGCTGGCGCGACGAGGTGGTGCTGCGCGTCACCGGCGACGAGGCCAGCGCCGTGGTGGACATGCGCTCGGCCTCGCTGCATGCCCCGCACGATTTCGGCGCCAATGGCCGCCGCATCGAGCGTTTCCTGGCCGATCTCGACACCGCCGTGACCGTGCTGCTGCGCGACAATCCCACGATCAACCAGCCCGAGATCGAACCGGATGCGGACGTCGTGGTCGAGGATGACGCGCCGCCCGCAAACTAGTCCAGACCCTGTTCAGTCTTTCGGCGCCGGGCTGATCCGCACGCCGAACAGGCTCCGGCGCAGGCTGACCCGGCCCAGACCCGCCAGATATTCCACATGCGCCATGATCGTCATGCTGGCCGCCCGCCGCACCAGCAGGTTTTGCTGCGGATAGATGGCGTCGACGATGGCCCCGACGCGGTGCGCGCCAGCCTCGACCGCGGCAATCACCTGTTCATTGCGCTGCTGCCGGTGCGCCCTGAGCGCTGCGGCAAAGACGGGGCCATGCGCGATCGGCCCGCCATGCGCCGGTACGTAAAGCTGCTGGGGCAGGGCGATGACCTTGTCCAGCGAGGCCAGATAATCCGCCATCGACCCATCGGGCACCGAGACCAGGGTGGAGTTCCAGCCCATGACGTGATCGCCGCTCAGCAGCACATCGCCCAGGCCGAAGGCCAGATGATTGGCGCAATGGCCGGGCGTGGTGTGGACGCTGAGGCTGACATCGCCCGCCGCAATGGTTTCGCCATCGACCAGCGTCCGGTCGGGCACCAGGTCCCAGTTGCAGGAACGCGCCAGCCGGTTGCGCTCGAATCGGTGCAGCGGCCGCGACAGGCGGTGCGGCCCGCCGAACCAGATCGGCACGCCAAATTCCCGACCCAGCCGCGCCGCCGCGGCGCTGTGGTCGCGGTGGGTATGGGTCAGGATGATGGTTTCGAGCGCCCGGCCGCCGATGGCCCGGCGCAGCGCATCGAGATGGGCTTCATCATCCGGGCCGGGATCGAGCAAAGCCAGCCGTTCATGGCCGATCAGAAAGCTGTTGGTGCCGGTAAAGGTATAGGCGCTGGCATTGGGCGCGGTCACCCGCACCAGCCCGGGGGCCACCGGCACGGCCATGCCGGTCTGCGGCTCAAATTGGCGTTTGAAGGCGATAGGGGCGGCCATTGCGCTCTCGGGGACAGCAGATTATGAAGTGACATTACGAATTGGTGAGCGTCCCGGCACAGGGATGCCGGTTCCACGAATGCATGGAAGGTAAGAAATGGCCGTCACTTTGACCACGCCCAACACGCTGCTTGGCCTTTATCAGCCCAAGGGTGACACTGCCAAGCTGGTGTCCAATCTGGTGACCGTCGTGCTCGGCACGCTGCTCATCACCATCTGCGCCAAGATCAGTGTACCGGTCTGGCCCGTGCCGATCAGCATGGGCAGCTTCGCCATTGCCGCCATCGCTGCGGCATTTGGTTTGCGCATCGGCGTCGCCACAGTGGCGCTCTACTTGCTGGAAGGCGCATTTGGTCTGCCGGTCTTCATTAGCGGCGGCGGTCTCGCCTATATGGCTGGTCCCACTGGCGGTTTTCTTATCGGTTATCCGCTGATGGCGGCAATCATCGGCTGGGCCGCCGATCGTGGCGCATCCGGCAAGCCGATCGCGCTGTTTGGCGCCATGATCGTCGGCAATGTTGTCCTCTATGCCCTGGGATTTACCTGGCTGCTGACCATGTCCGGCCAGGCTGGCTGGATTGACCAGAACAATGTCGTGGCATCCGCCTTTGCCGGCGCCGTGCAGCCCTTCATCGTCTGGGACATCCTCAAGATGGCTCTGGCTGCCCTCACCGTTACCGGTGCCTGGACGCTCATCGCCAAGCGCTAGACGCTGGTCGACATTTTCAACGAAAGCCGGCCCCCGCGGCCGGCTTTCTGTTTTTGCGAGTATGCATGGCCGTCACCCCCTGGACTCTGCTCGATACGGCCACGGTGCCTGGCGGCGAAGGCGATCTGCGCCTGATGCAGCGCGGCAGTGAATTCTGCATCATGACCGGCTCGACCGCGCTGATGAACAGCCGCATGAGCGGCTCGGAAGAGGCGCTGGCGAGTCTCAGCTGGGCCGCCATCAACACGCACAAGCAAGCCCATATGCTGATCGGCGGGCTGGGCATGGGCTTTACCCTGCGTGCGGCGCTGGCCATCCTGCCGGCCGATGCCCGCATCACCGTGGCCGAACTGGTGCCCGCCGTGGTCGCCTGGGCGCGCGGGCCAATGGCGGACGTGTTCGGCACCAGCCTCGACGATCCGCGCGTCACCATCCGCCTGGGCGATGTCGGCACGGCTCTGGCCGGCGAGAACCGCTATGATGCCATTCTGCTCGATGTCGACAACGGCCCCGAGGGGCTGACGCGCGATTCCAACCAGCAGCTCTACAGCGTCAAAAGCCTGCGCCGCACCCTGACCACTTTGCGCCCCGGCGGGGTGCTGGCCGTATGGTCCTCCCATACCAGCGCCCCCTTCACCAAGCGGCTGGCCACGGCCGGCTTTGCCGTGCGCGAGGAAAAGGTCCGGGCCCGCGGCAACAAGGGCGGCGAGCGCCACCATATCTGGCTCGCCAGACGGCCGGCAGCCAAACCCCAGACCCCGTCCGGCCCGCCTGCAGCTTGACGCTGGCGCGATTCTTCCCACTATCTGCCTGCTCTGCCGCAGGAAGCATGCCGCCATGAGCGATCTGAAGACTCCCGGTTTCGTCAGCGCACAAACCGTGGCCGAACGTGCCGGCGTGTCGCGCTCGGCCGTGTCGCGCACCTTCACCGCCGGGGCCAGCGTGTCGGAGGCGACGCGCCGCAAGGTGCTCGAAGCCGCCGAGGCCCTGGGCTATCACGTCAACCACCTGGCCCGCGGCCTGCGCGAACGCAGCAATATCGTGTGCCTGGTGGTCTCCAACATGACCACGCCGATTCGCGCCCGCATGGTCGACGTCATGACCCGCAAACTGCAGGCCGTGGGCAAGATCACCATGGTGATCAATACCGAAACCGATACCGCCAGCGTCTCGACGGCTTTGCGCCAGACCCTCAACTATCGGGCCGACGCCACCGTCGTGCTCTCGGGCACGCCCTCGGCCTCGCTGATCGAAACCTGCCTGGCCAATGGCCAGCAGGTGGTGCTGATCAACCGCGACGAGCAGCTCAGCGGCTCCAACAATCTGGGTGTCGACAATGCCCTGGCCGGGCGCGAGGCCTTTTACCTGCTGCGCCGGGCCGGCTGCCAGCGGCTTGGGCTGATCAGCTCCACCGCCCGCACGGCCAGCCTGGTTGAGCGCGAAACCGTATTCCTCGCCGCCGCCGCCGCGGCCGGCGTCGACGTGGCGGTCACCCGAGCCGGTCCCACCGTCTACGAGTCGGGGGCCGAGGCGGCGCGGCTGGTCTTCGGCCGCTCCAATAGTCCGGACGGAGTCTTTTGCGTCACCGACCTGCTGGCGCTCGGCTTCATGGATGTGGCGCGCGACGAATTCGGCCTCCGCATCCCCCAGGACCTGTGCATTATCGGCTTTGACGATATTGAACAGGCCGGCTGGTCGGCCTATCGGCTGACCACCTTTGCCCAGCCGCTCGAGGCCATGGCCGACCAGGTGGTGCAGCTGCTGCTGCACCCGGAATCCGGCAGTTCCCGGCGCATTGTCTTCGAACCGGTCCCCGTTTGGCGCCAGTCGGTTCGCCCTTCTGCGCAGTGATGTGCAAATCTTGCACAGCTGAGCAACGTCATAATTGTCATCAAAGCGTTATGCAGTCCCCCTAAGGAAGCTCCCATATTTCTTGGCCAATGCACTTGTGTGCAGTCGCCATCCGGTGTTTTCTGGTCTGCATTGCGACGCAGGCTGGCGAACCCCGACAAAGATTGGGATGCCTGCCGATTGCTGCCGCAATCTGGGGAGGAGCCCCATGAGGTGGGCGCGTCGGGACCGGTCCCGGCACGCCATGTGATCGTCCGATCCCGCATCGCCTCCGCGACCGGTGAGACAGCGCCGTGGTCCCGCCCGGGATCGCCTAGATGGGAGAATATGATGAAACGTCGTGCTTTTATGATCTCGGCTGCCGGTACCGCCGCCGGCATGCTGGTCCTGCCCCGCATGTCCTTCGCTGCCGAGGGCGTCATCGACGTCTATTTCAGCTCGGACCAGAACGTCATCGACTTCTGGACCAATGTGGTGAAGCCCAAATTTGAAGCCGCCAATGCCGGCATCACGCTCAACCTGGTTGACGGTGGCGACGGCGCCGGTGTCGCCGCCATTGGCGACCGCGCTCTGGCCGCTCTGGCCTCGGGCACCGATCCCCAGGCTGACCTCTTCGAAGGCTTCGACACCCGCGTCACGGTCGATGGCATTGCCAAGGGCCTCTATGTCGACTTCGAGGCAGCTGGTCTGTCCAACTATTCCAAGATCAACCCGCTGGCCTTCGACATTCCCACCAACCTGCCTTACCGCGGGTCGCAGGTGCTGCTGGCCTATGACACCACCAAGCTGGCGCCAGCCGACGCGCCCAAGACCTTTGCCGACCTCGTCACCTGGATCAAGGCCAATCCTGGCCAGTTCATCTATAACCGTCCCAACAAGGGCGGTTCGGGCGGCAATTTCGTCCGTCGCGCCATTTATGAAGTGAACGGCAAGGACCCCAGCCAGTTCACCGTCGACAATTACAGCGCCGACAAGAACGACACCATGCTCAAGCCCGCCTTTGACATGCTGCTCGATCTGGCCCCGTCGCTGTTCGACGGCGGCGCCTATACCTCGGGCAATACCCAGTCGCTGCAGCTGCTCGGCCAGTCGGCCGTCACCATGATCCCGGCCTGGTCCGATCAGGCCCTGTCGGCCATCGCCCAGGGCGTGCTGCCTGAGACCACCGGTCTCGTGCAGCTCCAGGATCTCGGCCTGCCCGGCGGCTTCACCAAGCTTGGCGTGCTCAGCAATGGTGCCAACAAGGATGCAGCCCTCAAGCTCGCCGACTTCCTGCTGACCGAAGAAATCCAGTCGGCCGTGCTGACCGAACTGGGCGGCTTCCCCGGCGTCAGCTGGGATCACGTCGCGCCTGAACTGCGCGAGAAGTTCGCCGACCTGATCCCGCAGACCATTCCCAATTTCCCGAGCGGCGATTGGGAAGCGGCCATCAATGACGGCTGGTATCGCGCCGTGGCACCAAACGTGGACCCCGCTTCGTGACCATGACCGCCCCGGACCAGATCGGGTCCGTTACACCCATCCGCAGGAGGCCTTATGGCCTCCTGCTCGTCGCCACGCCGGTGCTGCTGGTGCTCTGGCTGATCATCTGGCCGATCATCTCGGCGATCATCACCACGCTCTGGGTCAAGACGCCGGAGGGCAATGCCTTTTCCGTCGAGACCTACCGGTTCTTTTTTTCCGATGGCTATAGCCTCTCCAACCTGTCGATGACGCTGTGGACCACGGGCGTCTGCGCCATATTGCTGCTGCTGGTCTGCCTGCCCATCGCGCTTTACCTGCGCTTTTCCGACACCAAAGTGGCCGCCTACGTGCAGGGCCTGGCCATCTTTCCGATGTTCGTACCCTCGATCATCCTGAGCTTTGCCTTCATCCGCGTGCTGGGCCCCAATGGGACCGTCGACCTGCTGTTCAATGCCGTCGGCCTGCCGCATATCCGCTCGCCCTATCTGACGCCCTGGGGGCCCGTCATCGGCCTCGTCTGGGACAATATCCCGCTCACCGTGCTGATCCTGCTCTCGGGCCTGGGCAATGTCTCCAACCAGGCGGTCGAGGCTGCGCGCGATGTCGGCGCCGGCCGGATCGCGCTGCTCTGGCACATTATCCTGCCGCGCCTCTCCAATTCGATTCTGGTGGCCATTTCCTTTGCCGTGCTCGGCATCTTCTCGGCCTTCACCCTGCCCTATATCCTGGGCCCGGCCGCGCCCGAAATGATGGGCCCGTTCATGCAGCGCACCTTCCGCGATCTCTATGATCCGCAGACCGCTATTACCCAGGCCGTGGTCACCTTCGGCTTCTGCATCGTCTTCGGGCTCTTTTATGTGCGCTCCGTCGCCAAGAACAGGGCCGCATAAATGGCTGCAACACTCATCCATCGCAAGATCGACTGGACCGGCATCGCCTTTGCCGCCGTGCTGACCCTGGTCATCGTCTTCCCGCTGCTGGTCGTGGGCACCTGGGCCTTCACCAATGTCTGGCGCTATCCCTCGGTGATCCCGCAGGAATTCGGCCTGCGCTTTTGGAACCAGACCCTGGCCCGCGCCGACGTCTGGAGCTCGATTTCCATGAGCCTGACGCTGGCCTTCACCGTGACCGCTCTGTCCGCCGCCATCTGCCTGCCGGCCGCCTATGCCTTTGCCCGGCTCGATTTCCCCGGCCGCAACCTGCTGTTCTTCTCGTTCCTGGCCGGCCATGCCTTTCCCAAATTCGGCCTCTTGGTCGCCATTGCGGGTATCTTCTTGCAGCTCAACCTCATCGGCACCTTCTGGGGCGTGGTGCTGATCCAGCTGGTGGGCACGCTGCTGTTCATGATCTGGATTCCGGTGGCCGCCTTCCAGTCGGTCGACCGGCGCATGGAGGAGGCGGCCCGCGATGTCGGCGCCAGCCCCTTCCGCGTCTTCTGGTCGATCACCCTGCCACAGGCCGGCCCGACCATCGCAGCCGCGATCCTGCTCAGCTTTGTCGGCACCTTCTACGAAACCGAAGGCGCCTGGCTGATCGGCGCGCCACAAGTGCGTACCCTGCCGGTGCTGATGATCTCCTTTATCAATAACCAGCCGGTCATCCAGTATGGCGCAGTGCTTTCCGTGCTGCTCTGGGTGCCCAGTTTCATCGCTTTGCTGTTCGCGCGCCGGGTCGTCAATTCCGGTTCGTTCGCCCGCGGCTTCGGCGGCTAGGAAGACCCATGTCCGTTCTCAAGATCAACGATATCTCCAAGATTTTCCCCAATGGCACCAAGGCGGTGGACAGCTTCTCGCTCGACGTGGCCGATGGTGAGCTGGTCTGCCTGCTGGGGCCATCCGGCTCGGGCAAATCCACCCTGCTGCGCATGGTCGGCGGCTTCGAGACGCCCACCAGCGGCGCGATGACCATCGATGGCGAGGACATTACCCGCCTGCCGCCCGAGCGCCGCCCCACCGGCATGGTGTTCCAGAGCCATGCGCTGTGGACGCATATGAACGTCTTCAAGAACCTCGCCTTCGGCCTCAAGCTGCGCAAAGTGCCGGCCGACGAGATCAAGCGGCGCGTCGAGGGTGTGCTCGACCTGGTGGGGCTGGGCGGCTATGGCCTGCGCAGCGTCACCCAGCTCTCCGGCGGCCAGCAGCAGCGCGTGGCCCTGGCCCGCTCGCTGGTGCTCGAGCCCAAGATCCTGTTGCTCGACGAACCCTTTGCCAGTCTGGACCAGCATCTGCGCGAACGCCTGCGCGAAGAAGTGCGCGACATCCAGCAGCGCCTCAAGATCACCACCCTCTTTGTCACACACGGTCAGGACGAGGCGCTCTCGATGGCCGACCGTATCGTCGTCATGCGCGACGGGCGCACCGAGCAGATCGACCGGCCCGACGTGGTCTACCGCGCCCCACTCACCCCCTTCGTTGCCGGCTTCATCGGCTCGATGAATACGCTTGAGGGCGAGGTCACCGACGGCGTCTTCCGCACCGCCAATTTTGCCATTCCGCTGCCGGTCAGCAACGGTCCGACCACGCTTTGCGTCCGGCCCGAGGCGCTCGAGCTCAGCGTCGCGCCGCAGGGCGGCCACGGCACGGTGCACCGCGTTACCGATTTCGGCACCCATGGCCTCGTCGATCTGGCGCTGCCCGACGGCACGCGCATCAAGGCCATGGTGTCCCATCCCGACCTGTTCCAGCTGGGGCAGGGCGTGGCGCTGCACCCCAAGGCAATGGCCGCCTACCGCCATGGCGTGCTGCTGCACCGCACGGCGGTTGCTGCCGAGCTCATCAACCAGCCCGAGCCGCTCGACGCCTGACCAGTCGACCCGGCACCCGCGCCGCTTCTCCTTGCCGACAAAAAGGCCATCACCTGATGCACGACCCTGTCCATGTTGAACGCAACGGCCACCGCACCTGGCTGAAATGGCATCGCGGCCGCCGCCGCCGGGCCGATCCGGTCTTTACCGGCCAGCGCATTCTCGAGGGCATGGCGCTGGGCGCCTCGATCGAGGTCGACCTGGTGGTGACCGGCGACAAGGGCTTTGCCGTGCTGCACAATCTCGACCTGTCAGAGGAAACCACCGGCATCGGCCTGGTCGCCGACACCAGCGACGCCGCTCTGCGCCAGCTGCAGCTGCGCGACAATGACGGCGCACCGATCCCCGACAAGGTCATGCTGCTCGATGACCTCTGCGCGCTGATGGTCTCGGGCAGCGTCCATCCCGATGCCCTGCTGCAGCTCGATTACAAGGAGGACGACTCCGTCCTCGACGCCACGGCGCTGGCCAATTTCGCCCGGGCCACCAGGCCCGTTGCCGGCAATCTCATCCTCTCCTCGGGCAATGCCAAGGCCATCGCCATGCTGGCCGCCGAGGTGCCCGGCATCAGGGTCGGCTTTGATCCCAGCGACGAGGCGAGGGTCAACGCTGCCCGCGCCAGCGGCAGCCATGCCGCCTTCGTCGCCGAGACGCTGGCGGCGGCGCCAACCGCCGACCTGATCTACCTCTACTGGCAGATCCCGCTGCTGTTTGCCGAGGATGGCTTTGACATCATTGCGGCCTTCCATGCCGCCGGCAAACGCGTCGACGCCTGGACCATCCGTGAGGTCAATCCCGACAGCCTGGCCCAGGTCGAGCGCCTCCTGGCGCTCAAGGTTGACCAAATCACCACAGACGATCCCGAGGGCCTGGCAATGGCGCTGCAATCATGACCGACAACTACGACGATATTCTCGCCCATATGGTGGCCGTGGCGCGCCGCGCCGGCGTCTTGACCCAGGGCTATTTCCAGCGCCATCGCGAGCTCGAGATCGGCGTCAAGGGACCGGGCGATTTCGTCTCGGACGCCGACCGGGAATCCGAGCAGCTCATCCGCGCCGAACTGCTCGGCGCCTATCCGGACTGGAGCTTTACTGGGGAGGAATTCGCCCCGGTCGAAGGCAGCGACCGCGAGCATCGCTGGCTGGTCGACCCCATCGACGGCACCACCAATTTCCTCAACGGCCTCGATTATACCATCACCATCGCCCTGCGCCGCGGCAACCAGACCATGTGCGGGCTGATCTACAATCCCGTGGTCGACGAAATGTTCACCGCCATCAAGGGGCAGGGGGCCCGGCTCAATGGTGAGCCCATGCGCGTCAGCGCCAGCACCGTTGTCGCCATGATGTGCGTCGGCACCGGCCTGCCCACGCCGAACCTCTCGCTTTATCCGGGTGCCTATCAGCGCCTCGATGCCATCCGCGCGCCCATCGGCGCCGTGCGCATCATCGGTAGCGCCGCTTTGTCCTGCGCCTTCGTCGCCTGCGGCCGGCTCACCGGCTATTTCGAGGAAACCGGCTTTGTCGACACGGCAGGCGGCATCCTGATGGTGCAAGAGGCCGGCGGCGTGGTGACGGACTGGTGGGGTCGCGGCCCCGAGCATTTCGAGCGCAGTGGCGTCCTGCTGGTCGCCAACCAGGCCACCCACGCTTTTCTGCGGCCCCATCTCGACCCGGTCCCGCCGAAAAATCCCGCCTGATCGCAGGCCATTCGCCGCGCACACCACGGCCGACCGGCCGGCCGGCCAGGACGCGCAGGGGCCATCCTCTCGGCAGAAAAAAGCCCGACCTCGCAGGAGGCCGGGCTGATTGGTCGGAGTAGAGTGATTCGAACACTCGACCCCCTGCTCCCGAAGCAGGTGCGCTACCAGGCTGCGCTATACTCCGTCAGGTGTCGCGATCTCGGGCTTGTTCTGGCTGGCAGCGGGCTGCAAAGCCCGCTGTGCCACACGCGACGGCGGGCGTTATAGACCCGCTGACGGCGCCGTTCAAGCGTCTGCAAAAGGCTTTTTGCGAGCTCGTGGACCATGTTGCGAACCCGGGGCAAACCGTGTACGAACCGCGCCAGTTGGGGCGTCGCCAAGTGGTAAGGCACCGGTTTTTGGTATCGGCATCCCTAGGTTCGAATCCTAGCGCCCCAGCCAGCTTTTTTCGCTGTTTCGCCGGTCGTCACCCCGGCGCATGCGGGCCAGATGCCGCCAGCGCAGCGAAATCGCGCCCAGGGTGGCAGTGCGTTGATTTCGGTCAAGAAGCCCGGCGCCATTGTGCGGCAAGCTGCGCGCCATCGAGAGACCGGCATGGTGACGTCATGTACTTTCTGGGGCTGGCCGCTGACTTTGATGGAACCATCGCCACCGACGGCAAGGTCGAAGCCGCCACGCGGGACGCCCTGGCGGCGCTGCAGCGCAGCGGCAGGCGGCTGATCCTGGTGACGGGGCGGGAACTGGGAGACCTGGCCACCACCTTCCCCGACTATGGCATGTTTGATCGTCTGGTCCTCGAAAATGGTGCCGTGCTGCATGACCCTGCCAGCGGGCAGACGCGCGTCCTGGCGCCACCGCCCGATCCGGACCTGGTGCAGCATCTTCGCGGACTGGGCGTGGAGCGCCTGTCCGTCGGGCAGGCGATCATCGCCGCCTGGGAACCCGATCAGGGCAAGGTACTCGATGCCATCCGCCAGTCGGGGCTCGAGCTGCAGATCACCTTCAACAAGGGCGCCCTGATGGTGCTGCCCACCGGGATCAACAAGGCCAGCGGCCTGCGGGCCGCTGCACGTGACCTCAACCTGTCGCCAAGCGCCCTGGTCGGCGTGGGTGACGCCGAGAACGATCACTCCTTCCTGGCCATCTGCGGCTGCTCGGTGGCGGTGGCCAATGCCGTGCCTTCCATCAAGGCCGAGGCCGACCTGGTGCTGGGGCAGGATCACGGGGCCGGCGTGCGCTTTCTGGCCGAAGCCCTGCACAAGCTCGACGGCGACCTGCTGCCCGCCGGGCGACACGATCTGGCCATCGGCACGGCGCGCAGCGGCAAGCGCATCAGCATGCCGGTCCATCAGGGCAATGTGCTGGTGGTCGGCCCGTCGCAGATCGGCAAATCGACCTTTGCCACCATGCTGATCGAACAGATGCTGACCCATGACTGCGGCCTGGCCGTGCTCGACCCGGAGGGCGACTATCACACCATCAGCGGCACCAGCGTGCTCGATGCCAGCAATCCTGCCGTCAATGTCGCCGATTTCGAGCTCCTGCTGGCCGCCGGTCTCAATCCGGTCGTGGTCCTGCGCGGCATGAAGCATGAGGTCCGGCGGCACTTCATGCTCGATGCCATGGCCGCCGCCAGTGCCCGGCGCGAGCACATGGGCGCACCGGCCTTTGTTATCATTGACGAGGCCCATCAGGGCTTTGCCGTGTCGAACGGGGTGGAGTTTGGCGAGCAGCCCTGCGTCATCTTCATCACCGTCTCTCCCCGGCTGCTGAGCGCCGACGTGCTGGCCAGCGTCGGCACGGTCTGCGCGCTGGGGGCGAGCGCTGAATTCATGGTCAGGGACTTTTGTTCACTGGCCGGTCTGGAAGCACCCGCCATGAACGGCGCTTCCGTGCCGGAGCCGGGCGAGATGCTGGTCTGGCGGCGCAATTTTGTCGGGGTAGTGGTGCGGCCTCATGCACCGCTCCAGACGCATGTGCGCCATGCCGGCAAATATGCCACCGGCGATGTGGGCGACCAACGCAGCTTCTATTTTCGCGGACCGGACAACCGGGTCTGCGTTCAGGCGAGGAACCTCTTTGAGTTCCTGTCCAAGGGCGATGCGGTGGCAGACGAAGTATGGACCCATCATCTGCACAATGGCGACGTCAGCCGCTGGTTCACCAGCGTGATCCGCGACCAGGCCCTCGTCAGGGTAGCCGATGCCATCCGGGACGCCGGCTCGTCCACAGCCGCGGCCAGCCGGGCTTTACTGCGCGCCGAGATCGCCGAACGCTACAATCTGCCCGCCGATGGGCCTGCCTGACCATCCCTGGGATTGGCCAGGCAAGCGCCATTTATGAGCTCAGACCGGCGCCGGCGGTACCGGCAGGATGGGCGCGGGCGTTTCCGTCTCATCGGCATGGCTCTCAGCAGACAGCAGCTTGACCGCCGCATGCCAGTAGTCATCGGCCTTTCCCTCGGGGCGACCGTCGCGCTCCCACAGCTGATGGGCGACGACGCGGATCTCGTTCTGGTCAAGTTCAGCCATTAATCTCTCCTCCTGCATTGATGGACATTGGCAACATAGGGGCCTGTCCTGCGCTCTCCGCGCGCTGCTGCCGCGGTCCAGTCTCAACGACAGGGCAGGGCGATTGTTCCCTGTGCGCGCCGACGTCCTGTGGTGAGGTCCGTCGGCCCCGCGCGCCGCCGCCGCCTCTGTCATGGCCGGAAGACATCATGGACAGCCGGGACGGAACCTTCGACCCCGCGTGGCGTTGGTCAAGGTCAGCCAAAAATCTGAGGAGCGTCAACATGTCCAATCCCAGTCACTCATTCGGTTATTGGGGGACGGTGGCGCTGGCTGTCGTGATGGTGCTGTTCGGCTTGCCAATAATGCTCGGCGGCCTCTATCTCATCACGCTGGGCGGCTCCTGGTACTATGCGCTGGCCGGTCTCGGCCTGCTGGCTTCTGCCTGGTTCCTGTTCCGTCAGCAAATGACCGGCGTGTGGATTTATCTCGTTACCTATCTCGGCACGCTGGTCTGGGCACTGTGGGAAGCCGGGCTCGACGGCTGGGCCCAGGTGCCGCGCCTGGTCGCGCCGACCGTGATTCTGGTTCTAGTGCTGCTGACCATCCCGGCATTGAAAGGCCGCACAGCAGCGCCGCGCCGTGCCATGGCCGCAGCGGCCGCCGCAGTTGTCGCCGTGGGCGCCTCCCTGCTGGGCCTGAGCGCCGTGCGCGATGGCAATCTTGTGGCGCAGGAAACGACGCCGCCACCGGTCACCGAAACCCCTGCACCGGTTGAAACGCCGGCTGCTCCAGTCACCCCTGAGCAGACTCCCGCGCCAGCGCCGACCGCGCCACTGTCGCCGGCTGAGCCCGCGGTTCCGCCTACCGATGCACCTGCCCCGGATGCGCCCGCAGAGGGCGCTGCTCCGACTGGCGATCTCGCGCCTGCAGCCGAACAGTCAGTGGCCGAACAAGTTGTCGACAATCAGTTCGAAACCGGTGTGGATTGGCCCGCCTATGGCGGCACTCACCGCGCCGCGCGCTATTCCCCGCTCGCACAGATTACCCCTGAAAATATCGGCGAACTTGAGCAGATCTGGGAATTCCGCACCGGCGATCTGCCAGAGAATGACGAACCCTTCGGCAACCAGAACACGCCGATCAAGGTGGGCGATCGCCTGTATCTGTGCTCGGCACTCAACAAGATCAGCGCGCTCGACGCCGCTACCGGCGCCGAATTCTGGACCTATGATCCGGAAACGCCCGTCGACGCCGTTGGCTACAATGCCTCCTGCCGCGGCCTGATCTATTTTGCCGATCCGGCGGCCGATGAAACCGATCTCTGCGCCACCCGCGTCGTCAACCTCACCCACGATGCGCGCATGATCGCGCTCGACACCGAAACCGGCCAGCCCTGCGCCGACTTCGGCAATGTCGGCACCGTCAATCTGCTCGAAGGCATTGGCGATACCGCGCCCGGCTTTTATGCGCCGACTTCGCCGCCAACTCTCGTGCGGGACGTCCTCGTCGTCGGCAGCCAGGTCAGCGATGGGCAGACCCGCGAAGCGCCCTCGGGCGTGATCCGCGGCTACAACGTCGTCACTGGCGAGCTGGAATGGGCCTGGGATATGGGCCGTCCCGGCGAAACCGGTCTGCCGCCAGAAGGCGAAGTCTATACCCCCGGCACGCCCAATATGTGGACCATTGCCTCGGGTGATGACGAACTGGGCCTGGTCTATATGCCCATGGGCAATTCTGCCGTCGACTATTGGGGCGGTGATCGCTCCGAGGCCGAAAACACCTATTCAACCGCCATCGTCGCGCTCGACGTCGAAACCGGTGAAGTCGCCTGGAGCTATCAGACCGTGCATTACGACGTCTGGGATTACGATCTCGGCGGGCAGGGCACTTTGGTGGACTTCCCCACCGCTGACGGCCCGGTTCCGGCCATCATCATGCCCTCCAAGCAGGCGCAGTTCTATATTCTCAACCGCGAAACCGGCGAGCCGCTCGTCAATATCGAGGACCGTCCCGCCCCCCAGGGTGGCGTCGAGCCCGAGCGCCTGTCGCCGACCCAGCCCTATGTCACCGACTTCCCCAATCTGCTCAAGCCAAACCTCACCGAGGCCAGCATGTGGGGCATGACGCCGCTCGACCAGCTCTGGTGCCGCATCCAGTTCCGTCAGGCCAGCTATGACGGCGTCTACACCCCGCCCACCGTCGATCAGCCCTGGATCCAGTTCCCTGGCTATAATGGCGGCGTGGACTGGGGTGGCGTTGCGGTCGATCCGGTGAACAACATCATGATCACCAACTATAACAATATGCCCAACTACAACCAGTTGGTACCCCGTGAGGAAGTCGATGCACTAGGCGTCGTGCCGATCACCGACCCGAGCTATGACGCCGATGCCGGTGGTGGCTCGCATGGTAGCCTGAGCCCGCAGGCTCTGACGCCCTATGGTATCCGGGTGAATGCGGGCTGGCGCGTGCCCTTCACCGGCCTGCTGTGCAAGCAGCCACCCTATGGCGGAATCGCGGCGATCGATCTGGAAACCCGTGAAGTGCTGTGGGACCGCCCCTTCGGTTCGGCCCGCAAGAATGGTCCTTTTGGCATCCCCTCCATGCTGCCCATCGATATCGGCACGCCCAATAATGGCGGCGGCTTTGTTACCGCCTCGGGCCTGTTCTTTATCGCTGCCGCAACCGACGACATCCTGCGCGCCGTCGATATCGAGACGGGCGAGGAAGTCTGGAGTGTCGTGCTGCCAGCCGGCGGCCAGGCGACGCCGATGACCTATGAGGCCGAGGGTCGCCAGATCGTCGTCATCAATGCCGGCGGGCATGACTTCATGGAGACCCCCATAGGCGACTACTTCATCGCTTATGCCCTGCCGGAGAGCGCTACGCCCTAAAGCGCCTTTGCGGAGAGGTGGCTTCACCTCTCCGCAAAGAGCAGACTAGAATTCTGGTTCAAGCGTCAGGACCGTCATGCAAAACGCCTTGTCCATCATGAGCTATTGTGGCCCGTCGCCGCTCCCGGAAAACCTCTGGGAGCGGTGGAATTTTGATCCGGTCCTGCTTTCAGTCGTGCTTGCCGCCGCAGTCCTGTTCTGGTTCGGCCGGCCCCTGCGCAGCCGCGCCAGTGCCAGCTTCGCTGCCGGCATGGGCGTACTGGCGATCATTTTCATCAGCCCGCTCTGCGCCCTCACGGTGGCGCTGTTCTCCGCCCGGGTCGTGCATCATGTCCTGCTGGTCGCCGTGGCCGCGCCGCTGCTGGCCTGGGCGCTGATCCAGCAGAAGCGGTCCGGGCTCGCATTTTTGGCGTCAGCCTTGCCGCGCCTGGCCACCCCGCTCCTGGTGCTGCACACGGTCATCTTCTGGCTCTGGCACGCGCCGGATGCCTATCTGCTGGCCCTGACCAGTACGCGCGTCTACTGGCTGATGCAGCTGACATTGCTGGGCAGCGCCATGCTGTTCTGGGGCGCCGTCCTGCTGGCCTCGCCGGGCCGTGCCATCGTGGCGCTCGTCGCCGTCACCATCCAGATGGGCCTGCTCGGGGCGCTGCTGGTGTTTTCAGGCCAGCCGCTTTACGTGCCCCATTTCGCCACCACCGGGGCTTTCGGCTTGGGCGCCCTTGACGATCAGCAATTGGCCGGCCTCATCATGTGGGTCCCGGCCAGCCTGCCTTATCTGCTGGTCGCCGTCTGGCGCCTGGCAGCCTGGCTGCGCCAGAGCGAGGCGCGACAGGCGTGACCGCGATTCTCCTCAAATTCGTCCATGTCCTGGCCATTGCCATGTGGTCGGTCGGGCTGCTGAGCCTGCCCTTTCTCTACAGCCAGCGGCGCCAGCTCAAGGACAAAGCGCTGTTCAGTCTGCACAATTTTGTGCGCTTCTTCTATATCAAGCTCGTGTCCCCGGCGGCCTTCGTCGCCGTGGTGACGGGCACGGCCCTGATCTTTGTCGAGTCCACTTTCGTGCCGTGGTTCTCGGTCAAGCTGGCTTTGGTCGGTGCCATGGTCTTCATCCATGTCCTGAGTGGCCTCGTCATCCTGCGCCTGTTCGAGCCGGGCCAGACCTACCCCACCAGCCGCGTCATCATCGTCATCACGCTGACGGCGACCGTCATCGCCGCCATTCTGGTGACGGTGCTGGGCAAGCCGCAATGGGTGACCGCCGGCTGGATCAACGATTTTTTTGCCCCCGGCGCCCTGGGCGAGATGCTCCCCTTCCTTAGTGCTTGGTTGAGATGATGAGACCCACACCATGATCAAAGACCAGCTTGCCCCCATGCCAGCCCGCCAGCGCAGTCAGCACCGCCGAGAGCAGGGACAGCAACAAGCCGTGCGGCAGAATGGCCTCTGGCGCGGTCATGCGCAGGCCGAAATTGGCGCCGATCATGGCGATCAGGGTAATCGCGGCAATCGCATGGTTCCAGCTGGCCACCCGCACGCGAATGCCGGGTACTGCAAGCAGTTCGACCGTGCCGGCGGCGGACGCCAGGAGACCGAAGGCAAAGGCCGCGCCGGCTCCCCACAATCCAACCTGCACCCAGAACGGGTCGGCGGTGATCCAGTACATGCCGTCGGCGCCCAGGGTGCAGATCACCAAAGCAATGGGGAAATGCACCAGCATGGCATGAATGGGGTGGCCGGCCACCGCAACGGCAGAGCCGACATCCTGCTGCGCCATGTCGCGGATGCGCGGATTGGCATGCGAGGCGTCGGCCTCTCCCGTCGATTCTTCGGACTGCATTTCGGCTTCTTCGGCTTGTTTGGCGTCTTGTTCGGACAAGCTGGCCCCCTGGCTTTGCGGTTTGCTGCTCTTGCAGCAACGCCGCTGGCGCTCACAGGTTGCGCCACGCCCCTGTCTGCCCTCAATCCCGCCGGCCCTGCAGCCGCCAATATCGCCACCCTGTGGTGGGTGATGTTCTGGGGCGCCACCGTCCTTTTTGTCCTGGTCTTGTCCCTGCTGGCCCTCAGCTTCATCCGTCCCGCCTTCATTGCGTCGATCAAGCCATCGCATTGGATCATCGGCGGCGGCCTGCTCATGCCCATCCCGATCCTGATCGGCCTGCTGATCGCCGCTCTGGTCCTGGGTGAGCAACTGCTGCCCAAGCCGGGCGGATCGACCGTTCGGGTCGAGGCCCATGCCAGCCAGTGGCAATGGCGTTTCAGTTATCCCGATAGTCCGGGTGCAGCCCCCACTGAAACCTTGCATCTGCCCGCGGGCGAGCCGGTCGATATCGTCGTCACCGCCGAAGATGTCATTCACGCCTTCTGGGTGCCGCGCCTGGGCGGCAAGATGGACGCTATTCCCGGTCACACCAATGTCATCCGCCTGCAGGCCGACGAGCCGGGCATCTATCGCGGCATCTGCGCCGAATATTGCGGGCAGGGGCACGAGACCATGGGCTTTGTGGTCGAGGCGCATGCCCCGGCCGATTACGCCGCTGTCATTGGAGGCGCACCATGAGCCGCAACACGCGCAGCCCCGAGACAGGTGGCGAGCCGCTCTCGCCCATCGCTTTGCACAAGGCGCTGTCGGCCATCTGGGATACGCCACCCGGCTGGGGCCGGCTGTCCTCGGTCAACCACACCATTCTGGGCAAGCGCTTCATGGTGCTGGCGCTGATCTTCTTCACCATTGGTGGCCTGCTGGCCATGCTGATCCGCGCGCAGCTGGCCACGCCCAACAGCGCCTTTATCGGCCCGGAACTCTACAACCAGCTTTTCACCATGCATGGCACGGTGATGATGTTCCTGTTTGCCATTCCCATGTTCGAGGGCCTGGCGATCTACATGCTGCCCAAGCTGCTGGGTGCGCGCGATCTCGCGTTCCCGCGCATGACCGCCTATGGCTTCTGGTGCTACCTGTTCGGCGGCATGATCCTGATCGTCGCCATGGTGACGGGCTATGCGCCCAATGCCGGCTGGTTCATGTATACGCCACTGTCGTCGGGCACCTACACGCCGGGCATCAATGCCGATGTCTGGCTGCTCGGCATCACCTTTGTCGAAATCTCGGCCATTACCGCCGCCGTCGAGATCATGGTCACCATCCTCAAGATGCGCGCCCCGGGCATGTCGCTGACCCGCATGCCCATCTTCGGCTGGTACATGCTGGTCACCGCCGGCATGATGCTGATCGGCTTCCCGCCGCTGATCCTGGGCTCCATCCTGCTCGAAATGGAGCGGGCTTTCGATCTGCCTTTTTTCGACCCCACGCGCGGCGGCGATCCGCTGCTCTGGCAGCACCTGTTCTGGTTGTTCGGGCATCCGGAGGTCTACATCATTTTCCTGCCGGCCGCCGGCGTGCTGTCCACCATCATCCCCACCTTCGCCCGGCGGACTCTGGTCGCCTACAACGCCATCATCGTCGCCATCGTCGCCATGGCCTTTTTGAGCTTTGGCCTCTGGGTCCACCACATGTTCACGGTGGGTATTCCCCATCTGGCCTTGGCCTTCTTTTCGGCGGCCAGTGCACTGGTCGCCATTCCCACGGCGGTGCAGATCTTTGCCTGGATCGGCACGCTGGCTTCCGGAAAGCCCAAATTCGATATTCCCATGCTCTATGTCGTGGGCTTCTTCATCGTCTTTGTCTGTGGCGGGCTGACCGGCGTCATGCTGGCCATGGTGCCGTTCAACAGCCAGGCGCATGACAGCTATTTCGTCGTCGCCCACCTGCATTATGTGCTGGTCGGCGGCTTCGTCTTCCCCATGCTGGCCGCGCTCTATTACTGGCTGCCCCACTTCACCGGCCGCTCCAGCATTTATCGGCTTTCCGTGCCCGCCTTCTGGCTGATCATCATCGGCTTCAACCTCACCTTCTTCCTGATGCACGTCACCGGGCTGATGGGCATGCCGCGCCGCATCTCCACCTATCCATCCAACTGGGGCTGGGACTGGCTCAACCTGCTGTCCTCCTTTGGCGGCTTCATCATGACCATGGGCTTTGCCCTGGTGCTGATAGACATCATCATGCAGTTCCGCTTTGGCGTGCCATCGCCGCGCAATCCCTGGGGCGCGCGGACACTGGAATGGGCGACGCCCACGCCGCCGCCCTCCTATAATTTCGCTGCTTTGCCTGCCATTACCAAGCGCGCCGATGATCTCGATCCCGATAGCCTTGGCGCCACTTTGGCGGGCGGCGAGGGCTATCTCGGCTTCCCCCGCGCCAACCGCCAGGAGACGCTCGGCGTCGACATGATGACCGGCATTCCCGATCAGGTCATCATCCTGCCGCGCTCGAGCTTCATGCCGCTCTGGACGGCTTTGGCCACCGGCGTGTTCTTTCTCGGCCTGCTGTTCAAGGTCTATTGGATCGTGCCCATCGGGGCCGCGCTGGTGGTAGGGCTGTTCCTGCTCTGGCCGCGGGACCTGGGCGCCCAACGCGATATCGGCCCCATCGAAATCGGCCAGGACACTGCCGTCCCCGCCGATGGCGAGGTCACCGACAATGTCACTTGGTGGGCGTCACTCTTTGCCGTCGCCGTTGATTCCACGCTCTACGCGTCATTGCTGTTTGGCGGGCTTTACCTGGCCGTTGTCGCGCCGGGCTGGGAGGGCGCCGCGCCCGCCACCAACTGGCTGCCAGCCCTCGGGCTGGTCACCGCCTTCGCTGCCTCATTCCTCGCGCATCGGGCCCGCGCGCTCAACGCCACGGGCCAGCCGCCCCCCGCCTTTCTGCTCGGCGCCGCCGGCCTTTCGGGAGCCACGGCCCTGTTCTGCATTGTGGGCATGGTGCTGCTGGGTGACTCCACCGTTCACGCCAACCTGGCTTTGCGCTTCGCGCTCTATCTCTACTGTGCCGTGCACACGACCGTGGCCATGCTGATTGCCGGTCACGCCGCCTGGCGCTGGCACCAGGGCTATGTCTCGGCGGCCCGGGCCACCGATCTGCGCCTGTCTGTACTCTGGACCGACTACGCCGCCCTGGCCCTGCTGCCGGCTTGGGCGCTGATCCTGCTGCTGGCCAATGCGGGAGGACCGGCATGAGCAGGACCCTCTGGCCCATCCTGCCTGGCTTCACCCTCTGGGCGCTGGCGTTCATCGTGCTCTACGCAATGCAATATCTCGGCTGCTACTATGCCTGGGATCCGGCCCTGCACCGCACACTGCTGATCGCCGCCGCCATCGTCTCGCTCGCCCTGCTGGCCGGTTGCCTCGCCTTCCAGCTCAGGGCGCTGCGCCGGCCGCAGACGGCACCCACCGCCATCGACCGCATCGGAGTCGGCGCCACCATTGCCGCCCTGGCGGCCACCCTGGTCACACTGGCCCCGGTAACCTTCGTCTCGATGTGCCTCTAGCCAGCATCATCGTGCCCGCGCTGCCGAACTTATGACAATTTTATACCCAGCGCCTGCCTTCCGCATGGAAACCTGATGGCCCCAGGGCGCATCACGGCACTCCATTCTGGAGTATCTCGCCATGCTTGACGTTCTCTTTGTTCTCGCCGGCGCCGGCATCCTGGCGGCCCTTGCCGCCTATGCCGTTGCGCTCGACCGCTTGTGAGCCGGCCATGCTGCTCATCGCTTTCATCATCGCCCTAGCGCTCGCCATCTATCTGCTCGTGACGCTGCTGCGCCCCGAACAGTTCTGAGCGGAGAACCCTCATGACTATTATCGGATGGCTGCAGATCGGCCTCGTGCTGTTCTCAGTCCTGCTGCTCGCCAAGCCGCTCGGGCTCTACATGGCCCACGTCTTTGCCGGGGAACGCACCTTCCTCTCGCCCGTCCTGCGCCCCCTCGAATCCGGCTTCTATCGCCTCGCTGGCATTCGCCAGGACCACGAACAGGGTTGGCTAGCCTATGCCTTTGGCGTGCTCGCCTTCAGCCTTGCCGGCTTTCTCGCGCTCTTTGCCCTGCTGCGCCTGCAGGGCTTTTTGCCGCTCAACCCGCAGGGCTTTGCCGGCCTTGCGCCCGATCTGGCCTTCAATACCGCCGTCAGCTTTGTCACCAATACCAACTGGCAGAACTATGCCGGCGAAACCACCATGAGCCATCTCAGCCAGATGGCGGGCCTGACGGTGCAGAACTTCCTCTCTGCCGCCACCGGCATGGCCGTGGCCATCGCCGTCACCCGCGCCTTCATGCGCTCGGGCGCTACGGCGATCGGCAATTTCTGGGTCGATATGACCCGCGCCACGCTCTATGTGCTGCTGCCGCTGGCCATCGTCGTCGCCGTGGCCTTCATCGCCTTGGGCCTGCCGCAGACCCTCGATCCCAGCTTTGCCGCCACCACGCTCGAAGGCGCCCAGCAGACCATCGCCATCGGCCCGGTGGCCAGCCAGGAAGCCATCAAGCAGTTGGGCACCAATGGCGGCGGCTTCTTCAACGTCAACGCCGCCCATCCCTTTGAGAACCCCAACGCCTTTGCCAATTATCTCAATATCATCGCCATGCTCTCCATCTCGACGGCCCTGGTCTATGCCTTCGGCCAGCTGGTCGGCAATCGACGCCAGGGCTGGGCGCTGATCGCGGTCACCGTCACCCTGCTGCTGGTCGGCACCGGCGCCGTCTACTGGGCCGAAACCGCCGGCAATCCGCTGCTGCACGCAGCGGGCCTTGATCCGGCGCTCGGCAATATGGAGGGCAAGGAGGTCCGCTTCGGCCAGGCCATGACCGCGCTCTATGCCGCCGTCACCACCGGCCTGTCCGACGGCGGCGTCAACGCCATGCATTCCTCGCTGACCCCGCTAGGCGGCCTCGTGCCCATGTTCCTGATCCAGCTGGGCGAAGTTCTGCCCGGCGGCGTCGGCTCGGGGCTTTACGGCATGCTGGTCTTTGCCATTCTCGCCGTCTTCGTCGCCGGCCTCATGGTGGGGCGCACGCCCGAATTCCTCGGCAAGAAGATCGAGGCGCGCGAAATGAAGCTGGCCATGCTGGCCGTGCTCATCCTGCCTTTGGTCATCCTGGGCTTTACCTCTGTCTCGGCCATCCTGCCCTTCGGCATCAGCGCCGTCACCACGCCCGGCCCGCATGGCCTCAGCGAAATCCTCTATGCCTATAGCTCGGCCGCCGGCAATAACGGCTCGGCCTTTGGCGGCCTCTCGGCCAATACGCCCTGGTACAATACCACCCTGGCCATCGCCATGCTGCTCGGGCGCTTCGCCTATATCGTGCCGGTGCTGGCCATTGCCGGCGCGCTGGCTGCCAAGCCGCGCCTGCCGGCCTCCGCCGGCACCTTCCCCACCGATCGCCCGCTCTTTGTCGGCCTGCTGATCGGCATCATCCTCATCATGGGCGGGCTGCAATTTTTCCCCGCTCTCGCTCTCGGGCCCATCGTCGAGCATTTTGCCATGCTGTCCGGCCAGAGCTTTTAGGACCCCATTTCATGTCCACATCCACCCCACGCATCTCCGTCTTCAGCCCGGCCATTCTCCTGCCGGCTTTGCGCGACGCCTTTCTCAAGCTCGACCCGCGCCAGCTCTTCCGCAATCCGGTGATCTTCGTCACCGAGGTTGTGGCCGCCCTGGTCACCGCCATCTTCGTCCAGGATCTCCTGGTGGGGTCGGCCGAAGCCGGCTTCTCCGGCCAGATCGCCCTCTGGCTCTGGTTCACCGTGCTGTTCGCCTGTCTCTCCGAAGCCGTGGCCGAGGGGCGCGGCAAGGCCCAGGCCGAAAGCCTGCGCCGCGGCAAGACCGATCTGATGGCCAAGAAACTGCTGTTTCCCGAACGGGCGGGAGACACCGCCAGCGAAGTCATCCCGGCCACCGCGCTCAAGCTGGGCGACATTGTCTATGTCGAAACCAATGATATCATCCCAGGCGATGGCGAGATCATTGCCGGCGTCGCCTCGGTCAATGAAAGCGCCATTACCGGGGAATCCGCCCCCGTCATTCGCGAGGCCGGCGGCGACCGCTCCGCCGTCACCGGCGGCACCCAGGTGATTTCCGACTGGCTGCGCATCCGCATCACCGCCAAGCCCGGCGACAGCTTCGTCGACCGCATGATCGGCCTGATCGAGGGCGCCACCCGCCAGAAGACGCCCAATGAACTCGCCCTCTCCATCCTGCTCTCGGGCCTGACCCTGATCTTCCTGATTGCCGTGGTGACGCTCTACGGTCTGGCGCTCTACGGCGGCACCGAGCTCTCCGTCGCCGTGCTGGCAGCGCTGCTGGTCACGCTGATCCCCACCACCATTGGCGGCCTGCTCTCGGCCATCGGCATTGCCGGCATGGATCGCCTTATCGGCTTCAATGTCATCGCCACCTCGGGCCGCGCCGTCGAGGCGGCCGGCGACGTCGATACCCTGCTGCTCGACAAGACCGGCACCATCACCTTCGGCAACCGCATGGCCACCGAATTCCTGCCCGTCGCCGGGGTAAGCGAGAAATACCTGGCCGAGGCCGTGCTGCTGGCCAGCCTCTCCGACGAAACCGCCGAGGGCCGCTCCATCGTGGCCCTGGCCAAGGCCGATTTCGGCCTGGTCGAGCCTGTCCTCACCGGCAACGGCAACACCACGATTGAATTCTCGGCCCAGACCCGCATTTCCGGCATCGACATCGACGGCCGCCGCATCCGCAAGGGCGCCGTCGATGCCGTGCTGCGCTTTGTCAGCCTCGACAAGAGCCAGGCTGCTTCGGACTTTTCCAGGGCGGTGGACACCATTGCCCGCTCCGGCGGCACGCCGCTGGCCGTAGCCGAAGACGATCGCCTGCTCGGCGTCGTTCACCTCAAGGACGTGGTCAAGCCCGGCATCAAGGAGCGTTTTGCCGCTTTGCGCGCCATGGGCATCAAGACCGTCATGGTCACCGGCGACAATCCCGTCACCGCCGCCGCCATCGCCTCGGAAGCCGGCGTCGATGACTTCATCGCCGAAGCCACCCCCGAGCAGAAGCTCGACTATATCCGCAGCGAACAGGTCGGGGGTCGGCTGATCGCCATGTGCGGCGACGGCACCAATGACGCGCCGGCGCTGGCCCAGGCCGATGTCGGCGTCGCCATGCAGTCCGGCACCCAGGCGGCGCGCGAGGCCGGCAATATGGTCGATCTCGATAGTAGCCCCACCAAGCTCATCGAGATCGTCGAGATCGGCAAGCAGATCCTGATGACGCGTGGCGCGCTGACCACCTTCTCCATCGCCAACGACGTGGCCAAGTATTTCGCCATCATCCCGGCTCTGTTCGTCGTGACCTATCCGGGCCTCGGCGCGCTCAACGTCATGGGCCTGACTTCGCCGCAATCAGCCATCCTCTCGGCGGTGATCTTCAATGCCCTGGTCATCATCGCCCTGATCCCGCTGGCCTTGCGCGGCGTCACCTATCGCCCCGTCGGCGCCGCGGCTTTGCTGTCGCGCAACCTGCTCGTCTATGGCCTGGGCGGCCTCGTTGCCCCCTTCATCGGCATCAAGCTGCTCGACATGGCCATCACCGCCCTCGGCATCATCTAGGAACCGATCATGCTCAACCAAATCCGCCCGGCCATCGTCATGACCGTCCTCTTCACCCTGCTGACCGGCCTCGTCTATCCCCTCGCCATCACCGGCTTCGGCCAGTTGGCCTTCCCCGCCCAAGCCAATGGCAGTCGCCTCGATCGCGACGGCATCATCATCGGCTCGGCTTTGATCGGCCAGGACTTCACCCAGCCCGGCTATTTCTGGCCGCGGCCCTCCGCCACCGGCCCCGCGCCCTATAATGCCGCGGCCTCCAGCGGCTCCAATCTTGGCGCCACCGATGCCCGTCTCGTGGCGCGCGTCGACGACACCGTGGCCAGCCTGGGCGGTGCGCCGCTGCCGGCTGACGCCGCCACCACCTCGGCCTCGGGGCTTGATCCCGATATCTCCCCGGCCAATGCCCGCCAGCAACTGCCCCGTATTGCTGCCGCCCGCGGCGTGCCGCTGGCCACGCTCGAAGCGCTGCTGGCAGACAAGACGGCGCTGCCGATCTTGGCTATATTCGGCGAACCGCGCGTCAATGTCCTGGCGCTCAATCTGGCCCTCGATCAGCAGGCGCCCTTGGCGAGGTAACATGCAGCGCGCCGCCGACCCGCTCCGCCCCGATCCCGTCGCGCTGCTGCAGCTTGCCGCCCGCGAAGGGCGCGGCAAGCTCACCATCTTCCTGGGCATGGCCCCCGGCGTCGGCAAGACCTATGCCATGCTGGAGCGCGCCCGCGCGCTCCAGGCCAAGGGCGTCGATGTCGTCATCGGCCTCGTCGAAACCCATGGCCGGGATGAGACCGCCGCGCTGGCCGACGGTCTTGAGATCCTGCCGCGCCGTGACGGGGCAGGGGCATATGGCGGCTTTGACCTCGATGCGGCGCTGCAGCGCCGTCCGCAATTGCTCATCGTCGACGAGCTGGCCCATTCCAATCCGCCCGGTTCGCGCCATCCCAAGCGCCACCAGGACATTGCCGAGCTGACCGCTGCCGGCATCAATGTCTGGACCGCGCTCAATATCCAGCACCTCGAAAGCCTCTCCGACCTCGTCGCCCGCATTGCCGGCGTGCCGGTGCGTGAGACGGTGCCGGACGTGGTGCTCAAGACGGCCGACGATATCGTGCTGGTCGATCTGCCACCCGACGAGCTGATTGAACGCCTGCGGGCCGGCAAGGTCTATCTGCCCGACAATGCCGACCGCGCCCTGGCCGGCTTCTTCACCCCGGCCACCCTCACCGCCTTGCGCGAGCTATCGCTGCGCCGTGCCGCCGACCGGGTCGATGACCAGATGGTCGATCTGCTGCGCCAGGGCGCCATCGAGGGGCCCTGGGCCAGCGGCGAGCGCCTGCTGGTCTGCGTCGGTCCCGACGACATGTCCGACAGCGTGGTGCGGCAGGCCAGCCGCCTCGCCTCCGGGCTTAATGCCCGCTGGCTGGTGCTCTCGCTCGCCAATCCGCATGGAATGCCACCCGATGCCGAGGCCGGCGCCCGCCTCGAAACCACGCTCCAGCTGGCCGAACGGCTCGGCGCCGAGACGCGGCGCGAATCCGCGACCGACTTCGTCGCCGCTATCCTCAGGCTGGCGCGGCGCGAAAACATCACCCAGATCGTCATCGGCCGCAGCCGGCGCCGCCATTTCTGGCAGCGTTCCCTTCCCGATGCCCTGCTGCATCAGGCTGGCGATATCGGCATCCATATCGTTGCTGGCCAGCGGGCCGAGCGGAATGCCGCTTCGCGCCGCCGCACCGCCCCCGAATGGGCACTGGTCGTCGCCACGCCCGTGCTGGCGGTGGGCGCCACCACGCTGCTCGGCTTTGGCCTGTCGGCCATCGTGGCGCTGCAGAACCTCTCCATGCTCTACCTGGCCGCCGTGCTGCTATCGGCGGTGGTGGCTGGGCGTTTTTCGGCCCTGCTGGCCTCGGTCCTGTCCTTCCTGGCCTATAATTTCTTCTTCATCACCCCCACCGGGCGGCTGACCATTGCCCGGCCCGAAGAGGTGCTGTCGCTGGTGATCTTTGTCGGCGTTGCTCTGGCCGCCGGCCAGCTCGCTGCCCGCCTGCGGCTGAGCATCGACCGCGCCCGGCAGCAGACCAGCCAGGCCCAGGCTTTGCTCGATTTCGCCCGCAAGATGGCTGGCGCCTTCGGCCGCGACCAGGTGCTTGATGCCATGGCCAGCCACATCCACGCTGCGCTGGGCTCGCCCACCGTGGTCCTGGCCGCTGACGAGGCGGGCGAGCTTGCACTGGCCGCTGCCTGGCCGCCCGATCAGGATCTCGACGCCACCGCGATGATGGCGGCGCTCTGGGCCCGCGACAAGCGCGAGCCGGCCGGCTTCATGACCGGCACGCTGCCCCAGGTGCCCTATCTGTTTCATCCGGTCCGCTCGGGCCAGCGCGTGCTCGCCGTGGTGGGTCTGGCCATGCAAGCGGCCAATGGACCCGAAAGCGATGAGGAACAGCGCACCCTCAACGCCATTCTGGAACAATCCGCCATTGCCCTCGACCGCGCCCAGCTAGCGCGTGAGAGCAATGCGGCCTCCATTGCCCGGGAAAGCGAAAAGGTCCAGGCGGCGCTGCTGTCTTCGCTGTCGCACGATCTGCGCACGCCCTTGGCCAGCATTACCGGCGCGGTCACCAGCCTGCGCGAACTGGGCGAGCGCATGCCCGCCGCCACCAGGGCCGATCTCCTGCTCTCGATCGAGGAGGAGGCCGGCCGCCTCAACCGCTTCGTTGCCAATCTCTTCGAAATGACCCGCATCCAATCCGGCATGATCCGGGCGAAACGCCAGCCCACTATCGTAGCCGATGTCATTGCCGCGGCGGTCGGCCGGGCACGGCGACCCCATCCCGGCCTGGAGGTTGAGGTCAGCCTCGCCGATCCGACCCCCGTCGCCAGCGCCGACCCGGTCCTGCTCGAACAGGTGCTCTTTAATCTCCTCGACAATGCTGCCAAATATGCCGGCGACAGCCCGCTCACGATCTATGCGCGCGCAGAGAAAGACAGTGTGATGATCACGGTAACCGATCAGGGCAAGGGCATTGCTGCGGCCGACCTGGAGCGCATCTTCGACAAGTTCTACCGCCGCGCCAAGGGCGATGGCCGCCAGGCCGGCACCGGTCTGGGCCTGGCCATTGCCCGCGGCCTGCTCACCGCCATGGGCGGCACCATCACCGCGGAAAGCCCGGCCATGCGTCGGCGCGGCACCCGCTTTGTCATCCGCCTGCCGCTGGCCGGGCCGGCCGCGCCATGAAGCCGCGTATCCTCGTCGTTGATGACGAGCCACAGATCCAGCGCTTCCTGCGGCCGGCGCTCGAAGCCAGCGATTTCGATGTCGAAACCGCCGACACCGCCGCCATGGCCAGGCGGATGGCCGCGACGCGCGCGCCGGCGCTGATCGTGCTCGATCTGGGCCTGCCCGATGGCGACGGCAAGGATGTCATCCTCGCCGTGCGCGCCTTCTCGTCGGTCCCCATTATCGTCCTGTCCGCCCGCGATCAGGAAATCGAAAAGATCGCCGCCCTCGATGCCGGCGCCAATGACTATATCGAAAAGCCCTTCGGCATCGGCGAGCTGCTGGCTCGTATCCGCGTGGCTTTGCGCCACGCCGAGCCTGGCGACGCGCCCCCGGGTCCGCAGCACTTCGGTCGGGTGACCCTCGATCGGCAGCTTAGACTCGTACGTGTGGGCGACGATCCCGTGCACCTTACCCCCAAGGAATACGACCTGCTCGTCCTGCTCGCCGATCACGCCGGCCGCGTCGTTACTCATGGCATGGCACTGCAGCGCCTCTGGGGCCCTGCCCATGCCCAGGACACGCAATATCTGCGCGTCCTCGTCGCCCAGCTGCGCGCCAAGCTCTCGGACAATGCCGAACCCCGCCTCATCGAGAACGAGGCCGGGGTCGGCTATCGGCTGGTCGCGACAGCGTCCTAGCCGTTCTGCCAGCCAATGGTCAGCCGGCGCCCGCCATACTGGCTCTGCCACACGGTCTGGCTGAGCGGCGCATGCGGCCCGGCGCTCTGCGTGCAGATAAGCGTTCGTGAGCCCATTGTCCGCACCAGGCTCAGCCCGTCATCCTCCAGCGTCATCCGCGCATCGGCAGTGTCGAAGAACGCCCGCTCCTCTGCCCGCAGCCCCAGCAATGTCTGCGTCAGCCGCGCCTTGTCGCCGACAAAACCCTCCGCTTCTGCTGCCCCGTGCAACCCATCCCAGTCCACCGGCAGCCGGCTGTCGGGGTCGGTTAACGTGTAATAAGGCGCCTCACAGCCGCGATAGATGTCGGGAAAGCCCGGCATCAGGCATTTGAGCGTCAGCTGCGTCAGGCTGAGGGCGTCGCCGGTCTCGAGCAGCCGCGCCAGCGCCGCCGGCCTGGTCTCGATCCACTGCGCGCTCAGCGCCGCGGCAAAAGCGATCGCCGGATCCTCGATCGCGGCCACCGGCCGGGTCCAGTATGTGACCTCCTTGGCCTCGCGCATCGCCTTGACGATATGCGCCGCCAGCCGTTCCTGTAGCGCCTCGGGTTCGGCTCCCCAGATGGCCAGGGCCGACTGGGCAATATACCAGCGCCAGCGCGGCGATACGTCTGCTGCTTCCGGCAGCATGCCGGCCGCTTCCACCAGTCCGGCAAACTCGTCCGGCAAGTGGCTGATCGCCGCCAGCCGCATCCTTGCGTCTTCGGAGCGCTTGGTGTCGTGGCTGGTGCTCAGCGTCATGTCCGACGGGCGGCGCTGCGCCAGGAAGGCATTGACTTCATCCGCCTCGATCGTCGCCTCGGCCGGCTCGGCGCCGACATCATTGCCCGCCAGATAGGCCGTCCAGCGGAACCCGGCGGTGTCCTCCTGTGCCTTGGCCAAGAGCGCCCCCGACACCTGCTGGAAACGCACGGCAAAGGCCAAGGCCGCCGCCGATGCCGGCGTCACCAGCCTGGCCGCCAGATGCTCCAGCACCCGCGCGGAGCGCAGTCCTGGCCGCGCGGCTTCCACGATGTCGTCGATCAGCGCGCGGTCCTGCGCATCGGCGCCGTCGCCATCCACATAGGTGCGGTAGCGCGTCATCCCGGTCAGCAGCGCCGTCACCGCATCGCGCAGGCTTTCCGGCCCCGGTTCGACCGTCCCATCGTCGGCCAGTGCCGCCGCGCCCAGTCGGACCAGCTGATGCAGTTCGGCCGCCAGCTCATTATGGAGGATATCCAGTTTGGCCTGCGTCAGCACATCGGCAAAGTCGCCGGCCTGGCCGGTATAGGCCCGCCAACTCTGCTCCAGCCGCGCCCGCCCATCTTTATCGGTCAGCACCCGCGCCAGCAGTCGTCCGGCCTCGTAGCCGGTGGTGCCGGCCGTCTGCCAGCCCGAAGGCAGTGTCTCGCGCCCGACCAGGATTTTCTCGACCCAGACCGGCGTCCCCGGCAGCGCGGCGGCCAGCCGCTCGAGATAGGTCCTTGGGTCGGCCAGCCCGTCAATATGGTCCACCCGCAGCCCGTCGACATGGCCAGCGCGGACCAGCTCGAGGATCAGGCTATGCGTGTCGGCGAACACCGCCTCGTCTTCCACCCGCATGCCGATCAGCCCGGTGACGTTGAAAAACCGCCGATGGGTAATGCTGTCGCGCTCGGTCTCCCAGTGCCGCAACCGCCAGTGCTGCCGCTTGTGCAGCGCCTGCAGGTCATCGACGGTGCTCGCGCCCTGGCGTCCGTCGGCTGCCAGCGGGATTTCCATCTCGCCGACGCGCCAAAAGCCGTCCGATGCAGAAAACGCCCCGGCCGCCAGCATTGCGGCAAAGGGTTCTGGCAGGAAGGGCAGGGCCAGCAGTCCCGCTGCCCAGTCGATATCGAAATGCCGACCATAGCGGCTCTCCTCGCCATGCGCCAGCACGTCGGCCAGCCAGGGATTGTCCAGCGTGAACGCCGTGTGGTTGGGCACGATGTCGAGGATCACGCCCAACCCCTTCTCATGCGCTGCAGCGGCCAGCGCCTCGAACCCGGCGCGGCCGCCCAGGCTTGGTTCGATGGCGGTCGGATCAATCACGTCATAGCCATGCGTGGAGCCGGCTGCCGCAGCAAAGATCGGCGACAGGTAGAGGTGGGAAATCCCCAACGCGGCAAAGTAGTCGAGCTGCGCGGCAACCTCGGCAAAGCCGACGCCCTCGCGCAGCTGGATGCGGTAGGTCGCGGTCGGGATCGGATCAATCATGGAAATGGCCTTGGACGGAGAGCGCAAAATTGTCTCTCTCGATACGGTTGAGCGTGAACTGGGGCTCTTGCGCCCCCGGAGGGAAGGCGCCGACAGTGCCGAAATTGACCGCCAGATGCAGCGAGCCAGCAGCAAACCGCCAGTTCGCCTCAATGGCACTGCCGCCGATCCGGCGAGCCTGCGCCGCGCCGACCCGCCCCGATTTCAGCAGCGGCACGACATAGTCCCGGCGGAAGGCCAGGGCTTGCCGTGTCAGCGCCAGCCAGCTTTGCGCTGCCGCATCGGTTTTCCAGGTCAGCTTGGAGGCGGCAAAGGTGTCCACGGCCAGCGGATCGGGGGGTGGTTCCTCGGCCGCGGCAATCGCGCCGATCTCCGCGGCCCGTCCCTCGCGGACATTGTCGGCCAACTCCCCGTGAAAATCGGCAAAGAACAGGAACGGCGCCTGTTCGCCCCGCTCCTCGCCCATCACGATCATCGGCACATAGGGGGCCACAAGCAGCATGGCATAGGCGACTTCCACAGCCTTTGCATCGGCCAGCGTGATCAGCCGCTCGCCATGCGGACGATTGCCGATCTGGTCATGCGTCTGGATGGCGTTGACGAAGGCGGTTGGCTGCAGGTGATCGCTTTTTTCCCCGCGCGGCCCATCGCGTCCCTGGCGCTCCTGCCCTTCCTCGACCTGGCCATGCGCCAGCGCGCGGCACAGGTCGCCGATCGGGTCCACCGCATAGCTGGCATAGTAGTCGTGGTCTTCGCCGGTCAGCGCGGTATGGATAGCGTGGTGGAAATCGTCGTTCCAGCTGGCATCATAAAGCCCGTCCTCGCGCCAGCGCGGACTATTGCGATCATCCTCGGTGATCAGGTGAATGCGGCGCGCCGGGTCCAGCGCCCGTAGCCGGGTCGCCATCTCGGCCAGGAAGTCGTCGGCTCCCGGGCCGGTGATTTCGTGCACCGCGTCAAAGCGCAGCCCGTCCAGCCGGTAATCGGCAATCCACATGCTGGCGCAGGCGATCCAGAATTCGCGCACCGCCGGCAGGTCGAAATGGATGGCCGCCCCCCAGGGCGTATGGCGCTCGGGCGCGAAGAATTCCGGCGCCAGGCTGTGCAGATGAGCGCCTTCGGACCCGAAATGGTTCATGACAATGTCCAGGATCACCATCATGCCCAGACCATGTGCGTGGTCGACAAAGGCCTTGAACGCGTCCGGCGTGCCATAGGCGGGGTGGGGCGCATAGGGCAGGACGCCGTCATAGCCCCAGCCGCGCTTGCCCGACCATTGGCCGACCGGCATCACCTCGATAGCGGTAATCCCCAGATCCGCCAGTTCGTCCAGTCTGTCCATGGCCGCAGCAAAGGTGCCTTCCGGCGTAAAGGTGCCGACATGCAATTCGTAGATCACCGCCTCGGGCCAGGGACGTCCCTGCCAGCTCGAGCGCCATGGATAGGTCCGGTGGTCGACCAGCACCGATTGAGCATGTACGCCGCCCGCCTGCAGCCGGCTGGCCGGATCCGGCATGGTCTGGCCGTCGGAGATGAACTGATAGGACGTGCCGGGCGACGCGCCGACGCGCGCGTACCACCATCCATCGCCATCGGGCACCATGGCCTGCTTGCCGCCTTTGAGCTCGACGGTCACGGCCTTGGCGGATGGCGCCCAGGTCGCGACTGACCAGGTGCCGTCGTCATGGGGAACGGCGCCCCAGTGATGTGTCATGCTTTGCCCTCTTGTTGCAGGGCTAACGTGACAGTCACCATGGGCGTTCCGCCCGATGGACAAAGCTTTCCGGCGCAGCAGGGCGGCGCCGGGACCGTGTCGAAAAAAGGCCGAGCCGCGTCGTCTCGACGGGGCTCGGCCGATCGCTTCGTCGGACTCGATCAGGCGGCTTCGGCCAACTGGCCCAGCTTGATCTGCACGAGCAGGCTCAGCTCGTCATAGACATTCCACTCGTCAACGACCTTGCCGTCCTTCCAGTGATAATGGCTCATGCCCATCACCTGCACGCGCTTGCCGGTCGGGTCGCCCAATTCGCCCAGAATGCCATAGCCCAGATGGTGGCCTTCCATGATCCAGCGCACGGCCACCTTGGTGCCGCCCTCTTCGCAGGGATTGGAGGCGACATGCTGGATCTCGTAGCTGGCGTCGGGCAGCGAGCCGATCAGCCCCAGATGCTGGTGGATGATGGCGGCAACGCCGTAGAGCTCCTTCATCAGCGGGCCGTGATACTGCGCATTGGGCGCATAGCATTCGGCAATCTTGCCGAACATGCGCTTGACGAAAATCTCGTGCAGCATCTCGATGGTCTGCGCCTCGATATCGTTATGCGCCAGGCTCACATCGGCTTTCTCGGTCGGTCGTGTCTGGCCAAGGACACGGCGGTTTTCGCCAATATCCAGCGAGGTCAGGCCGGCATCGAACTTGGCCTTGGCGGTGCGCATGGCAAAGTGGTTGGGGTCGAGGCCGAGTTGCTTGATGATGGCCATCTGGTCCGACACCACCCACTCGCGATAGATCATGTTGCGGTGGATCATGCAGTCGGCAATCGTGCGGCTGACAAAGGGCTTGCCGGTGGGCTGGCCGAGATGGCCATATTGGGTGTGGCGGCCCGAACCGGTCACCAGATGACTGGTATAGAAGCCGTCCTGATCATTGCCATTCCAGATCACCTGGGTGCCCATGCCGCGCCGTTCGGGAAAGCTCACCAGCCGCTGGATCGTGTCGCGCACGATATCTTCGCGATTGTAGATATTGCCGGTCGTGCCATAGAGCACGCAGTTATGCGTGTAATGGGTATAGATCAGCCCGATATCGCGCTCGTCCCAGATCTTGTGGGTGCAGCGGATGATGTAATCGACGATGTCGGTATAGATGTCGTCGAAGCCGTCCAGCGACTGGCTGCGCGGCCGGTCTGTCGGCGCCAGATCCTTGTAGTCACGGCGTTCGACCTGCAGCACGGATTCCGCGGCCGCCATGGCGGGACTGCCCTTGCTCTTGGTTGGGTTGGGGGCGTCGTTCATGATGGCTCCTTGAGGTTCTGCCGGAATGGCTGGATCGGTCGTGCACAGGGCCAGCCAGTCGCGTACATGACGCGCCACGCTGGCAGGATTTTCAAGCGGCGCAAAGTGGCCCGCTTGTGGAATGGTAAAGTAGCGCGCTCCGGCAATGCCGTCGGCCAGTTCCTGGTGCGCCGACAGCGGGCACACCGCCTCGTCGGCCCCGGCCAGGATCAGCGTGGGCACGGCGATGGCAGACAATCGGGGCCGGCTATCGGCCCGGTGAATGGCGACTTCTATCTGCGCAGCGAGCAGGTCGACGCCGGTGTCGGCCGCCATGGCGGTGATCAGGGCGCGCAGCGCGGCATTGTCAGCATGGGCGGGGGACACCAGTTTGTCCCAGCTGTCGACAATAAAGCTGTCCATCCCATCGGCACGGGCAGTTGCCACCGCAGCGCGGCGCTGGCCGGCATTGTCGGCCGGATCGGGCAGGGGGGTCGTGCCGATGAGCGCCAGCCCGGCAATCCGCTCGGGCGCCTGGGCGATCATTTCCAGCGCCACGATGCCACCCAGCGAAAAGCCCAGCAGGGCAAAGCGCGGCGGCGCCTGCGCCAGCAGGTGCGCGGCCAGGGCCGGCGCTGTCGCTGCCCCCTCCAGCGCCATCACCTGCGTCAGTGGCCAGCCCAACCGCTCCAGCAGCGGCGCGAACAATCTGTCGTCGCAGGCCGTGCCGCCCAGCAGCACGAGCGGCACCGGCGCCGTGGCGGCACCCACCGTTTCGGCCGGAGCGAAAATAATCTGGTTCATCACGATCCACATGTCTCGACGAAAGGCCGAGACCAATTTGCCAAAAAACTCTGGCAAATTTTGAATACGTATGCAAGATCAAAACGACACCTTCACGTGACGCTCGATGTTAGCAGTCTGCTAACGCATTCGCACCGTCTGCTACGCTTTCCGGAGTGACCCCGCATGACCCTAAATCCCGCTTCGCCCTTTCCCGGCGTCACCTATGTCAAGGCGCCCGAGCGCTCGTCGCTCGGCGACAATGCGCCGGTCGAAACCCTGGTCAGCGAGATCATCGCCAATGTCCGCAAGAACGGCGACGCCGCCGTGCGCGAATACTCGGCCAGGTTCGACAAGTCCGACCTAGCCGTCTTCGAGGTCACCCAGGTCGAGCGCCAGCAGGCCGTGGCCGAGCTCGATCCGCAGACCCGCAAGGACACCGAATTTGCCATCGATAATGTGCGCAAGTTCGCCCAGGCCCAGCTGGCCACCATCCTGCCGCTTGAGGTCGAGACCCTGACCGGGGTGCATATGGGCCACCGTGTCATCCCCATCCAGCGCGTCGGCTGCTACGTGCCCGGCGGTCGCTATCCGCTGCTCAGCGCGCCGATCATGACCATTGTCCCGGCCAAGGTTGCCGGCGTCGACGAGGTCATCGCCTGCCTGCCACCCAATGCGCACAAGGCCATGATCGCCGGCTGCCACCTGTCGGGCGCCGATCGTATCTTCCGCATTGGCGGCGCCCAGGCCATCGCTGCCATGGCCTATGGCACCGAGAGCGTGCCGGCCGTCAACAAGATCGTCGGCCCCGGCAACGCCTTCGTCAACGAGGCCAAGCGCCAGGTGTTTGGTCCCGTCGGCATCGACCAGCTGGCCGGTCCTTCCGAGATCTTCATCGTCGCTGACGCCACCGGCGATGCCGAGATGATCGCCACCGACATGCTGGCCCAGGCCGAGCACGACATCCGCACCCGCGTCGGCCTGATCACCACCGATCGCGCGCTGGCGGAGGCCACCCTGCTGCAGATCGAGGCGCAACTGGCCACGCTTTCCACCGCCACCACGGCCCGCGAAGCCTGGATCAACTATGGCGAAATCACAGTCTGCGACAGCGAGGCGGCCATGATCGCCTATTCCGATCTGATCGCGGCCGAGCACTTGCAGGTGCACACGGCCGACGCCAAAGCCTTCGCGCTCAAGCTGCGCAACTATGGCAGCCTGTTCATCGGCGAACTGGCCAGCGTGGTCTATTCCGACAAGTGCAGCGGCACCAACCACACCCTGCCTACCATGGGCGCGGGCGCCTATACCGGCGGCCTTTGGGTCGGCGCCTATGTCAAGATCGCCACCCATCAGTGGCTGAGCGAAGAGGGCGTCAAGCAGGTCGCCCCGCCCGCCGCCCGCCAGTCCGCCAGCGAAGGCCTTGAAGGCCACCGCCGGGCAGCCCAGCTGCGCCTGGATCGCATGCAGGTCAAGATCTAGCAGTCTTCTTTCCTCCCCCGCTTGCGGGGGAGGAAAGCCCTGCGATCTCAGCTGATCTTGTCAGCCTCAAGCCACGCCGCCTTGAGCTTTTCGACGGTAAAGCCCGGCGCGCGGGCTGCGGTCAGCACCGGCACTTCCTTGCGCATCACCACGTCGATGGCCCATTTCATGCGGGCGATATGCTCGGCCGGGATGACGACGCCGCCATGCCGGTCAGCATGCACCAGGTCGCCGGGGCGCACTGTCATGCCGAACACAGTCACCGGGCAGTCGAGCTCGGTGACATGCACGAAGGCGTGGCTGGGGCCGACCGAGCCGGCGATCACCTGATAGCCCTCATCGAGCATGCCCAGATCGCGCAGCACGCCATTAGTCAGCGTGCCGGCAATGCCGAGGCCCTTGTGCTGGGCCACCTGCATCTCGCCCCAGAAGCCTCCAATGGCATGGGGGAAGTCAGTGTCCTCGATCACCACCAGATTGGGGCCGGCGCCGGCCGCGACATATTCATAATAGCCCATGCGCAGCGCGCGCACCTCGGCAGCCGGCTTCTGCGCCGGCGATGAGGCGCGGATCTTGGCGGTGCGGGCAAAGCCCACCACCGGCGGTAAAGCCGGATCGGCGCAGACCACCGGCGTCTTGGTAAAGCCCTCGGCGGTGCGGCCGCCCATCACATGCTCGAGCGCATTGCAGACGGTCGGGGTATCAGCGCCGCGCAGCGCGGCCAGGACGTCGGGATCGATCATGGGCATAGGCTTCTCCTCAAGCACTAGATTACCTCTCCCCTTAGGGAGAGGCCGGCGCAGGGCCGAAAGTTACGCCGCCTTGCTGGCGATCTCTGCGCCCTCGGCCAGGGCCTTGAGCTTGGCCCAGACGATCTCGCTATCCACCGCGCCGAACCCGGCAAAGGTGGAGAAGCCGCAATCGGTGCCGGCGATGACCCGCTCGGCGCCGACTGTGTCGGTGAAATTCCTGAGCCGCTGCGCGATCAGCTCGGGGTGCTCGACAAAGTTGGAGGTCGAGTCGATGACGCCGGGGATCAGCACATAATCGTCCGGCAGGTGGACATTCTTCCAGTCGATCCATTCATGCGCATGACGCGGATTGGCGCCCTCGAACAGCAGCGCCCGTGGCTTGGCCTTGAGCAGGCTGGGCAGGATCTTCTTGAGGGCAATGTCGCAGACATGCGGGCCCTCATAATTGCCCCAGCACACATGCATGCGCACCTTGTCGCCGGCAATATTGCGCAGCGCGTGGTTCATCACCTCGATATGTCGGCCCGCAGCGACAACGAAGCCGTCATCGTCGAGGTCCTTGTACATCATGTGCCGGCCCAGGCCGAGATCGGGCGCGTCGAGCTGGAGCATGAAGCCGGCCGCGACAATGCCCTCATATTCCACCCGCATGCCCTCGGCCACGGCCTCGAGATAGTCGTCCTGGCTGGCATAGAACTCATTGGGCTGGAACAGGGCAATCACGCCCGGCGTCGCCGAATTCATGAAGCCCTTGGCATAGCCGTGGGTGCTCAGCGCCGCCTGGAAATTGTCCACGTCGTCCTTGAGCGGCTCCAGACTCTTGACGGTGATCGCACCGACGCATTTCGGGCGTCGATAGCTCGGCGTGCCACCGCTGCTGGCCTGCCGCTTGAGAAAGCTCGGAAACAGCTCGAGATCCGCGGGGGGCTGGCGCGAACTGTCCCCGTCAAAGCCGGTCAGCCTATCCTTGATATAGGTGGCGTAGCTGATCTTGCTCATCTCGCCGTCCGACGGCAGGTCAATGCCCGCCGCCTTCTGCCGGGCGACGATATCGTCGACCGCGGCGGCAATGATCTGGTTGAAGCCGGCCTCCTCGATGGGGACGCCGGCCTCACGCGCGAACACAAGGTCCGTCACCTGCTTGGAACGCGGCAGCGAGCCGACATGGGTGGTGAGGATCTTGTGGGTCATATTGCTTACTCTGCAGCCTGGGCGGTGGCGAATTGCGGTGCGGCGGGGGCTGCCGAACCACGGATGACAAAGGCAATGGCATCGGCCGAAGCCGGGTTGCGGAAGCCATGCACCAGGCCCACCGGCACGGTCAGCGTATCGCCGGCGCCCAGGATCAGCTTGCCCTCTTCCCAGTTGAACTCAAGCGTGCCGGACTGCACGAAGACCACTTCCTGCTCGCTGCGGCTATGGGGCGCGATGCTGGCCCCAGTTTCCAGCTTGAGCCGGCGCAGCGCAAAGCCATGCTGCCAGTGGCCCACGATCGGGCCGGCCGCAAAGCCGTCCGCGGCTTCCACATCGCCGATCAGCGCGGCTTCCTCGACGCCTTCGCCGGCCAGCGGCGAGTTCGGATTGCCCGCCATCTTGGCATGCGGCAGGTAATACTTGGCCAGTTCCTCCATCGGCGGGGTCGCCAGTTCAGCCATCTTGGCCGCGTCCGGCGGCAGTTCGAGCTCGGCGCCCTCGGGCACGGTTTCGCCCAGCGTGGTATCGACCAGCTTGCCGCCCTTGAGCAGTTTCAGCCCGAAATCCTCGGCCATCTTGAACACGCTCGGCGCCCAGACCACCTTGCCCGGATCGTCATGGCCGAGCACAACGGCGAGGAAACCGGTGCCCTCGTCGCGCTTTTCGAAGCCGCGGAACATGTGGGTGGGGACAGTTGCCACATCGCCGGGCTCGACATCGAGATAGCCCTCGTCCTTGTTGGCGCCAAAGACGAAGCGCCACTTGCCGGTATGCACCAGGAATGTCTCGGCTGTCAGGTGGCTGTGCTGGCTATTGGTGCAGCCGAAGGGCTGGCGCGCCGCGCCAAAATTGAAGCCGTGCGCCTCGGGGATATGCACCACCTGCGCCTTGTTCTCGGAAACGCCCGGTCCGATGATAGTGAAGTTTTCCTTGCGGTCGGAGCCGGGCGTGCGCGCGTCGATAAACGCATTGCGCAGGCCCTTGAGGTCCGCATAGCGCACCAGGCGCTTTTCCATTTCAGTCTGGGTCCACTTGGTCATGGGGTCGTCCTTTCACGCGCAAACGGGGATAGATTTTGCATTCGTATGCACAGCGCGCGCTAAGCACGCTGCAGGGTTGTTGGTTCCGGGCCGGGCGGGTCGGGCAGGGAGCAGGACAGTCATTATGCCTCCTTGGGCCGGTAGATCTGCTGGCCGTCGCGCTCGACAATGCCGCTGCTCGGCAGCCGTGCCGAGGTCCGCACGATCAGCTCGCCATTGAGGATGCGGTGCTCGGCCTCGATCTCGCCGCTGGCGATCTGGTCCATCAGGATATCGACCGTGGCCTCCACCATGCGTTTGACCGGCTGGCTCATCGAGGTGATGCCATAGGAGGTCCAGCGCGCCGGGCCGACATCGTCATAGCCCACAATCGACAGGTCCTCGGGGATTTTGAGCCCGAATTCGTAGCGCGCCACGTCCATCACGGCGACGGCCATATGGTCATTGGCGACGAACAGCGCCTCTGGCCGCTCGGGGCGCGACAGCATGGCCCGCGCCGCCTCCTGGGCGTCATCGCGCGAATAATTGCCGGTCTCGATGATGACATCGTCAAAGCCATGCGCCGCCAGGGCCTCGACAAAGCCCTGCTGGCGGTCGCGATTAGTCGAGGAGTTTTCGAGCCCGGCAATATAGCCGAAGCTTTTATGCCCGCCGGCGACGAGGAATTCGGCAATGCGCTTGCCGCCCTCCTTGTTGCGGGTAGTGACGCTCGATACGGCGTCGCGCTCGGTGGTGCGGTTGAACAGCACGACGGGAATGCCGGCCGTGGCGCATTCTTCCGACAGCTCGGACGACAGCGAGGTTGACGCCAGTATGATGCCGTCGACGCGATACTGCATCAGCTGGTCAAAGACCGGATCGCTGTCGCGGTCCATGAAGCCGGTAAACAGCAGCAGGTGATAATTCTCCGCCGCCAGTGCCCGGCCCAGTTCTTCGAGCACATCGGGGTAGAACAGGTTTTCGAGATACGCCATCACCACGGCGATGATGCGCGAACGGCTGGTGATCAGCGAGCGGGCAATGGCATTGGGCCGGTAGCCAAGCACTTTGGCCGAGGCAAGTACCTTCTGCCGCGTCTTGGGGGAGATCGACGCGCCAGGCGTGAACGTGCGCGACACGGCCGACTGCGACACGCCCGCATGCTCGGCCACCTGGGAGGAGGTGACGCCCGGTTTTTTTACGCCGAAGTCCATCCGCCATCCACCAGAAGAGAAGATCCCGTCATCAATGCCGACGCGTCGGAGGCCAGGAAGACGATCGGCCCCATCAGGTCCTCGATGCGGCCCAGCCGCCCCAGCACGATCTTGGACAGCACCCAGGCGCGGAAATCGGGATCGCTGAGGTTCTTGGCCGTCAGGTCGGTCTCGATAAAGGTCGGGCACACCGTATTGACCCGGATATTATCCGGCCCGAGTTCGATCGCCATGGCCTTGCTGAGGCCTTCCACGGCAAATTTGCTGGCCGCATAGACGGCCCGGTCGGGCCCGGCCACGTGGCCCATCTGCGATGAGATGTGAATGATCGACCCGGCCAGCCCGGCTGCGCGCAACCGCCCCACCACGGCCTGCGACACGAACAGGGTCGCCGCGACATTGAGGTTCATCACCGCCTGGTAGCCGTCCGGCGTGATCTCGGCAAAGCTTGAATGCCGACCGGTCCCGGCCGAATTGACCAGCACCTGGAATGGCTCGACCTCATCCACGAAAGCACGGACGGCGTCGGTATCGGTAATGTCGATGGCCACGCCCTCGGCCGCCAGGCCCGCCTCGGCAAACTGGTCCACCACCAGTGTCACATCCGCCGCCGTGCGCGCGGCAATGGTCACCGCTGCGCCGGCCTCGGCCAGGGCCACCGCCGCCCCCAGGCCGATGCCGCGCGTGCCACCGGTGACCAGGGCACGCCGTCCATCAAGCCGGAAACTGGGGGTACGGGGCAGGGTCATCTATTCTGCGGCCTCCGTGCGGGGCGTCGCCCCGGTGCCATAGGGCACGTTGCGGCCGCCATAGCGGCGCACGCGCACATTGGCCTGCTCGGCGTGGCCGACAAAGCCTTCCAGCATGGACAGGCGCGAACCATATTCGCCGATCATGGCCGAAGCCGCGTCGGTCGTGACGGTCTGCCAGGTACAGGTCTTCATGAACTTCCCCACCCACAAGCCACCGGTATAACGCGCTGCCTTCATGGTGGGCAGTGTGTGGTTGGTCCCGATGACCTTGTCACCATAGGCGACATTGGTGCGCGGGCCCAGAAACAATGCGCCGTAATTGCTCATCTTGTCGCGGAACCACATGTCCCGGTCGGTCATCACCTGCACATGTTCCGAGGCGATGTGATCGGCGATGGCCAGCATCTCGTCATAGCTATCGCAGACGATGATCTCGCCGAAATCGTCCCAGGATTTGCGGGCAATATCGGCCGTCGGCAGGATGGTCAGCAGCCGCTCGATTTCGGCCATGGTATCGCGCGCCAGCTTTTCCGAATTGGTCAGCAAGATGGCTGGCGAGGTCGGGCCATGCTCGGCCTGGCCAAGCAGGTCGGTGGCGCAGATTTCCCCGTCCACTGTCTCGTCGGCAATCACCAGCGTCTCGGTCGGGCCGGCGAAGAGGTCGATGCCGACCCGGCCGAACAGCTGCCGCTTGGCCTCGGCGACAAAGGCATTGCCGGGCCCGACCAGCATGTCGACGCGCTCGATGCTCTCGGTGCCGATGGCCATGGCGCCGATCGCCTGGATGCCGCCCAGCACATAGATTTCGTCAGCGCCGGCCATGGCCTGCGCGGCGACCACGGCGGGAGCCGGCTTGCCGTGAAAGGGCGGCGCGCAGGTGATGACGCGCGCGCAGCCGGCCACCTTGGCGGTGATGACAGACATATGCGCTGATGCCAGCAGCGGATATTTGCCGCCGGGCACGTAGCAGCCGACATTGGTGATCGGCACATGCTTGTGGCCCAGCGTCACGCCGGGCAGGGTCTCGACCGTCAGGTCGGTCATGGTGGCGCGCTGCGCCTGAGCGAAATTGCGCACCTGGGTCTGGGCGAACTCGATGTCGATCAGGTCCTGGTCGGTCAGCTGGTGCAGGCAGTCGTCGATCTCGGCCTGGCTGAGGCGGAAGTCAGTGCGGTCCCATTTGTCGAACTTCTGGCTGAGCTCGCGCACGGCAGCGTCGCCACGCTTTTCGATATCGCCCAGAATGGTCTCGACCGTGATACGAACCTGGCGGTCCGCCTCGGCGCGTGCCTCAACATCCTTGCCGCGTTTGAGCCAAATCGCCATGAAGCGCTCCCTTTTCGTCAGTTATAGCATTCTTGCATACGTATGCAAATGGAAACCGCCGAACTGGCGGCGATGTGTCAGGTGAGGTTGGGTGGCCGCTGCACGGCATGATCGGTGGCCCGCTCGAAGGCGTGGCCGATCTGCACGATGCGCGCCTCGTCATGATGCTTGCCGATCAGCTGCATGCCGATGGGCAGGCCCTCATGCAGGCCAATGGGCATGGCCAGCACCGGGTGGCCGCTGACATTAAAGCCAATGGTGCGCATCGGCGTCCACACGGCCTCTTCCTCGAACGGCGCCGCCAGCAAGGCCGTGGTCAGCGCGCCGACCGTGAGCAGGGCGTCATGCTGGCCCAGCAGTTGATCCACCGCGGCGCTGAAGGCGCGTCCAGCTTGGCGCGACGCGACGAGCTCGCCATCGCTGATAGCCACGCCCGTCACGAGGCTGAGAAATGCGCGCCGTCCATAGGCCTCGGGATGATCGCGGAGCGCGGCCGCGTGATAGTCAAAGCTTTCCTTGTGCAGGATCGCCGCTGCCGCCACTTCGATGGCGGCATAGTCGGGCAGCTCGATCTCCTCGATCGCCGCGCCCAGCTGCGACAGCGTCGATGCCGCCGCATCCATGGCGGCCAGCACGGCGGGCATGATCTGCGAATCATGCGCGAACCAGTTGCGGGCATAGCCGATACGCAGCCCGGTGACCGGTCGCCCCAGCCAGGCGGCAGCCGCGGGCGCTGCGCCCGTGTCGGCAATGGCGTCGAGCATGACCGCCGCCTCGGCGACGCTGGCGGCCATCGGCCCGACATGATCCATGCTCGGCGACATGGTTAGCGCCCCGTCGACGGGCACGCTGCCAAAAGTGGGTTTCAGCCCGACCACGCCACAATAGAAGGCGGGCCCGCGCAGCGAGCCGCCGGTATCCCCGCCCAGCGCCACGCGCAGCATGCCGCCGGCAATCGCAGCGCCATTGCCCGAGGACGAGCCGCCGGTAATATGCTCAAGGCTCCAGGGGTTGCGCGCGGGCGGAAACAGCCCGCGACTGTCGGGCCCCACCGTGCCCCATTCATAGGTGGCGGTCTTGCCGATGAGCACCGCGCCGGCCTCGGCCAGCCGCGCCACGGCCACAGCGTCGCGCTCGGCAATCGCCTCGGCCCTACCGGGCGCATTGGCCGTGGTTGCCACACCGGCCACGTCGATCATGTCCTTGATGCCGACAGGAATACCCTGCAGCGGGCCGCGATCCAGGCCCGCTACAAAGTCCGCATCGGCCTGCGCCGCATCGGCCAGGGCGCGCGTATCGCTGATGGCGTAGAAGGCGCGAAAAGCCGGTTCACGCAGGGTGATGCGCGCGAGATAGGCGCGGGTCAGCGCTACGGCCGTGATGCTGCCGTCGCGCAGCGCCTGGCTCTGGGCAAAGAGGTCGGAGTCCAGCAGGGTGTCGGCATCCAGGGCCGGCACGATAAGCTCGGGCGCCGCCTCATGGGCATCGGTATCCAACCGGGCAAGCCCGTCATGCAGCCAGTCGGCCAGCGTGGCGACGCTGTCGGTTTCGGCCGCCGACAGGCTGATGCCGGCCGCTTCCAGCTGCGCGCGCAGGGCCGCAATGCCGTCCGGGGGCAGGGGGCTCACGGCCGGCGCTCCGCACAAGGCATTATTGGGCATGCTCCAGCCGCACGCCGCTGGCCTGGTCGAACAGGTGGCAGGCGCTGGCGGCGATGTTGACGCGGGCCAGCTCGCCGATCTCGGCGCGATAGTCCTTGCTCACCTTGATCGAAATCAGCTCGCCGGCCACCCGCATCGACAGCATGGTGGCCTCACCCAGCAGCTCGACCGTATAGATCGGCGCCTCGATCTGGCCATTGGCCTCGGCGAGACTCGCATCTTCGGCGCGGAAGCCCAGCGTCACCGGGCCGTTGACGGCCTTGGACAGGCCCTCGATGCGGATCCGCTCTGCCGTGAACACGCCATCGCTGATCGTGCCCTTGATCAGGTTCATGGCGGGCGAACCGATAAAGCTGGCCACGAAGGTATTGGCCGGCCGGTCATAGATGTCCATCGGCGTGCCGACCTGCTGGATCAGCCCCTTGCTCATCACCACCACGCGGTCGGCCAGCGTCATGGCCTCGATCTGGTCATGCGTTACATAGATGGTGGTGCGCTTGAGCGTGTGGTGCAGGTTCTTGATCTGCGCCCGGGTCGAGACGCGCAGCTTGGCGTCGAGATTACTCAGCGGCTCGTCCATCAGAAAGGCATTGGGCTCGCGCACGATGGCGCGGGCCAAAGCCACGCGCTGGCGCTGGCCGCCCGACAGGGCTGCCGGCCGGCGCTGCAGGAAGTCGTCGAGCTCGACCATCTTGCTGGCCGCCATGACCCGCTCATGATGCTGGTCCTGGGGAACCTTGCGCACCTTGAGGGGGAAGCGGATATTTTCGTAGACCGTCATGTTGGGGTAGAGCCCATAGCTCTGGAACACCATCGAGATGTCGCGGTCCTTGGGCTCGAGCTTGTTGACCAGCCGGTCGCCGATCCAGATCTCGCCTTCGGTGATGTCCTCGAGGCCGGCGATCATGCGCATGGTCGTGGTCTTGCCGCAGCCCGAGGGCCCCAGCAGCACCAGGAATTCCTGGTCGGCAATGTCGAGGTTGAAATCCTTGACGCCGACAAAGCTGTTCCAGCGCTTGGAGACGTTCTTGAGACGGATCTGAGCCATGGGATCAGCCTTTCACTGCGCCGGCGGTCAATCCGCTGACGATCTGGCGTTGGAAGAAGAGCACGAGGATGAACAGCGGCACCGTCGCCGAGACAACCGCGGCCACGGCATACATGACATTGCCCTGTTCCTGCACCGAGCCGAGGAAACTGGAAATCTTGGGCACCATGGTCTGGTTGTCGGCGCTGAGCAGCATCGAGGTGACGGCAAAGTCGTTATAGGCGAGGAGGAAGCTGAACAGCCCCGTCGTTACCACGCCAGGCCACATTACCGGGATGATAACCAGCCTGAAGGCCTGGAAGCGCGTGCAGCCGTCCACCATGGCGCTCTCGTCGAGATCCTTGGGGATCGACAGGAAAAACGAGTGCAGCATCCACAGCGTGAACGGCTGGTTGATCGCCACCAGCACGATGATCGAGGTCGGCAGCACGCCCCAGATATTGAGCTGGAAGAAGGGCAGCAGATAGCCCGAGACCAGGGTGATATGCGGCATGGCGCGGAACACCAAAGCCGCGATCAGGATCCAGAAGGCATAGCGGTGCCCGGACCGCGCCAGCGCATAGCCGCCCAGCGTACCCAGCGTCAACGAGATCACCGTGACCGAGACGGTGACGATGGCGGTGTTCATCACCGCACGCCAGAATTCGCGCGTCACCCAGGCACCGTGATAGCCGTCGCCGGTAAAGGCGCTGCCGGTCTGGCTTTGCGTATAGGTGCCGAAAATGGCGTGCCACCAGCTTTCGCGGGAGAAGAAATCCGGCTCGACCTTGAACGATCCCCACACCGTCCAGATGAAGGGGAAGGCGGCCAGGATCACCCAGATGACGAGGAAGGCGCTGATGATCAGCAGCAGCGGCAGCGGGCGGCGTTGGGCCTGTACAGCGTCGGACATGGTCACACCACCTTGTGGTTGAAGTCGCGCCAGGTGCGGATCAGCACCGGCATGAGAAGGACGATGACGCCGGCAATGGTCAGCACCGAGGTGGCGCCGGCCGAGCCGAACAGCTGCGCATCGCCGCTGAGGTCGTTGAAGATCAGCCAGCTCAGCGAGGTCGCGCTGGACTCGGCGGAAAAGCCGACAATGGGTTCAAAGACGCGGAAATTGTCCATCAGCTGTACCAGCGCCACGAAGGTCGCCAGCGGCATCAGATGGGGGATGATGACATAGCGGATGCGCTCCCAGCGGCTGGCCCCGTCGATCATCGCCGATTCCACCGTATCGTGCGGCACGGTCTGCAGCCCGGCATAGAACACCACGAAGCTGAACGGGGCATTTGTCCAGACGCCATAGAACAGCAGCGACGCCCAGGTCAGCGCCGGCGACTGGCGCAGCGACAGGGTAGGGTCGTCGAACAGGTGCTGCAGGCTCGCGCCAATGATGCCATTGGACTGAATCATCCAGTAGAGGATGAGGGAGCCCACTAGCGGGGTAATGATCATCGGCAGCAGCGAAAAGAAGATCACTGGCCCCTTGATCATCTTGGGAATGGCATTGACCGCCAGTGCGATGAGAAAGCCCAGGCCCATGGCCAGCGGCGTCACCACGAAGCAGAACACCAGCGTGAAGGCCAGCGCCTTGTAGAAGGGCAGGTTGTAGATGCGGTTCACCACATCGCCCAGGCCGCTATTGCTCGTGAGGATCGCGCCGATTTCCGCCACCGCCAGGTGGCCGCGATTGAGATAGGTGCCAAAGCCGTTGAACTGGCCCAGCGGCTGCTCCTGCTGAATCTGCGCCATGGCGGCGGTATCGACCCGCACTTCCTTGGTGCAGCCACCGAAGGGCTGGCAGTTTTCGACCTCGACCAGCGCCTGCGGATGCTCGACATAAAGGCTCTGGATCACCACCGAGACGATCGGCAGGGCGATGAACAGCACCATCGCGATTAGCGAGGGCAGGATGAAGGCAAAGAATGTCTTGTGTGGCATCAAGCCTCTCCAAAAGCGAACTGGCGAGTACGCGCTGAGCTGAACGCTCAGTCGACGCCCCTCCTCTAGGGAGGCGCAAACGGCTTGGTGGGGCGCTGGAGCGCCCCACCGGTCATGCTAGGCTTACAGGTAGCCGCCTTCGCGCGCAGCCGTGTCATAGGCTGCCTTGACGTCGGCCAGGGCCTGGGCAGCGTCTTCCGTGCCGGCCATGAACTCGGCCAGTTCGCTCGACAGCGCCGTGTGCAGCAGGCCCATATAGGGCTGCATCGGATAGGCACGGGCGCCGGCATTGGCGGTGGCGATCACGCCCACGGCAGCCGGACCGGGCTCGTAGCCGGCGACCAGCCAGGTAGCGACGCCAGGATTGGCGGCAACCATCTCCGGGCTGATGCCATGCACCATGGCCTGGAACGAGGCGGCGGCGTCTTCATCCGAGATATTCTTGGCAATGGTGAAGCCGTCCCACCACAGAGCCACGGCCGGGATCGTGCCGCCACCAATGGTCGGCGCTGCCGCCAGCACGGTGTTTTCGACCACGCCCTCGGCGGCACCTTCCGCGTCGATGGTAGCGCCGGCCAGCGAGCCCCATTCCACCATCATGGCGGTGTTGCCGGCTTCATATTCGGCCTTGATCGAGTTGGCATCGAACGTCAGGTAGTCAGGGTCCATATAGGCGGTCAGCGCCCGCATGGTCTCGAGCACCTTGAGGCCATTCTCGTTGTCGATGGCCAGCTCGGCGGTGCCGGGCGCGAAGAACTCGCCACCGGTGCCGAGATAGGCGTTGACGAATTCGGCGGCCAGATCCCAGCCGGGCTTGACCGAGGCGGCAATGGGATAGTCCATGGCGCCCGAGGCCTTGATCGCTTCGGCAGCCGCCAGCATGTCCTCATAGGACATTGGTGCGGCAACGCCGGCTGCATCAAGGATATCCTTGCGGTAGAACAGGTGCTGGGCATTACCCATGAAGGCCACGGCCATCACCTTGCCGTCGATGGTGATCAGCTGGTTGGGCTGCAGCGCCTGGCCATACTGGGCCACCAGATCGTCGAGCGGACGGATCAGGTCGTCGTTCAGCAGCGGCACGATGGAATTGTTGGCAACAACGGCAACGCTATATTCGGCCGGGTTGATCGAGAGCGCGGGAACCTGCAGGTTCTTGTGCTCGGCATTGGCATTGGCGGTAACGGTGATGCCCTCGGCAGCGCACTCTTCAGCCGTGGTATTGATCAGGCGCAGTGCCTCGAAATCGTTGGACAGGATCCGCACCGAACCGGTGCCTTCGATCCCGCAGTCTGCAAAGGCCGCGCCGGCGCTGAGGCACATGGCAGCCAGGCAGACAGTCGTCTTCAACATAAGCTTCATTTGGTTCTCCTGATGAGCGGTCTGCACTGTCCAACGGCCAGATGCGCCCGCCATCCCCTGTTTGATGATCTACGCTCCCGCGGCTGACACAAGTCCAATCGGTCCCGCACCGGCCCTTTGTCTTCCGCACGTCACAATTGGTAAGGGAGCCTGCATACGAATGCAATTGCTTTTTGCATTCGTATGCAAAACGCCCCCATGTGGCCGATACGGACGGGCGCGGACGCTTGGCGCAACCCCATGACCGGCTTGCAAAAGCTGGTGTGGAGCCGCTTGCGCGGCCTCAGCACAGCGTCATCGCCCGCGCATTGTCGAGCACGATGACCGCCTCGCCGGCCAGGGCGGCCGCCGCTGCCGTCCCCGCTTCGATGGCACCGACCAGCGCCGTATGGGCCGCCAGCGAGGCCGCGCAATAGGGCGCCGTGCTGGCCTCATCCAGCGATTTGAGTGCCAGCGCCAGCGTCAGCTCGACAATACCGGTCACCGAGCGGAGCAGGGCATTGCCCGAGCCCTCGGCAATGGTGCGGTGGATTTCCAGCGCCGACAGACCATGGGCTTCCAGATTCCCCTCGGCCAGGTCCATCTGGTGCAGCCAGTATTTCATCAGTCGCACATGCTCGGCGGTGCGCCGCGCACTGGCCAGGGCAATGGCCCGGCTTTCCAGCGCCCCGCGGACATCGAACAGGCTCTCGAAAAAGCGCTGGTCCGGCTTGGCATAGAAGTGCCAGCTCAGCACCTGGGGATCGAAAAAGCTCCAGCGGCTGGTCGGGGTGACCCGGGTGCCCACCTTGGGCCGCGCCTCCACCATGCCCTTGGCCTCGAGCGTCTTGAGCGCCTCGCGCAGCACCGTGCGCGACACGCCATAGGTCTCCATCATCACCGCGTCATTGGCCAGGATCGAGCCGACCGGAAACTGGCCCGTAACAATGCCCAGCCCGATTTCGTTGATGACGAAGGTATGGAAGTTCCGTGCAGCGGGTCGCCCGGATAGGGAGCGAATAAGGCTGCCTGCTTCGATCATGCTACGCTTTCTCGGGCGACTTCTCTCCGGGGGTGGAGGCCGCGAATATGATACGCTGCAGCACGATGAACAGGAACAGCAGCACGCCGATGACGATCTTGGTCCACCAGCTCGACAGCGTGCCGTCAAAGATGATGTAGGTCTGCACCAGGCCCAGCAGCATCACGCCCACAAACGTGCCCAGCACAAACCCATACCCACCCGTCAGCAACGTACCGCCGATCACCACCGCGCTGATGGCGTCCAGCTCCACGCCCACCGCAGCCAGCGGATATCCGGCCGAGGTGTATAGCGAGAACACGATTCCTGCCAAGGCCGCCAGCATGCTGGAGAGCATATAGATCTGCACCGTGGTCTGCGCCACCGGCACGCCCATCAGCGAGGCCGATACGGGATTGCCGCCCAGCGCATAGACATAGGAGCCGAACTTGGTGCGGTGCGCCAGTAGTGCCCCGCCCAGGAACACCGCGATCATCAAGAGCCCAATAAAGCTCAGCCTGCCGCCTTCGGGCAGGCGGATCATCAGATCGCCCAGCGTGTCATAGAATTCGTGCCGGATCGGCACTGAATCCTGGGTGATGATCGAGGCACCGCCGCGCGCCAGGAACATGCCCGCCAACGTGACGATAAAGGGCGGTACCTGCAGATAGTGGATGGTAAAGCCCATCGCCGCGCCGAACAGGCCGGCCACGCCCAGCGCGATGACGAAGGCCACCAGCGGGTGAAAGCCCAGCCAGCTCACCAGCACGGCAATCAGCACGCCGGTAAAGCCGATCACCGCGCCCACCGACAGGTCGATGCCGCCCGAAATGATGACGAAGGTCATGCCCACCGCGGTAATGCCCAAAAAGGCATTGTCGGTGAGGAAATTGCCCAGCACGCGGGTCGACAGCATGTTGGGAAACTGCAGCACGCTCAAGGCATAGGCGATCACGAAGATCACCGCCGTGGCGGCAAGGGGGCGCAGGCTGCGTTTCATTTGGAGACTGCCTTGCTCGAAAGGGCGGACCGGCGCTGGAAGGGCAGGGCGGCATAGGGCGACTGGATCAGCAGGATCAGGATGATCATCCCGGCCTTGACCACCAGGTTGAATTCGGGCGGAAAGCCCGACACCAGGATGCCGGTATTCATCGCCTGGATGATCAGCGCGCCGACCACCGCCATGGGAATGGAGAACTTGCCGCCCAGCAGCGAGGTGCCACCGATCACCACCGCAAGGATGGCGTCGAGTTCCAGCCACAGCCCGGAATTGTTGGCATCGGCGCCGCGGATGTCGGCGGCCACCACGACGCCGGCAATCGCGGCGCAGAACCCCGACAGCGCATAGACCAGCATCAGCAGCATGCGGCTGCGAATGCCGGCCAGCGAGGCGGCGGCGCGGTTGACGCCGATGGCCTGGACGAAGAGGCCAATGGCGGTACGCCGCACCAGCAGCGTCACCAGCACCATCAGCACCACGGCAATCACGGCCGCCATGGGAAAGCCGAGGAAGGAGCCGGTACCGATGAAGATCAGCGTCGGGTCATTGAAGGTGACGATCGAGCCTTCGGTGATCAGCTGGGCAATGCCGCGCCCGGCCACCATCAGCACCAGCGTGGCGACGATGGGCTGGATATCCAGAATTGCCACCAGAAAGCCGTTCCACAGCCCACAGGCCAGGCCCACCGACAGCGCGGCCGCCACGGCCAACGGCGCCGGATAGCCGGACACCACCATGGTCGCGGCCACCGCGCCGCACACCGCCATGATGGCGCCGACGGAGAGATCCACGCCTTTGGTGGCGATCACCCCGGTCATGCCAACGGCGAGAATAGCCACCGGCGCGCCGCGGTTGAGCACGTCGATGAAGCTGCCGAAAAAGCGCCCGTCCTGCCAGGTGACGTTGAAAAAATTGGGAAACAGCAGCCAGTTCAGCAGCAGCACGCTGACCAGCGCGATCAGCTGCGGATTGGCGAGGCGCTCGAGGCGGAGACGCTTCATGACAAGGCCTCGTCGGGGTGATTGGCGATGGCTTGCACGATGACTCCGGGATTGATGTTCTTGCCGCGCAGTTCGGCGACCATTTGCCGGTCGCGCATCACCACGATGCGCGAGCTATAGGCGACGACCTCGTCCAGCTCGGACGAGATCACCAGCATGGCCATGCCGTCGTCGCGCAGCCGGTTGATGGTGCGGACGATTTCGGCATGCGCGCCCACATCGATGCCGCGCGTCGGTTCGTCGAGGATCAGGAAGGCCGGGTCGGTGGCGAGCCAGCGCGACAGGATCACCTTCTGCTGGTTGCCGCCCGACAGTAGCTTGACCGGCATGTCGAGCGAGGCGGCGCGGATATCCATGGACTCGGCAAAGGCGCCGGCAATTTCGAGCTGCTCGTCGCGGTTGAGGGCGCGGAACCAACCCAGCTTGCCCTGTAGCGCGATGACGATGTTTTCGAGCACCGACAAGTCGCCGAATATGCCCTCAGCCTTGCGGTCTTCCGGACAGAAGCCAAAGCGGTGGCCAATGGCGTCGCTGGTATGGCGGATGCTCCCGGGCTTACCGGCGATTGTCACGCTGCCCTGGTCGGCCGGATCGGCGCCGAACATGATGCGCGCCAGCTCGGTCCGGCCCGACCCCAGCAGGCCCGCCACCCCGATCACTTCGCCCTTGTGAATGGTCAGGTCGAACGGGTGCACGCTGCCCTTGCGGCCAAAGCCGACAAAGTCGAGCAGCACCTCCTGATTGGCCGTCTCCGGCTCGAGATCGGTGGCGCCATTGAAGGCAATATCCTTGCCCAGCATCAGCCGCACCACATCGGTGCGGTTAAGCGTATCGAGCATGCGTGTCTCCACCAGCCTGCCATTGCGCAGCACCGTCACGCGGTCGGCAATGGCAAAGACCTGGTCGAGGAAATGGGTGATGAAAATGATGGCGAGGCCGCTGCGCTTGAGCTCGCCAATCACCTCGAAAAGGCGTTCGACCTCGTGCCGGTCAAGGCTGGCCGTTGGTTCGTCCAGGATCAGAACCTTGCCCGACAGCGCCACGGCGCGGGCAATGGCTACGATCTGCTGCACCGCCACCGAATGGCTGCCCAACTCGCTGCCGGGGTCGAGTTTGAGCCCGTAGCGCGTCAGCAGCACCCGGGCGTCCGCCTCCATCTTGCGATAGTCGACCAGGCCGAAACGCGTCGGCTGGTGCCCGAGGTAAAGGTTCTCCGCCACCGAGCGATTGGGCAGCAGGTTGACCTCCTGGTAGACGGTGCCAATGCCATGGGTCTGGGCATGCAGCGGATTGTCCAGCGTCACCACGTCGCCATCGACCAGCACCGTGCCGCCATCGGGCTGATAGGCGCCGGTCAGGATCTTGATCAGGGTGGATTTGCCGGCCCCATTCTCCCCCAGCAGCGCATGCACTTCGCCGGCGCGCAGGCCGAAGTCGATATTGTCGAGCGCCATGTGGCCGCCGAAAATCTTGCTGATGCCGCGCGCTTGCAGCACGTATTGGCTGTCGGCCATGCTGTCCCTCCTCATGCCCGTCACCGCGCTACCCATAGGCACGGTGTCATCCCGGGCTCGACCCGGGATCCATCCTGAGATTTCTGGACGGATCCCGGCTTGTGCCGGAATGACACCGTGGTTTCAAACCAGCGGTTTGGGCCAGCCCGATTAGTAGCCCAGACCCTTACGGGTGTCGTATTCGCCCTGCGGATTGTCAGCCGGCGTATAGAGCTTGGACTCGGTGATGATGAACTTGGCGGGCATGGTGCCGTCGGCCAGGTAGGCAGACAGCGCATCGAAGGCCGGGCCGGCCATGTTCGGGGTCAGCTCGACCGTGGCATTGGCCTCGCCGGCCACCATGGCGGCAAAGATGTCCGGCACGGCGTCGATGGAAACCACCTTGATGTCGGTGCCGGGCTTGAGGCCGGCATCCTTGATCGCCTGGATGGCGCCAACGGCCATGTCGTCATTATGGGCATAGACCGCGCAGATATCGGCGCCGCCATTCTCCGCCTTGATGAAGCCTTCCATCACTTCCTTGCCCTTGGAACGGGTGAAGTCGCCGGTCTGGCTGCGGGCAATGGTCAGGTTGGCATGGCCGGCAATCGCCTCTTCAAAGCCCTGCTTGCGGTTGATCGCCGGGGTCGAGCCGACGGTGCCCTGCAGCTCGACGATCTTGCAATCCGCATCGCCAACTTCGGCGACGAGCCATTCGCCAGCAACGCGGCCTTCCTTGACCTGATCGGAGGCCACGGAGGTCAGGTAAAGGTCTTCTGCCGAGTCCACGCCGCGATCGAGCAGGATCACCGGAATTTCGGCTTCCTTGGCTTCGGTCAGCACATCGTCCCAGCCGGTGGCGACGACGGGCGCCACCATGATGGCGTCAACGCCCTGGGCGATGAAGCCGCGAATGGCCTTGATCTGGTTTTCCTGCTTCTGCTGCGCATCGGCAAACTTGAGGTCGACGCCGCGGGCTTCGGCTTCCTGCTTGGTCACCGAGGTCTCGGCGGCGCGCCAGCCCGATTCCGAGCCGATCTGGCTGAAACCGACGACGAGGCCGTTGAGGTTTTCCTGAGCGATACTGACAGAAGTCAAAGCGGTAGCGAGGCTTGCCGCGATGGCAAGCTTGGTGATGATGGTCACGATGTCCTCCCAAAAATGGTCGCTGCGGTGTGTTCACCTGCGGCGATGAGGGGACGCTATATAAAGTACTATTATATGTAAAGATGGATTGTGGCGGCGGCGGGAGAATGGTTTTCTCCCGGCTTTCCAGCTGCTCGACAGGCCGGTTCACGCGGCAAGTCCCCAGCATTTCTGCGGCTTTCAGGCCGTCCAGCCGCCATCGATAATGTGGATCTGGCCTGTCGTATAGGTGGCGCCTGCCAGGTAGACGGCTAGGTCCGCCACTTCCTCCGGACGGGCAATGCGGCCGATCGGTTGGCGAGCGATAAAGGCCGCCTTGGCCGCTTCGAAATCGCCCGTGGCGTGCCAGCGCTCATGCAGAGACGGGCTGTCCACCGTGCCCGGGCAGATGGCATTGACGCGAATGCCCTGCGTGGTGAAATCGGCGGCGATCGATTTGGTCAGGCCGATCACCGCTGCCTTGGAAATCGTATAGGCGGCGCGGTTGGGCACGCCTTTGACCGAGCTGGCCACCGTCGCCATATTGATGATGGCGCCGTCCCGCCGCGCCAGCATCTGCGGCAGCACCGCCTGCACGGTGCGGATCTGCGCCTTGATGTTGAGGTTGAACGCGAAGTCGAGATCGGCGTCGCTCATCTCCAGCACCGTCCCCGAATGCACCACCCCGGCGCAGTTGAACAGCACGTCGATATGGCCGATCTCGGCCACTGCCTGCTGTACGGCCTCGGCCGACAGCACGTCGAGCACGCGTGTCGTCACATTCGCCAGCCCCGCAAGCTCGGCCAGCTTGGCTTCGTTCACATCGGTGGCTATCACCTTGGCGCCGGCCGCGACAAAGGCTTCCACGGAAGCCCGGCCAATGCCCTGCGCGGCGGCAGTGATGAGAACGGTTTTACCGGTCAGGTCGGCCATGCTGATTTCCTCTTGTCGGCTGCGCGTCGGTTGGGACCCCGACGTAGCACTATGCGCGATAGGTCATGCTCAATGCTCACTATGTGCTAACACTTAACAGCAAAAGGGTGTGTGAGATCGAATGTCCGGCACCCCCGGAGGAAGAAAAACCATGCGCATTATCGATACGCACCTGCACCTGATCTATCCGGATCGCTTCCACTATCCTTGGCTCAGCAGGCGACCAAGCATCGATAAGCCATGGAATATCAACGACTATTTCGCCGAGGCGCTCCCACTGGGCATTCAATCCGCGCTGCATATGGAGGTCGATGTCGCCGAAGCCGACATGCTGGCCGAGACCGAATTCGTCCTCACCCTGCCGCGCATCGCCGGCGCCATCGCCGCCTGCCGCCCCGAGCACATGAATTTTGTCGATCAGATTGAACGACTTAGCGACCATGCCCACGTCAAGGGCGTGCGCCGCATCCTGCATGAAGCGCCGGACGACCTCAGCCAGTCCGACCTCTTCGTCGAGAACATCCGCCATCTGCCCGATTACGACCTGAGCTTTGACCTCTGTGTCCGCGCCGACCAGCTACGCATCGGCCAGATGCTGGCCGAGCGCGCGCCGGACGTCACCTTTATCCTCGACCATTGCGGCGTACCCGACGTCACCGGCACCGGACTTGATCCATGGCGTGAGAATATCAGCAAAATCGCCAGGCTGCCCAATGTGATGGCCAAGATTTCGGGTGTAGTGGCCTATGCCGGCGCCGACTGGAGCGTCGACACCATCCGCCCCTATGTCGAGCACATTATCCACGCCTTTGGCTGGGATCGCGTGGTCTGGGGATCGGACCATCCGGTGGTCTGCCTGACCGGCTCGCTGACCCGCTGGGTCGAGGCCACGCAGGCCATTATTGCCGGCGCCAGCGACGACGAAAAGGCCAGACTGCTGCATGGCAATGCCGAGCGCATCTACAAGCTCTAGACCCGTTCTGCCGCCAATCGGTCACCACCATGAATGCATGATGACTAAAAACGGCTAGCGCGCCAGCGCCTCGCGCAGCGGCAGGCCGGTGGTGCTGCGCAGGTCGAGATCGGCCTCGATATGGTCGATATGGCTGACCAGCAACGCCGCCGCCCGCTCGCCATCGCCGGCTTCCAGCGCCGCCAGGATTTCGGCATGCTCGCCATGGCCGCAGCTCGAGGCGCCCGAATTGCCATAGAGCGCGATGACCAGCGACGAGCGGGCCACCAGTTCTTCCATGAAGCGCAGCAGGATGACATTGCCCGCCACGCTGGCCAGCAACAGGTGAAAATCCCCTGACGCGCGGATTTCCGCCCGCCGCGCAACCGGCCCGCGTTCGTCGAGCAGGCGGGTTTCCTCGGCCAGCAGGGTGGTGAAGAGGTCGCGATCTGCTGGGGTGAGGCCGGCTGCCGCAGCGGCGCGGGCAATGCCCGGTTCGATCAGCCGGCGCGAGTCGAACACCTGGCGGGCTTCCTCGGGCGAGGGATTGGCGACAAAGGCGCCGCGATTGCGCTCGGTCTTGACCAGACCCTCAAAGGCCAGCGCCTGCAGGGCCGCGCGCACCACGGTGCGGCTGACATCGAACAGCACGCCCACTTCGGCTTCCGACAGTTTTGTCCCCGGCGCCAGCCTTCGGTCCACAATGGCGTCGCGCAGATGATCGCGGATGGTGGCAGCGCGATCTTCGCCAGCAAAGGGAGAGGCAATAGGGGAGTCGTCGAGCGTCATGAAATCACCTGTTGGCTCCTTCATAGAAACAATCGCGCCCATGTAAAAGAAAATTGTCGCACACGATCCGCCCACGGATTGCATACAATTTCAGCGCGCCTTGCGTCCAATTGAGCAAAATATGGGCGGCGGATCAGAGTGCGCAATCTATCGGCATTTATCGATCTAGAAATTATCATTCACAATCAATAACTTGCGGCGCCACTCTCGGATTGGCATGACAGATGCATGGTAATCCCCGCAACCCGGGGAGTGCTGCATGACCAAAGCTGCCGAGATTGAGATGGCGCTGGTGTCCAAGATCTACGGCAAGACGACCGCCGTCGACGCCATTTCGCTGCGCATCCCTGCGGGCAGCTATTGCTGCCTGCTCGGGCCCTCCGGCTGCGGCAAATCCTCGACCCTGCGCATGATCGCCGGGCACGAGAGCGTCTCCATCGGCGATATCCGCCTGGGCAATAATGTAGTGACCGACCTGCCGCCGGCCAGCCGCGGCACGGCCATGATGTTCCAGTCCTATGCGCTGTTTCCCCATCTCGACCTGGTCGACAATGTGGCCTTCAGCCTCAAGATGAGTGGCGTCGACAAGGACACCCGCCGGGCGCGGGCGCTCGACATGCTCAAGCTGATGCAGATGGAGGCCTATGCCGACCGCCGGCCAGCCCAGCTCTCGGGCGGCCAGCAGCAACGCGTGGCTTTGGCTCGCGCGCTGATCACCGACCCCGAAGCTCTGCTGCTCGACGAGCCGCTCTCGGCACTCGATCCCTTCCTCAAGATCCGCATGCGTGCCGAACTCAAGAAATTGCAGAAGCAGCTCGGCATCACCTTTGTCCACGTCACCCATAGCCAGGAAGAGGCCATGGCTTTGGCCGACCTGGTCGTGGTGATGAACGATGGCCGGATCGAACAGGCGGCCAGCCCGCGCGAGGTCTTCGAACGCCCGGCCACCGCCTTCGTCGCCCGCTTCATGGGCGACCACAATGTCATTGCCGGCAAGGCCATTGGCGCGGCCGATGGGCTGGTCAGTTTCGAAGTGTCGGGCGGCGGCACCTTCACGGCCTCGGGTGCGCCCGTGCCGGCCGACAGCAATGTCGATGCCGCCATCCGCACGGATCACGTTCGCATCGGCGAAAGCCCCGTCAAAGGGCTCGGCTTTACCGGCCTTGTCACCAATCTCGAATATCGCGGCGCCACTGTCAAACTGACCATCGAAGGCGCCGGCATTGCCGAATTCACCGCCATCATCACCGACCGCGCCTTTTACGCGACGCCCGTCGCGGTGGGCGATGCGGTGCCCCTCCATTGGGATGCCGAGGACGCCATCATCCTCGGCACGCTCAATTCCTAGATCTCAGCAAAGCAAACAGGGACGTTAAGGCTATGACAGAGACCACCAAGACGACCGGCATTACCCGCCGCAATCTGCTCAAGACCGGCGCTGCCGCCGTGGCCGGTACGGCCCTGGGCACGGGCGCCATTACCGGCTTCCCCACCATCTGGGCGCAGAACCCGATCACGCTGCGCCAGTTCGGCACCGGCGTGTCCAACCTCAATGCCATTGCTGAAAAGTGCAAGGAAGACCTCGGCATCACGCTGGAAATGACGGCAACCGATTCCGACGCCGCTGCCCAGCGCGCCGTCACCCAGCCCGACAGCTATGACATTGCCGATATCGAATACTGGATCCTCAAGAAGGTGTTCCCCTCGGGCGTCATCCAGCCCATGGATACGTCCAAGCTGACCTATTACGACAAGATCGTGCCGCTGTTCAAAACCGGCAAACTGCTGCCCGACAGCGTCATCGCCCAAGGCACCGCGCCCCATACCGTGGGCTTTGTCGATGGCCCCGACAGCACCACCTTCGCCGCCGGCGAAACCGGCTGGTTCACCATGGTCCCCACCATCTACAATGCCGATACGCTGGGCATACGCCCCGACCTGGTCGGCCGCGACATCACCACCTGGGCCGACATCATGGACCCGGCCTTCAAGGGCAAGACCGCCATCATCAATGTGCCGTCCATCGGCATCATGGATGCGGCCATGATCATGGAAGCCATGGGCAATATCACCTATGGCGACAAGGGCAACATGACCACCGCCGAGATCGATGCCACCATCGATTTTCTGATCAAGGCCAAGCAGGACGGCCAGTTCCGCGCCTTCTGGAAGAGCTTTGACGAGAGCGTGAACCTGATGAGCTCGGGCGAAGTGGTGATCCAGTCCATGTGGTCGCCGGCTGTCGCTGCCGTGCGCTCCAAGGGCATTGCCTGCAAGTACCAGCCGCTCAAGGAAGGCTATCGCTCCTGGGGCGGTGGCCTCGGCCTGGCTGCCCATCTCGAGGGCGCCCAGCTCGACGCCGCCTATGAATATATCAACTGGTACACCTCTGGCTGGGTCGGCGGCTATCTCAACCGCCAGGGCTATTACTCGGCGGCCATGGACACCGCCAAGGAACACATGTCGCCCGACGAATGGGGCTACTGGATCGAAGGCAAGCCGGCCCAGGGCGATATCCTCGCTCCCGATGGCACGGTGATGGAAAAGGCCGGCGCCGTGCGCGACGGCGGCTCCTTCGAGGAACGCATGGGCAAGGTCGCCTGCTGGAACTCGGTGATGGACGAAGACCGCTACATGGTCCGCCGCTGGAACGAGTTCATCGCGGCCTAAACGCAGCCCCGACACTCGGCTTCCCTCTCCCGTGTGGGGGAGGGGAGCCACGGCGTTATCCTCCCCGCCAGGGCGAGGCATAGACTGCGAGCAGGAGAACGATCAGACATGAACACGCTGTTGAGCCGCGCTACGCCCTATCTGCAGGCCACGCCGCTGCTGCTGATCCTGGGTTTCTTTCTGGCGCTGCCCATCCTGCTGCTGCTGGTCGTCAGCTTCTGGGACTATGACTTTGCTGGCATGTATCCGGACTTCATGACGCTGAACTACGCCGAGAGCCTGGGCTCCTGGGTCACCTGGAAGACCTATCTCAACACGCTCAAATTCGCCGCCATTGTCTGGGCCATCACCGCCTTTGTCGGCTTCTGGGTCGCCTATTTCCTGGCTTTCCATGTCCGTTCGGCGACGACGCAGATGGTACTGTTCCTGGTCTGCACCGTGCCCTTCCTCACCTCCAATATCATCCGCATGATTTCCTGGATCCCCGTGCTCGGGCGCAATGGCCTGATCAATTCGGGCCTGGTCGGCGCCGGCATTGTCGAGCAGCCGGTCGAATGGCTGCTCTATTCGGACTTCGCGGTGATCCTGGCCATGGTGCATCTCTATACGCTCTTCATGGTGACCCCGATCTTCAACACCATGATGCGTATCGATCATTCCCTGGTCGAGGCCGCGCGCGATGCCGGCGCGCGGGACTGGCAGATCATCTGGAACGTCATCCTGCCTTTGGCCAAGCCGGGCATCGCCATCGGCTCGATCTTCGTGGTGACGCTGGTCATGGCCGATTTTTCCACCGTGCAGGTGATGTCAGGCGGCCAGTCCGCCTCGGTGGCGCTGATGATGCGCAACCAGATGAGCCTGCTGCAATATCCGGCCGCCGCGGCCAATGCCATCGTGCTGCTGGTGCTGGTGCTGTTCATGGTGGCCGGCATCCTGCGCATCGTCGATATTCGCAAGGAGCTGTGACATGGGCCAGGAAAAACGCAGTTTCGGTTTTTACGTCCTCGCGGCCTTTTTCGGCCTCTTCGTGCTGTTCCTCTATGGGCCGCTTTCGGCTGTGTTCATCCTCAGCTTCCAGGGGCCGCAGGGCGGGCTGACCTTTCCGCTCAATGGCGTGTCGCTGCGCTGGTTTCAGAACCTGTTCGAAACACAGGCGGTGGGTGATTTCGGCGCCAGCTTCACCCGCTCTTTCCTGCTCGGACTGCTGGTCATGGCCTCGACCGTGCTGGTCTCGCTGCTGGCGGGCCTGGCCTTCCGCCGCAAGTTCGTCGGCGCCACGCCGCTGTTCTACCTGACGGTGGCGAGCCTCGTCGTCCCCTCCATCATCGTCTCGCTGGGCATTGGCGTGCTGTTCCAGCAGCTCGGCTTCCGGCCCGCCTGGTTCAGCTCGGCCTTTGGCGCCCATCTCACCTGGACGCTGCCCTTTGGCGTGCTGATCATGTTCGCCGTCTTCAACCGCTTCTCGCCCAGCTATGAGGAGGCGGCGCGCGACCTCGGCGCCAGTTCCTGGCAGACCTTTGCCCATGTCGTGCTGCCCATGATCGCCCCCAGCCTGATCGGGGTGGGCCTGTTCGGCTTTTCGCTGAGCTATGACGAATTCGCCCGCACGCTGATGACTTCGGGCAGTTCCAATACGCTGCCGCTCGAAATCTACGGCATGACCACCAATGTGACGACGCCCGTGCTCTATGCTTTGGGTACGGTGACCACCGTGTTTTCCTTCCTCATCATCCTGGTGACCGTCGGCGTGATCCTGCTGATGGGCCGGCGTCGGGCCCGCGCATGACCAGCATCCTCGTCGTCAATCCCAACACCACGGCCTCCATGACACTGACCATAGCCGCCGCCGCGCGACTGGTGGCGGCGCCGGGGACGGAGATTATCGCCGCCACGTCCAGCATGGGGCCGGCCTCCATCGAAGGCTATTATGACGAGGCGTTCGCGCTGCCCGGCCTGCTCAGGGAAATCGCCGCCGCCGAACGGGCAGGGGCCCAGGCGGCCGTCATTGCCTGTTTCGACGATACCGGCCTCGATGCGGCCCGGGCCATGGCACAGATCCCGGTCATCGGCATCTGCGAAGCGGCGCTGACCGTGGCCGGCTTCATCGCCAAGCGCTTTACCGTGGTCACCACCATGGAGCGCTCGCGCGTGCCCATCGAGGAACTGGTGCAGCGCTATGGCGTGGCAGGCCGGGCGCGGGTGCGCGCCGCCAATATCGCCGTGCTGGCGCTGGAAGACCCCAATTCGGGCGCCCGCGACAAGCTGCGCAACGAGATCGTCCGCGCTATCGCCGAGGACAATGCCGAGGCCATCGTGCTGGGCTGCGCCGGCATGGCCGACCTGGCGCATACGCTGAGCGGGGAATTCGGCCTGCCGGTGATCGACGGGGTCGGTGCCGCGGTCAAACAGGCCGAGGCTTTGGTGGCCCTGGGCCTGCGCACCAGCAAGCGCGGCGCCTATGCCGCGCCTCTGGCCAAGCCCTATGCCGGCGCGCTCAAGGATTTTGCCCCGGCATGAGCCGCACCTTCCGCACCCTGACGCTGGCCGAGATCGAAACCCTGTTCGACTGGGCGGCGGCCGAGGGCTGGAACCCCGGCCTCGCTGATGCTGCCGCCTTCCACGCCGCTGACCCCGCTGGTTTCTTCGGGGCCTTTGCCGGCGACACAATGGTCGCCGGCATTGCCGCCGTGGCCTATGACGATCGCTTCGGCTTTATCGGGCTTTATATCTGCCATCCGCATTGGCGCGGGCAGGGGCATGGCAAGGCAGTGTGGGACGCCGGCATGGCCTATCTCGACACCCGCACCATCGGCCTCGACGGCGTGCCGGAGCAGCAGGCCAATTATGCCAGCATGGGTTTCGTCACCGCCTATAAGAGCCTGCGCATGAGCGGGACGCTGGCGGGGCAGGGCGTGACAGGGGCGGTCGTGGCGCCCGTCCCGACCGAGGCGATCCTGGCTTATGACGCGGCCTGCTTTCCGGCAGCGCGACCGGATTTCCTGCGCGCCTGGCTGGCGCCGCCGCACCGTCTGCTGACGGTGATGCGCGACGGGGCCTTAGCCGGCTATGCCGTGCTGCGGCCCTGCCGGGAAGGCAGCAAGCTCGGGCCGGTCTTCGCCCGCGATTCTGACGCGGCTACCGCCCTGCTCGACCAGATCGAGGGGCCGGTGCAGATCGACGTGCCACAGGCGCAGGCCGCCTGGATGGGACTGCTGGCGCAGCGCGGCTTCACACCCGGCTTTGCCACCGCTCGCATGTATCGCGGCACGCCGCCAGACATGGCCATGCAGCAGGTCTTCGGCATTACCAGCCTCGAACTGGGCTGATCGCCGGCATAGCCGATCGGCACAAATGGCGGCTTGTGCATGCCGGATCATTCACCATTCCATTAGCTGCACGCCGCGCATGGCTGTTCTACAACCACGGCCGATTGACTTAGAAAGTGCACTTACTATATGTGCGGTTATAATAAGTACGCTTATGGATTGCGCCGCATGGAAACCAAGCCCGACCGGGAGCCCATCATTGCCGGATTGCTGCAGGAGCAGCCCCGGCAGATCGCGACCCTGCTCCATGACACGACGCGCCTGCTGCGCCGCCGCTTTGACGTCGAGGCCAAGGCCTATGGCCTGACGCTGCCGCAGTGGAAGGCGCTTGGCGCCATCCACCGGGAAAACGACATCACCCAGGTGGCGCTGGCCAGCGCGCTCGACATCGACGCCATGACGCTCAGCGGCATTCTCGACCGGCTGGAAAAGCGCGGCCTGGTCGAACGTTTCGTCCATCCCGATGACAGCCGCGCCAAGCTGACGCGCCTCACCCCCGAAGGGATCGAGATCGTCGGCGTGGCCCGCCATGTCGGCGCGACCGTGTTTGGCCAGGCAATGGAGGGGCTGACCCCGACCGATCTGGCGCAGCTGATCGAGCACCTGACGCGTATCCGCACCAATCTGAGCAATTTTGACCAAGACAATGCCGAACCAGGGAAAGCCTCCTGAAATGAACGCTCGCGCCACCGAACCGGCCGCCGCCGGAAAGATCGCCGATACCAAGCTGCGCCCGGTGCCGCCCCCGGTTGCCGCCAATGCGCCCAAGCCGGCGGTCGAGACCGCCGCGCCCCGCAAGTCTGGCGCCGGCCGCATCCTGCTGATGGCTGGCGTGCCACTGCTGCTGGTCGCCGGCGGCGGCTGGTTCTGGCTGACTGGCGGGCGCTACGAAGAAACCGACAATGCCTATGTGCAGCAGGCCAAGGTGTCGATCAGCGCTGATGTCTCGGGGCGCGTCTCCGACGTGAAGGTGCATGACAACCAGGTCGTTGCCGCCGGCGACGTCCTGTTTGCCATCGACCCGCAGCCCTTCGAGATCGCCCTCAGCCAGGCCGATGCGGCTTTGGCCTCGGCCCGCGTCAATGTCGAGCAGCTCAAGGTGAGCTTTGGCACGGCGCAGGCTCAGCTCAAGGCCAATGAACAGACCCTGGCCATCCGCCAGGCCGCCTATGACCGCAAGCAGGCCCTGGTCGACCAAGGCGTGTCGGCCGATGCCTCGCTCGATGAGTCCAAGCTGACCCTGCAGCAGGCCCAGAGCGCCGTCGACCTCGCCCGTCAGCAGGTGGCCGCGGCGACGGCGGCTTTGGCCGGCGACCCAGCCATTGCCACCGACGCCCATCCCGCCGTGCTGGCCGCTCTGGCTGCCGTCGAGCAGGCCCAGCGCAACCTGACCCATGCCACAGTGACCGCCCCGGCCGGCGGCGTGGTCTCCAATGTATCCAGTCTGAATGTCGGCCAGTTCATCGCCGCCGGCTCGATGATCGCCTCGCTGGTGGAAACCGACAACACCTGGATCCAGGCCAATTTCAAGGAAACCCAGCTGGCCGAGCTCAAGGTTGGCCAGCCGGTTGAGATCAAGGTCGATGCCTATGGCGCGCCCATGCATGGCACGGTGGAGAGCTTCGGCGCCGCCACCGGCTCCGAATTCGCTCTGATCCCGGCGCAGAACGCTACCGGTAACTGGGTCAAGGTGGTGCAGCGCCTGCCGGTGCGCATTGCTCTCTCCGAAGCGGCCGACGCGGTGCTCAAGACTGGCATGAGCGCCATGGTGACGGTCGATACCGGCCGCAGCACGCTCGACAAGCTCGCCGGCAACTAGGCGGCGCGGCTGCGGCCGCGCCTCTCTCGCCCCGCCCTTTTTGGAAGCCGATCATGGCCAGCACAGCCGCGCCTGCTCTTTCTGCCCCCAGCGTCGTCGTCCGCAACAAGGCCATGCTCACCGCGGCCCTGATGCTGGCGACGATCATGCAGGTGCTCGACACCACCATCGCCAATGTCGCGCTGCCGCATATGGCTGCCTCGCTGGGCGCCGCGCAGAACGAAATCACCTGGGTGCTGACTTCCTATATCGTGGCCGCCGCCATCGCCACGCCGCTGACCGGCTGGTTGGCCGACCGGCTCGGGCAGAAGCGGCTGTTCCTGATCGCCGTGATCGGCTTTACCGTGGCCTCGGCGCTGTGCGGCATTGCCACCAGCCTGCCCGAAATGGTGGTGTTCCGGCTGATCCAGGGCCTGTTCGGCGCCGTCATCGCGCCGCTGGCCCAGACCGTGCTGCTCAACATCAACCCGCGCGAAAAGATCGGCCAGGCCATGGCCATCTACGGCATGGGTATCATGGTGGCCCCCATTATCGGGCCAACTCTGGGCGGCTGGCTGACCGAAAGCTTTGACTGGCGCTGGGTGTTTTTGATCAACCTGCCGGTGGGTATCGCCGCCGCCTTCATGCTGTGGGCCTTCATGCCCACCACCGATATCAAGATAAGACGCTTCGACTTTTTCGGCTTTGCCATGCTGGCCATCAGCGTCGGCGCGCTCCAGCTCATGCTCGACCGCGGCGCCGACAATTTCTGGTTTTCCTCGGTGGAAACCTGGATCGAGCTGGGCCTGGTGATTTCGGGTCTCTGGGTCTTCATCGTCCACTGCCTGACCGCGGAAAATCCCTTCATCGACATCCGCATCTTCAAGGACCGCAACTTCGTGCTGGCCTCGGTGATGATGTTCGTCGTCGGCATCACCCTGTTCTCGGGCCTCGCTTTGCTACCGCCGCTGCTGCAGACCTTAATGGGCTATCCGGTGATCTTTTCGAGCGTCATCATGGCGCCGCGTGGCGTGGCGACGCTGCTGTCCATGGTGGTGGTCGGCCGCCTCAGCGGCAAGGTGGATCCGCGCATCATGATGCTGTTCGGCACGCTGTGCATGGCCTATTCGCTCTATGGCATGACCAGCTTCAACCTGGAGATGGATTACTGGCCGGTGGTGACCACCGGCGTGATGCAGGGCTTCGGCATGGGCTTCCTCTTCGTGCCGCTCTCGACCATGGCCTTTTCAACCATCGCCCCGCGCTTCCGCGGCGACGCCACCTCCATGTTCGCTTTGGTGCGCAATATGGGGCAGGGCGTCGGCATCTCGCTGGTCACCGCGGTTCTTGCCGCCATGATGCAGATCAACCACGCCGAACTGGCCACGCGCCTGACGGCAACCTCGCAGAATGTCATCAACCAGATGCCAAGCCTGCTGACCGGCAACCCAACCGTCATCGCCACCATCAATGGCCTCGTCACGCAGCAGTCGGCCATGCTGGCCTATCTCGACGACTTCTGGCTCATGCTGCTGCTCAGTCTGGCCGTGCTGCCGCTGATCCTGCTCATGCGCGGCCCCAAGAAGGCGGCGCGGGAGATGACCGCCGAGGAAAAGGCCATCGAGCGCGCCCACGCCATGGCGGAATAAAAAAGTCGGCGGGCGCAATCCCGCCGCCGTCTTCCGCTCAGTCCGGGGCGTTGCCGGGGTCGCGCCGCGCCATGGCGATCAGTTCCTGCTCGCTCTGCACATGCCGCCGCATGCTGTCGAAGAACGAGCGCAGCAGATAGCCCATGGCATCGGGCGACAGGGCCGAGCGGCCATTGCCCAGATCGTGCAGGGCTTCGCTGACCTCTGCCGTGGCGCTCTGATCGGCCAGGTGTTCGGCACGCAGCCGTGCCAGCGTGGGGCCCCATTGCCGGCCCTGACTGGCCTCCAGAAGGGGAAACAGGCCTTCCTCTTCCAGCCGGTGCGTCCGCGCCACCAGCGGTTCGAGGCTGGCGGCCAGGGTCAGGCACATCCGAGGCGTCACCGCATGGGGCAGGCTGTCAGCCACGGTTTCCAGGCCGTCGCAGAGCGCCAGCAATTCTCCATAAGTCTGTTCCAGCGCCTCTAGGCGGTGGTGGGGTTCGCTCATCGCGGAATCCGGTTTCCTGGGTGAACCGGCATGATAGCATCGCCGGACCGGGACTTTTTGACCCCGATCAACTGCGCTGGACTTGGCCCGCCCTGGATCGGCCGCACGCGCCACGATGCGCGATCGGGACTTCACACACCAATCGTCCCGCGATTGCCGAAGTGATCGCCGCGCCGGGAACTCTTGCGGCGCTCAGTGGTTTATCGTGCACAAACATTCTGGTGAGCACGATGACCCTGTCCTGGACCCAACTGACTTTTCCGCAGCAGCAGGCCCTCAGTGCCCTGTGCGCTGGCCAGAGCGGCATTGATCTCGAGCTCGTCGAGCAATTGCGTAATCTGGGGCTGGCCGAAATCAGGAATGCCAGCGTTGCCGTCAGCCCGCTGGGCGCCATCATGATTCCGACTGCCCTTCACTGAACTGCCGACCTCCAAACCGTGCAGTGCTCGGCCCGGCGCAACAGATTTCGATCTGCGGTGTCGGGCCGAATGCCTTTCTGCCCGACAACAACGCGATCCATCGTCCCTGTATCAATCGTGATCATGCTGGAGTTCGACCATGACCGAGAAATCGCCCGTCCGGCCCAATAGCCTGCCCACCGGCGCCGATACGGCGTCCGGCACGGATGTCGCCGATCCGCACCCCGAAGTGCATGAAGACACTGACAAGGTGCCTCATCCCGGCGGCACGCCCCAGCGCCCGGGTCCCGATATCGGCCCCAACAGCTATGTCCATGATGGTACCGCGCCGCCTAAGCCCGACTACCGGCGTTAGGGGGCCAGCAAAGTCCAGTGCTGTGCGAGGATCAGGCTGACGGCTGAAAGCCCAGCTTGGACAGCATGCAGGCCAGCGCCAGGCTTTGGCTGGCGACGTCACCCGGTGCCGCCCCGGCGAGTATCGCCTCTTCCAGCTCTGCGGCCCGTGTCGATACCTGCGGCATGCCGAAGATAGCCCCGGCGCCAGCCAGGCCATGGGCAATATGGCCGATCCGGCTGCGGGCCTCGTCGTCAGCGTCCATCCGGGTCGCCAGCTCTTTCAGTTCGTCACCTTCCCGACGGGCACGCGTGGTGAAATGGGCGCGCAGCGCTGCCATTCTGATGTCGAAGGGTATTGGCTCAGTCATATTCGATCCATACGGATGTTGACGCAGCGCGCGCCCCCCACAAACTGATCATGCCCTAATCGGCACCAAGAGCGCGTCAGGTTTTTCCTGACGCGTGCGAGCAGGCTGCCGGTCAGCTGTTGTCGAGCCAGCCCTCGTTCTGAGCGAACTGAAAGATGTCGGACCGGCTGAACAGGCCGAGCTTGGCCAGGCCCCGCGCCTTGTGAGTCTCGGCGGTCTTGGCGGCAATGCCGAGCTGGGCGGCAATCTGCTTGCCCGACAGTCCCCGTGCCACCATCTGCAGCACTTCGAGTTCGCGCTTGCTCAGCGCCTCGACGCTCGCGCTGGTGGGCGTCGCCTCATTGGCAGTGTGCTCGATTTCGAGAAACACCTCGCCGGCCGCCACGGTGCGGATGCAGTTGAGCAATTCGCTGCCCACTGCCGTCTTGCCGATAATGCCCAGGACCCCGTCATCCACCAGGGGGCGCAGGGCCGCCAGATTGCGCCGCGCCGTCAGCACGATGATGGCAATGTCGGGATGGTTGGCCCGCATCCAGCGGATCACCTCTTCGCCCGGCACGTCCGGCATGCCCAGGTCGGCCACCACGATATCCGGAAGGAGCATGGGAATTTCACACATGGCATGCCGCCCGGAGGTGGTGGCGCCGATGACCGCCAGATCCTCGGCCTGTCCGATCAGCGCGCGCAACGCTTCAATCACCAGGGGATGGTCATCCACCAGGTAAATTGTCGTCGGTGCGCTGTCGCCAGTATGCATGGTGTTCTCGACAGTTAGTCCAAGCAACAGGAAGACTCCTGCAACCGGCAGTCTGACCACTTCGTGGCCGACGGCAAGGGTTTAAATCGTATCAGGGACTTGCCGTAGGAGTTCCTTGCCCGGCCGGGATCAGCCGATCTGGTAGGGCACGATGCTGCGCCGGTCGGCGTCGACGACGATATCGACCGCCAGCGGCGGCACCGAACGCTGGGGGCAGCTGCGCCGCTCGCAGATGCGGCAGGCGACGCCAATGGGGTCGAAACGGGCCCGGGCCAGGTCGACATCGCTGCCATAGACCAGCCGGCTGGCATGGCTGATTTCGCAGCCCAAAGCATAGGCATAGCGGCGGGTAATCCCGTTGAAGCCGCCGCTGCGCTTCTCGCTCGACCAGGCCAGGCACAGATAGCGGTTGCCATCCGGCGTCTCGGCCAGCTGCCGGATGATCTGGCCATGCGCCTCGAAGGCCCGGTGCACATTCCACAGCGGACAGGCGCCGCCAAAGCGGGCAAACTGCAGCGGCGTGGCTGAATGGCGCTTGGTAATGGTGCCGGCGGCGTCGACGCGGGCAAAAAAGAACGGCACCCCCTTTTCGCGCTGCCGCTGCATGCTGGAGAGGCGATGCGCCACCTGTTCGAGGCTGGCGCCGAACAGATGGGCCAGTTCCTCGATATCGTAGCGATGGGCCTCGGCCGCCTTGAGAAAGGCGCCATAGGGCATGTGCAGCGCGCCGGCGAAATAATTGGCCAGGCCCATGCGGGCAATCGAGCGCGCCTCCTCGGTCTTGAAGCTGGCCGCGTCGAGCAGTTGCGCCAAAAGGGTCGTCTGTTCGATGCCGGCCAGATGGGCGGCAATCTGGAAGAACTGCGTCGCCGGTTCGAGCCGCGCATTGATGGCCAGTGTGCGGGTCGAGCGGTCATAGTCCTTGATCAGGTCGGCGCGGGCAGGGGCACTCAGCACCACCCGCAGGTCATGCGCTTCGCCGCAATAGGCGATCAGCCGGCTGAGCCGGTCAGGCGCGAAAATGCCCAGCTCGGCGGCCAAAGCCTCGGCGGCGCGGTCGAGCGGATCGAAATAATTGTCGGCATAGTGGAAGAAATCGCGCACCTCCTCATAGGCGGTCTGCAGCCCCGCCTGCGGATTGCGCGTCAATTCGGCATCGACGCTGGCCAGCCGCTCATTGGTCTTGCGATAGGTTTCGTAGAGCGAGAGCATGGCCCGGGCCACGTCGGGGGCATTGGCGGTGA